>NZ_JBEXMT010000006.1:0-332231 GCF_040610675.1 Nonomuraea sp. NPDC003804
CCCCAAGTCCCCCCCCGGAAACCCGCGCCGCCCCCGGGTTACCCCGGGGCCCCGCGCCTGCGTTCGGGGCTCGGTGGCAGGTCCCGGTGTCGCCGCGGGACGGCCATGGGGATCAGCGGCCGAGTCCCGCGTCCCTGGCGCGGAGGATGGCCTCGGCCCGGTTGGCGACGTGCAGCTTGGCGAAGATGTTGGAGACGTTGTTGCGCACGGTCTTCGGTGACAGGAACAGGGCGGCCGCGATCTGCGGGTTGGACCGGCCTGCGGCGATCAGCGCGAGGATCTCCCGCTCGCGCGGGGTGAGCTGCGGGAACGTGGTGTCGTCCGGCCTGGTGGCCGGGCCTGAGAAGTACTCGGCCACGCGCCGCGCGACCGAGGGGCCGAAAATGGCCTCACCGTGGGCGACGGCCTGGATGGCACGGACGATCTCGGCCTGGTTGGCGCCTTTCAGCAGGTAACCGCGGGCTCCTGCGCGCATCGCCTCGAACAGGGTGGCGTCCTCCTCCGACATCGTCAGCATGAGGACGCCGATGTGCGGGCTGTCCGCGACCACGCGCCGCGTCGCCTCGATGCCGTCGAGGCCGGGCATGGCGACGTCCATGACGACGATGTCGGGCTGCAGGGCGGCGGCGCGTTCCACCGCCTCCAGACCGGTCGCCGCGGTGCCGGCCACGTCGATGCCGGGGATCGAGCCCAGCAGCACCGCCAGCCCGTCGCGGTAGATCGGGTGGTCGTCCGCGAGCAGCACGCGGATCGGCTCATCGGACACCTGCCACCTCCATGGTCTGCTCCAGCGGAAGCCTCGCGCGCACGAGCGTGCCACCGCCGGGCGGGCAGCTGACCTCGCAGTCTCCGCCCAGCTCGGCGGTGCGTTCGCGCAGCGACAGCATGCCGACCCCGGCCACGACGTCAGGTTCGATGCCGGAGCCGTCGTCGCGCACGAGCACCTCCAGTGCCCCGTCCCGCACGCCGAGTGAGATGTCGCAGCGCGCGGCGTCGGCGTGCCGTGCCACGTTGGCCAGCGCCTCCGACACGATACGGTACGCCGCGACCTCGACCGCGGCAGGCAGCGGGGCGAGCCCGTCGCCGGACACGACCACGTGCAGGCCGCCTGCGCGGACGCGGCCGGCCTGCTGCTCCACCGCGCGGAGCAGGCCGAGCTCGTCGAGCGCCGGCGGGCGCAGGTCGTGCACCAGACGGCGGACGTCGGCCAGCACGGTCGAGACCTCGGCGGCCGTCTGCTCCAGGATGCGATCGGACTCCGCGGGCGCGGTGGCGGCCAGGTTGCGGGCCGTCTCGATGCGCAGGGCCACGGCGCCCAGGCTCGGCCCGAGCCCGTCGTGCAGGTCACGGCGCAGCCGGCGGCGCTCCTCCTCACGGGCGAGCACGAGCTGGGCGCGGATGCGTTGCAGGTCGGTGCTGAGCTCGCTGGCCCTGGCCGCCGCGGCGGCCTGCCGTACGAGGTCGCCGAGCAGCCGCTGGTCGCGTTCCGTCAGGTCGGCTCCGCACAGCACCAGGCGGCCCACCGCTTCGGCGCGGTAGGCGACGGGCAGCGAGACCGACGGGCCGCGCGGTGAACCGTGCTCGACCACGGACCGCACGCCGCCCGGCCGCTCGATCTCCACCCGCACGTACGGCAACCGGAACGCCTCCGCCACCGTCCGGGCCAGGGCGAGGAGTTGCTCGTCCGGCTCTATGGCGAGCTCGAGCCGCTGGGCGAGGGTGGAGACCATCGCGTACGGATCATCGCGCGCCCCGCGGACGAGCCGCCGTGCCGCCCGCCACAGCCAGGTGCGCAGCGGCGAGTAGGCGACCGCCACGATCGCGGTCGCGGCCAGCGCGGAGTCGCGTTCGCCGAGCACGCTGCCCGCGAGGGTGAACACCGCCACATCGATCACCACCACCGCGACCGCGAGCACGCCGTACAGGAACGTCGCGGGCAGCAGCCGGTCGATGTCGTACAGGCGGTATTTGCTCACCGCGACCAGGACGGCGCCCGAGGTGAGCCCGAGCGCAGCGCACAGCAGCAGCGGCGGCAGCTCCGGCGGTGCCACCAGCGGCAGCGGCAGCACGAACATGCCCACCAGCGCCGCCCAGGTCAGCCAGCGGATCTGCGCCCGCCGCTCCGGATCCGCGACGCGGTAACGGTGCACCATGACCGCGAAAGGCACCACGAGGCTCACCGGCACCGCGGCCCTGGCGACTTCGAGCACGGGCAGCCAGACCTCGTAGGGCAGGCCGACGCTGAACGGGTCGAGGTCGAGCCGGGCGATCTCGGGAGGCAGCGGGGCCGCGTCGTAGCGGGTCAGCACCTCCATCGGCGCGAACGCCCAGACGGCGGGCAGCAGCGCGGTCAGCGCGAGACTCGCCGCCGACAGCCACCGCCATACTCTTCCGGACGGCAGGCGCCCGTCAGGGAACAGCAGGATCAGCAGCGGCAGCCCGATCAGCAGCGCGGCGCCGAACCGGGCGTAGAACCAGTAGGCGAAAGCGGCCCATGGCGCGCCAGGGGACACGTAGATCGCGTGCACCGCCCATGCGCCGAGGAAGCCGTTCAGCGCCCAGGCGAGCCCGGAGAGCGTCAGCACCCATGCGACCGGATGCCGGGGCAGCCGCCGCAGCAACAGCGCGCCGGGCACGGCCTGGGCCAGCCCCGCCAGCGCGGAGGGCCAGCCGGCCTCGTCGAGGTCGCTGTTCGGCGGAAGGGCCACGCCGGCGTTGCCGACGTCCAGCAGCACGGTGCCGACCAGCAGCGCGGCCGCGCACACCGTCACGGCCACCGGCAGGACCACGGGCCGGCGGGCAGAACTCGACGCCGGGATCCCTGCCGGTCCGGCATTCATCACCCGAGCATTGTCGCCGGGTTCGTGTCCTGATGTCCCGGGACAGCCTGTCCCGGGACAGCGGGCGGAGCGCCGG
This sequence comes from Nonomuraea sp. NPDC003804, assembly GCF_040610675.1. NCBI lineage: Bacteria > Bacillati > Actinomycetota > Actinomycetes > Streptosporangiales > Streptosporangiaceae > Nonomuraea > Nonomuraea sp. NPDC003804. Next base: position 2,917 of record NZ_JBEXMT010000006.1, read on the forward strand.
GACCTGAGTGGGGACGGGCGACCCTGCCTGCCCGGGACGGCGGACGCGCATCGTGGACACCGTCGCCATTCGCAACCGGAGGGAAAGCATGGACGCCCGCATCACAGACGAGCCGGCCAAGGCTCGCACGGATCTCCAGAGCATGAACGGCTCGCCGGGCACCGGCCGGCGACCGATCGGCGTCGCCGCCGTCCGCCTCGCCGGCGCCGGGCTCACGGCGGGCACGCTTTCCTGGGCAGCGGCCATCTTCGTCTTCGGCTCGACCGGCGTCGGCGTGGGAGAGCGCGTCGTGGACCTGACCGGCCTGCTGTTCCAGCTCGGCGTGTTCTGCCTGCTGTGGGTGCAGATGAGGACCCAGGCCATCGGAACCTCCCGCGCCGCCGCCGTGGCGCTCAGGGTCGAGGCGGTCCTGCTGGGCATGGCCAGCGTCTGGTCGTTCCTGCACGGCGTCCTGCCGGACGACGTGAAGAACGCGGACTGGCTGGCCGCGCTCGACCTCTGCTGGCCGCTGTCGATGCTGGGCATGGCAGCCATCAGCGTGAAGCTGGCGGTCGCGGGCCGGTGGGTCGGGAAGCTGCGCTGGTGGCCGCTGGTCGCGGAGAGCTGGGCCGTCGTGACGGTCCCCTCCTACCTGGTGCTCGGCGAGGACGTGTCGCGCTGGGTGGGCGGTGGGCACCTGGTCGTCGGGTACGCCGCGCTCGGGGTGCTGCTTGCCGTCCGGCCCGGCCACGTGGCCTTCGTCCCGTCCGAGAAGGCGTGAGCGAGTACAGGTGGAATTTCGAGTCCTGGGTTCTTTGGAGGTGCGCGACGCCGAGGGAGGACCCGTCGAGCTGGGCGGTCCGCGCCCGCGCGCCGTACTGGCCCGGCTGCTGATCGCGCGGGGCGCGGTGGTCTCCGCCGACGCCCTGCTCCACGACCTGTACGGCGACGCGCAGCCGCCCAGCGCCCTGGCGACGCTCCACTCGTACGTGTCGAACCTGCGCCGCGCGCTCGAACCCCGACGCCCTCCGCGCACCAGGCCCACCCTGCTGATCGGCCGCCCGCCCGGTTACCTGCTGGCGACGGACCGGGTGGACGCGGTCCGCTTCGCCGACCTGGTGGGCCGGTCGGAGCTGCGTTCGCCGGGGGACGCGCTGGTCTGTCTGGAGGAGGCCATGGGGTTGTGGAGGGGCGCGCCGTACGAGGAGTTCGGCGACCAGCTATGGGCGCTCACCGAGGTGAGCCGGCTGCACGAGCTGCGGCTCACCGCCGTCGAACGGCACGCCCGCACGCTGCTCGACCTGGGCCGCCCGCAGGCCGTGCTCGCCTTCCTGGAGGCCGAGACGATGGCCAACCCGCTGCGCGAGCGGCTGTGGTGCCTGCTCGCGCTGTCGCTGTACCGCACGGGGCGTCAGGCGGAGGCGCTGGCCGTGCTCCGGCGCGCGGCCGACCTGCTGGCCGACCAGCTCGGCCTCGACCCGGGCCCCGAGCTGCGCGCCATGGAACGTGACATCCTCCACCAGGCCGATTCGCTGGCCGCCGTCGCGCACGACGCCGTCCTGCTTCTGGCCGCCCCCGAGACCGCCCTGGCATCCTCGCCCCAGCACCGCCCGACGCCCGAGACCAGCCCGACGCCCGAGACCAGCCGGATGCCCGAGCCCCGCCCGACGCCCGAGCCCCGCCCGACGCCCGAGGTCGGTCCCGTGCCGGGGCGGGTGCTGCGCGGGCGCGACGGCGAGCTCGCCGCGTTGCTGGCGCCGGCCGGCCGGGCCGCGCACGCCGGGCTGTCGGTCGCGGCGGTGACCGGGGACCCTGGCGCAGGCAAGACCTTCCTGCTGGAGGCGTTCGCCGAGCTCTGCGCGACACGGCTGGGGCAGCTGGTCCTCTGGGGCCGCTGCCACGACGACGAGACGACACCGCGGCTGTGGCCGTGGATCCAGGTGTTGGACACGCTGGAGCAGCACTGCCCGGCGCAGGATCACCACCTGGTCGCGCCGCCACAGGACCAGTGGCCGGACGGGCACGCCGCACCGCCAGGCGCGAGCCGGACCGTCGCCCGACGGCTGATCGCCGCCGCCGGGTCCCGCCCGCTGGTGATCATCCTGGACGACCTTCAGTGGGCCGACCCCGCCTCGCTCGGTCTCCTCAGGGACCTTCTCGTCCTGGCGAAGGACGCCGCGATCACCCTGGTGACCGCGTTCCGTACCGGCTTCGACGGCCCGCTCACCACCTGGGCGCGCTACGACCTGGTCCGCGTGCCCGTGACCGGCCTCGGCGCCGACGCCGTGCGTGCCGTCGCCGCCGACCTGGGAGTGCACCTGGACGAGGCGTCCGCCCAGAGAACGACCCGGCTCACCGGAGGCAACGCGTTCCTCGTCCGCGAGAGCATCCGGGCGAGGAACCTGGACGCCGTCCCCGACGCGGTCGCCGAACTGGTGCGGCTGTGGCCTGCGCCCCTGCCCGGGATGGCGGAGGTGCTGGCGGTCGCGGCGTCGATCGGCGGAGCTTTCGATCCCGCGCTGGTGGCCGAGGTCGCCGGAGTCGAGGCGTACGGCCTGCTCGACGAGGCGGTCCGCGGAGGACTGCTGAGGACCGACGGGGCCGGCCGCCTGGCGTTCGCCTGTGACCTGGTCCGCGAGGCCGTGCGCCGCGGCATCGCGCCCCTGCGCGAGGCGGCCATCCACCGGGATCTGGCCACCGCCCTGTCCTCCCGTCCCTCCACCGAGGTGGCCGTCATCGCCCGCCACGCGGTCCAGGCGGGACCTGCGGCGTACGGCGAGGCCGTCCGCTGGGCCGTGACCGCCGCCGAGCACGCGGACATGCATCTCGCCTACCAGGAGGCGGCCACCTGGTGGGACAGGGCGGTCACCGCCCACGACGCCTCAGGGGGCGACCCGGCCGAACACGTCGAACTCCTCCTGCGCAGGACCCGTGCGTGCCTGAACGCCGGGGACCCGATCGCCGCGCGCCGGGCCAGAGCGGTGGCGCTCCGCGTCGCCGACCGCGGGGACCGAGGGACCGGCCTCGTGGTCCGCGCGCTGACCGCGTTCGACGTCCCGGCCTTGTGGACGTTACGGGACCCGTACGAGCCGGTCGATCTCAGGCTCGTGCGACGTTTCGAGGCCGCGCTGCGCGACCTGCCCGCCACCGACTCTCCCGAGCGGGCCAGGCTGCTGGCCGGGCTGGCTCAGGAGCTGTACGACGGCACCTGCGACCCGCGTCGCGACGACCTGTCCGCTGAGGCCGTCGCCATGGCCCGCCGCCTGGGCGACCCGCACCTGCGCATGCTCGCGCTCAACGCCCGCCACCTCGCCCTGCCCCATCCACGGCATCTCCCGGAACTGCAGCGCATCTCCGCCGAACTGCACGACCTCGCGGCACAGACGAACACTCCCGAGTTCGAACTGCTCGCCCACATGATGGACACCCACCACCACCTCGAAACGTTCGTCCTGCCCGCGGCCGACCGCGCCGCCGCCCGCTGCGACACCCTGCTGGAACGCCTCCCGCTGCCCTGGCCACGCCTGCAACACACCCTGTGGCGGGCCAACCGGCTCGCCATGGACGGCCGGTTCGACCAGGCCGCCCTCCTGTACGACGACGCCGAGGCCCAGTCCGCCCACCTCGGCGTCTGGCACGCCCGCCAGGCCGTCGCCATGGGCCGCATCGGCCTCGGCTTCCACCAGGGAACGATGGCCGAGGCCGGCCCGCTCATCGACGCCGTCCACGCCGTCCACCCCACCCTCGGCCACGACGTCCGGACCTTGCAGCTGTGCGCCCAGGGCCGCGTCGGCCAAGCCAGGCTGCTGAACGACGGCCCGCGCCCCGCGCCGCGCCGCGACTGGTCGTGGCTGTCCATGGTCTGCCTGCGCGCCGCCGCCGCGGCCGCGCTGGGCCGCCCGCACGAATGCCGCGCCATCTACGACACCCTCCTGCCCTACAGCGGCCGTGTCTCCGCCCTCTCCGCGGTCGTCTGCATGGGGCCGGTCGACTGGTACCTGGCCCTGCTGGCCGCGGCGATCGGCAGGCACGAAACGGCCGCCGCCCACCTGAGCGCGCTCGAACGTCAGGCCGACGCCAACGGTCTCCTGTGGTGGCGCGAGCGCGCCGCCGCCGCGTCCCGGCGCCTGCCGGAACGCAAGCCCCTCCACCTCGTCACCAGAGGATGACGGTTCCGACCGGCACCGCTGGGGGTACCGTCCCCGCATGTCACCCGGGCGCGGTCGTGCGGCACGCCGGCGCGACCCCCGGTGCGTACCGCACCGGAATTCCTGAGCCTGCCGAACTGAGTAGCCAGCCGGGCCCGGCCGGGGTCCACCCTGGTCGGGCCTCTTGCGTTCAGGGCGACCGCGGCGGCCGCCATGGGTCCGGCCTACGAGGCCGCGTTCGCCTCGGTCGCCGGCGGGGTGAGCAAACCGGCCGACTTCCACATCTCGGTTGCGGCCTGCCGCACGGCCGTCACAGTCGGGGCCGGGGCACGGTTCGCTCGAGCTCCACGAGGGCAAGCAGAGGGCCCTCGCCGAAGTCGTGGTTGTGTCGCCTGCCGGTCTCGCCGAAGCCGTTCTTGGCGTAGAAACGGCGCGCCTGGGCTGATTCCCGAAGCGTCCACAGATGCACGCGGTCATGGCCGACGTCCCGCAGCCGGTCCAAGATGGCGGCCAGCAAGGCCGCCGCGAGGCCGCTGCCCCAGACGTCTGGGTGGGCGAAGAAGGTGTGGATCTCCGCGAGGCCGGGGCGGAAGGAGGAGGCCCCGAAGCGGGCGAAGGCGCCTGGACGATCATCCAGGAGCGCGAGCAGAACTGTGTCCTTGCCCTCGGCGAGGATGGCGTCCCACTTGGTGCGCCGCTCCTGGATACCGGCGGCAGCGACCTTCGGGGTGCACAACGGGCCGTGCGAGATGCCCCAGGAGATCGCATGGATCTCGCCGAGGACGTCCCCGTCGCCTGGTCCCGCCTCGCGGATCGTGATCATGCCCTGCATGAAGGAGACTCTACGCGGTGACGTCGAGGGATGAGCCTCTCGGTTTCGCACCTCGCCCCCATGCCGGTGATTTCTGTCGTGGCGGAGTGCTCGCGGTGGGGGCGCTGCCTGTGCGGGCGTGGCCGCCGGGCCAGTCGGCTGCTGCTCGCCAGGTTGGGCCGACTCGGCACGGACACCGGCCAGGCCTTGCCGACGGTGCCGTGTCACGCCGGCGGCCGGGCGAGTTTGGCGGCCACGGCGTCGAGGACCCAGTCCAGTCCGGTCGAGAAGGACTCCTCGGCGTCCACCTCGGTGCCGTCGTGCACGGCCTTGGCCAGCGCGGGAAAGCGGCCCGTGGCCAGCATCCTGCTCACATGCGGGCCGTAGGCGCGCTGCCAGTCGCGCTTGGACAGGCCCGTGGCGCGCTCGGCCCGCAGGTTCGCGATCTCGCGCCTGATCGCGCCGGTGAAGTAGGCGCTGACGGTCTCCACGGCGCGCATGACGGTGTCGAGGTCGGCGAGGCCGTCGAGGGCGGCCAGCGTGGCCTCGGTCACGGCGAGGGCGTTCGGGCCCAGGCTCGGACGGCCGCCGAGCAGGTCGGCCAGCCATTCGTGACGGAGGGCGGCCTGCCTGGTGCGGTCGGCGCGGATGCGCAGCACCTCCCGCCAGTCGCCGGGCTGCTCCTCGGGGAGGATCTCGGCGTGGACCTCGTCCACCATGAGGTCGAACAGCTCCTCCTTGGTGGAGATGTATCCGTACAGCCGCATCGGGCCGGCGTCCAGCCGGGCGGCGACCTTGCGCAACGACACCGCCTCCAGCCCGCCCTCGTCGGCCAGCGCGATGGCGGCGGCGACGATTCGCTCGCGGTCGAGTGGCGCGGGGCGAGTCGGCGGCTCCGGCCGGTCCCACACAGTCATGGGTTACATCGTACTGTTGCGATACAGCGTCTCGGCAAAATACAGTGTATCGATATGAGACATCGTATCGCCGTGATCGGAGCCGGCCCCGCCGGCCTTACCTTCGCCCGCGTCCTGCACCGCCACGGTCACCCCGTCACCGTCCTCGAACGCGATCCCGCCCCTGACGCCCGTCCCCCGGGCGGCACGCTGGACCTGCACGAGAATCTGGGCCAACTCGCGCTGGGCAAGGCGGGGCTGCTGACGGAGTTCCAGGCGCTGTCCCGTCCCGAAGGGCAGGCCATGCGCATCCTGGACGTGGACGGGACCGTCCTACGCGACTGGCAACCCCGTCCTGATGACCGGGCCAATCCCGAGATCGACCGCAGGCAACTCCGTGACCTGCTGCTCGGCCCTCTGGACGTTCAGTGGGGGCGGGGCGTGACGGAGGTGGTGCCGGGGACCGGGGATGGCGTGCTGGTCCGTTTCGCGGACGGGCGAGAGGAGACGTTCGACCTCGTGATCGGCGCGGACGGCGCCTGGTCCCGGGTCCGTCCGGCGGTCTCGTCCGTGACGCCGCACTACACCGGCGTCACCTTTGTCGAGACCTCCCTGGACGACGTCGACACCCGCCACCCCGACCTCGCCCGGCTGATCGGCGACGGCTCCATGGCTGTGTACGGCGTGAACCGCGGCCTCGTCGCCCAGCGCAACAGCGGCGGCCACGTCAAGGTGTACGCCCAGTTCCGCGCGCCGCTGGACTGGCACACGAACCCGGACCGGCATATGGGCCTCAACCGGCGCGCGGGCATGGACGCGGGCCTGGACCTGGCCGACGTCGAGGCCGTGCGATCAAGCATGCTGGCTCTGTTCGACGGCTGGGCCGCTCCCGTCCTCGACCTCTTCCGCCACGGCACCGCTTTCGTCCACCGCCCCCTCTACGTCCTGCCCGTGTCCCACACCTGGGCCCACGTCCCCGGGGTGACGCTACTGGGCGACGCCGCCCACCTGATGCCCCCACTCGGGTTGGGCGCGAACCTTGCGATGCTGGAAGGCGCCGAACTCGCCGAGTCCGTCGCCGCCCCCGGCCCAGGCGAACTGGACGAGGCCGTCCGCGCCTTCGAGGAACAGATGTGGGCACGGGCCGGCAGGTGGGCGAAGATCACGATGGCCGGGCTGGAACGCCTCGTGAGCCCGGACCCCACCGAAGCCCTCGCCCTTTTCGACGAACTTCAGCCATCCTGACCGCCAGGCGCGACGCCACGGCTTCACGGGACAACACGGCACGGCCGCGGTTCCTTCCGGCAGTTCCGCCGCCATAGGGCGGGCAGCAACCGGACGGCCGGTGCCGTTAGCCAGCCAGGGCGGGTGCGCTCGCCCTCGCGATGGAGAAACTCAACGGTTCCAAGAAGGAACACCCGCGCCAGCGCGGTGTGGCGCTGGCGCCGGGTGGCGCCATGAGTGGGCGGGCGAGTGCTACTCCTTGCGCTGCCCTCAGGGACCGGCCGCGGTTTCGGCCGGCCGTACGGTCCGGCGACCGAGCTGCCCCCAGCGCGAACACGTAGAGTGAGAATGCTTATACTCAATGTCACAATCGAGTGGATGTGATCCGGGATCCGGCGGGGTGAACCGCGTGGCCGTGCGCGCCACACCGGTCGGTGAACGTCCGGATCGTGGTGTGCCCGCCCGCCGACGGCGGGGTGATCATCGGCGAATAGACCGAGAAAAGGGGATTTTCCGTGAGTCGTGCACTGATCATCGTCGATGTGCAGAAGGACTTCTGCGAGGGCGGCAGCGTTCCAGTGAAGGGCGGCGCGGATCGAGCCGCCGCCATCGCCGAGCTGGTCCGGCGCGCCGACGGACAGTATGACTTCGTCGTCGCCACCCGTGACCACCACATCGATCCGGGCGCCCACTTCTCCGACAATCCCGACTTCCAGGACTCATTCCCCGTGCATTGCGTCGTCGGTAGTGAGGGAAGCGAGTTCCATCCGGATTTCGCGCCCGCCGTCGACTCCGGGCACGTCGACGAGGTCTTCTTCAAGGGCGCTCACTCCGCCTCCAAGAGCGGTTTCGAGGGCTCGACCCAGGACGGCACGACACTGTCCGCCTGGCTGAAGGCCCGTGACATCACCGACCTCGATGTCGTCGGCATCGCGACCGACCACTGCGTGAAGGCCACCGCTCTGGACGGAGCGCGCGCGGGCTTCACGGTGCGGGTCCTGCTCGACTACACCGCCGGCGTCGCTGCCGACACCACGCGCACCGCACTGGACGAACTGCGCCGGGCCGGTGTCGCGCTGAGCGGCGAACCTGTCGTCGCCTGAACAGGCCGGTCCGGCCCGTTCAGGCGGTTCGGATGACCTCGCGGATCAGTGCTTGGCGTTGCCGCCCGGGAGGAGAGTCCCAAGGCCCTGGCACGCCGGGGCGTTCCGGCGTGGCCCGTATCCGCCCAGGGTCCCGGCCCTCGACTCGGGTCGGGGCCACCAGGGGCAAAGTAGAGCAGCCCGACCTGGGCAAACACGTCTCCCGCGCGTTATCGCCCCGTGGACGCCCGACTGCCCGACCGGACCGAAACCCGGCCTTGACTCGGATGCACTCCACCCTCTGCGACCTGCGGCGATCTTCTACCTTGCGGCGGCGGTGAGCGGTCGGGGTGGAAGCACCGTGCGTTTTGGAGGGTCGAAGACCTCTGCCGGCGGGGTTGGAGGCGCCGGCCACGGCGGGCTGCTACCTGCCACCGGCCTGGCCAGCGGGCGTTTGAGCGGTCCCATCAGCGGCCCTGCTGCCGGAAGCAGCCCATGGGCGAGGCGCCGCAGGCGGTGACGCCGAGACCGGTAATCCGCAGGAGGGCGGCGAAAATCGTCTTCATGGCCCTGACTGTGGCCCGCTCGGATTGACAGCCGGTTGACAGGAGATTGAGGTGAGCGCGGTCTGGCCGTTCATGGACATGCCACCAACCGGCACATGCGGCTGATCCCTGGATCGCATGGAATATCCGCCTGCACAGCGTGATCCGTGCGGTAGGAAGGCACCGTGACCAACGATCAGCGGCAGGACAGTCGATGGCAGGACCGCTCACGCGTGACCCGTCCCGTAGAGATCCTGGTGAGCGCCCTGGCGGTCGGAGCGGGATTCGGCGCGGCAACCTCCCTCGTGAACGCCCTCTCCCACAGCTACGCCGACCTTTCAAGCCGTGCCTACACCACCAGCGGGTGGTCGATCGCGGAAATCATGAGCGTGCTGCTCGACTCCGGCTGGGCTTGGGCGGGTTTGGCGGTCGCAGTGGGGTGGCTGGTCACACGTGCCGGGGAGAGCCGCCCCACCGCACTGGCGCGGGGCGGTGCCGCCGCCGGCGCACTGGCCCTTCTTGCGGCCACAGCCGCCTACAGCATCGTGGACACCATCCGTAGCGGCGAGCAATTCCCCTGGTACGAGTCCGAACCGCCCCTGTGGTGGGTCGCCAGTGTCGTGTTCGGAGCGCCCTTGGGAGCCGTTGGTACATACGTCAAGCGGTCGGGAGTGATCGGTTTGCTCGCACGCTTGACCGTGCCGGTCGGCGCCGCCGTCCAGATGGTCGTGCTCGCGCCCGGCAGGAACGAGGTGGTCGAGACCATAGGGAAGACGATCGTATGGGCGGCGGCTGCGGCGAGTATCGGCTTCATCGTCGTCCGTTTCCTCCTCGTGGAGCGACGTCGGCGCTCCCTGGCAGCCGCGGAGTCGCCGTAAGTATGGCCTCGTTTGCAAGTCCCTCAGGGGGTCCTCAACGTTGGCCGAGGCAGAGACCGATGCCCCACTTACAAAAGCTGTGCCCGAACGAATCCAGCCAGCAGTACGGCGAAGCCGCCGATCTCACCGACGATCAGAGAGACCATGAACGCGCTCGTGCCGCGTACGGGATGGCGCAACTGATTGTCGGTGTCACGACGCCAGCCGTGGTAAACGTAGGTCCCGATCGCGGCCACGAAGAAGAAGATCATGACCCCCGCCGCCATCAGGTCGACCGACGACGGCCAGTCGCTCAGCTCGACGAACGCCGCGAGCAGCAGCGTCGCGAACGAATAGAGCAAGGCGGTTCGATGTGCGACGTCCACGTAGGGGTGAGCCACATGCTCCGCAGAGGTGGCCATCTGGCGATACTTCCATACGCCCAGCAGCAACGCCAGCAGAAAGATCAGGCCCGCCGCCAGCAGAACCACCTTGGCATCCATGCTCAGCACCACGACCGTGCGCGCCTCCATCCATGATCGGAAGTCCTCCCATAACTCGAACAACTATGTACGAATTACGGTGGAGATCGTAGCACTGGGCCGGAGAGGAGGCTTTCTGGCGCAGTTGGCGACGGCGGGGTGCAGCGGTGGACGCCGCTCACCGCGGACTGCAGGACCGAGGAGCTGCGAGCGTCCCCGTCACGGAACACCAGTTCGTCCCGCCCTCGGCCTGCACCGAGGTCGAGCACGAAGATCGACACTCCGGTACATGCCGTCGCCACCCCGGATGGATCGGCCTTCTGACGATCCACGGACAGGCCGGACCGCCGCGTCAGGCTGCACGCCGACTTCTCACGGCACCGCGACGCGGGAGACAAGATCTCCGCCGACCTGTTGCCGCGCAGGGTGAATGTCCAAAGGGGCTCCTGGATGTCCGGAAGCCGCTTCATCACGGTCGGCCCGCCAACCGCCACGTGAACCACCCCGGTAGCCGCCGGCTACCTACACCCAGGTCCGAGCATGGGAGGAGGCGCGCCCGGCTCTTCCGCTTCCGGCCCGGCCGCATCACGCGGGCGCCACCGGAAAGCCGGGACGCGCCCTCGCGACGACCGCGTGTACCGCGCGGCCGGTTACACCGCAAGGGGAGCGTGAGGTGGTGTGACCCGCCGCGGCGGGGCCCTCCCGGTCTCTGGTTACGGGGGGACGGGCGTGGGTAGCGCGACAGTTCCAGCTCCTCGCGTCAGGAGGGTTGCCGTGCCGGCTCTTCGCGTCATCGCGGCCACCGCGCTCTGCCTCGGCCTCGCCACCGGCGGGTGCACCGGCGTGACCCACGATCTCGACGATGTCACGCGGTTCCACCAGCCGCAGAACGAGGGTGCCAACGTCAGCCACCACGACGTGCACCTGCGCAACGTCTTCCTGCTCGCCGGCGCGCCCGGGCAGCCCCCGCCGGCCACGCTGCCCCTGTACGCCGTGATCATCAACGACCAGGGGCAGCCCGACCGTCTCGAGCGGGTCACCGTGGACGGCGGCGGCGGGTCGGTCCAGCTGGCCGCGCCGGTCGTGTTGCCGCCGGGGCGGCTGGTCGGGCTCGACCAGCCGATCGCCCAGGTCACCGGCGTGCGGCCGACGGGCTCGATCCCGATGACCTTCACCTTCAGCAGGGCGGGCTCGGTGCGGGCGCTGGTGCCGGTGAAGGAGAAGATCGGCTCCTACTCGACCGTCGCCCCCGGCCCGAGCGCCATGCCGTCGTGACGCCGTGATGCGCGCGGCAAAGGACGGCAGGCGCCGGGAACATACCATTCCGTATGGTACGGTGACGCGGACAAGAGAGGTTCACCATGGCGAGCAAGCGTGACTGGCTGGAGGCAGGGCTCCGGGTGCTGGGTGAGGACGGCGCGCCCGCGCTGACCATCGAGCGGCTGTGCGGCGACCTCGGCCTGACCAAGGGGTCGTTCTACCACCACTTCAAGGGCATGGCGGGCTTCAAGACCGACCTGCTGCGGCACTTCGAGACCGAGCACACCAGCCGCTACATCGACAGTGCCGAGGCGGTCGCGGACGCGGCGTCCGTCAAGCTCGATCACCTCGTCACCCTGGTGCTCGAGGACAAGGGCGGCAGCCACGACCTCGAGATCGCGATGCGCGCGTGGGCGGCGCAGGACGACGAGGTCCACGCGCTCCAGCAACGCGTCGACCGGCTGCGCATCGACTACCTGACCGCCCTGTGCGGCGGGCTCGTCGGCCGGCGGGCCGACGCCGGCCCGCTGGCCCACCTGCTGTACCTGGTGCTGGTCGGGGCCCAGCAGGTCGTGCCGCCGCTGCCCGCCGAGGACCTGCGAGAGATCTACGCGCTGGCCCTGCGCCTGGCGCCGGACAACCGGGGAGACGACGAATGAACGGGCTGAACCGCTGGGTCCCGCGGCTGATCATCGGGTTGGCGGTGCTCCATTTCGGGTGGGCGTTCCTCCAGCCCAACGCCTGGGCCGCGATCGCCGCCGACGGCTTCTTCCGCGGCGTCGCCGACACGGCGCTACCCGACTTCTGGGTACGCGAGTCGAGCGTGTGGTTCATGATCTCCGGCATCGCGTTCCTGGCGCTCGGCACGATGTCGCGGCACGCCGTACGGACGACGGGGCGGGTGCCCGCGCAGCTCGGGTGGTACATGCTGGCCATGGGCGTCCCGCTGTGCGTGTTCTACTTCCCCGTCACGGGAAGCTGGCCGATGCTGGCCATCGGGGTGCTGGCCCTGATCGCCGCGCGCCGTCCGGAAGGCGCCGGCGGCTGAGGTGACATCGCCCCGACGCGCGCCCGGTGTCGCCGGGCGGCCGGAGGGCGACGGGATACGCGAGCCGGGGGACGTCCGGCGGGTGGAGCGCGACGGGATACGCGGGCGCGGAGGACGTCCGGCGGGTGGAGCGCGACGGGATACGCGGGCGCGGAGGACGTCCGGCGGGTGGAGCGCGACGGGATACGCGGGCGCGGAGGACGTCCGGCGGGTGGAGGGCGACGGGATGCGCGGGCGCGGGGGACGCGGTTGGATGTCGGGATGACGAGCGCACCTCCATGGCCCACCACGATCGCCGAGGCCGAGGCCGAACAGGAGCGGCTGCGTCCGCTGGTCGACCTGTCCGACCCCGGCCCGGAGCGGGTGCGGTTCGTCGCCGGGCTCGACGTCGGCTACGCCGCCGAGGGCGACGAGGTGACCGGCGCCGTGGTGGTCCTGGAGGCCGACACGCTGCGGGTGGTCGACAGCGCGGTGGCCCGCGGGCCCGCCGCGTTCCCCTACGTGCCTGGCCTGTTCGCCTTCAGGGAGCTGCCGCCGCTGCTGGCCGCCATGGAGCGGCTGACGGTGGCGCCGGACCTGCTGGTCTGCGACGGCTACGGCCTGGCCCACCCCCGCCGCTTCGGCCTGGCCTGCCATCTGGGCGTGCTGACCGGCCTGCCGGTGATCGGCGTGGCCAAGACCGCCTTCGTCGGCGCGTGCGACGACCCCGCCGCCGAGCGGGGATCGTGGAGCCCGATCCTGCTCGACGGCGAGGTCGTGGGCCGTGCGCTGCGCACGCGCGACGGGGTGAGACCGGTGTACGTGTCCCAGGGCAACCGGATCGGCCTCGACAACGCCTGCGCCCACGTGCTGCGCATGACGCCCGCCTACCGGCTGCCGGAACCGATCAGGCAGGCCGACCGGCTGTCGCGCGCCTGAGCCCCTAGGCGGACGCGCTGACCTTGCGCAGGAACCGGTGCGCCGCCTCGGCGACGGCGACCGGGTTCATGCTCTGCATCCCGTGCGTGGCGTTGGGGATGCCGCACCGCTCGGCCTGCGGCAGCCAGTTCATCAGGAAGCGCTGGGTCTCCCTGAATCCGGGCATCGCCGACTCGCTGTCCAGGCCCATGACGGCCAGCACGGGCATGTCCGGTTTGCCGGCGACGAGCCTGTCGGCCTCGGACGGCTTGAAGCCCCACTGCGAGATCGCCGGGAAGTCGACGGTGAACGTGGTGTCCACGCATTCCTCGACCCGCTCCCACACGTCGAGCGGCCCGGTCATCTCCACGGCCGACAGGAAGTTCGGCCCGCACACCGACTCCATGTACCGCTGGGCGGCGCCGAGCTTGTCGCCGCTCTCGTAGAGCTTCATGGCGCCCATGAAGGCGTCGATGTTGGCCTGGATCGCCTGGGGCTCCTCGCGCGGCAGGTAAGGCTCCAGCAGGATCGCGCTGCGCACCCGCTCGGGGTGCGACAGCAGGAACTGGAAGGCGATCACCCCGCCGAAGGAGAAGGCCATGATGTGCGCCTTGTCGATGCCGAGGTGGTCGAGCAGCTCTCTGACGTGCTCGGCGCCCTCCTCGATGCTCAGGGCGTCCTTGTGGAGGGTGCTGCCGTTGTAGCCGGCCCGGTAGTAGCTGATGAACTGGTAGTCGTCCAGCAGCGGCTGGTGGAAGCGCAGCGGGGTGATGAGGCTGTCGGCGATGCTGGTGCCGTGGATGCACAGCACCGGCTCGCCCTCGCCGAGCACCGTGTAGCGGAGCTCGGCGTCGCTCACCTTGGCGCGCCGGTCGTGCTCGACGTTCCATTCCCGCCCGAGGTACAACCCGTTCATAGCAGATGCTCCCTGTCGAGGGTGGGCACGAGGTCGTGGACCAGGAACTCGAGGTAGTACTGGCCCCACAGCAGGTGCCAGAGGGAGAACTCCGCGTCGAAGGCCTCGCCGCGCGACTTGGCCAGGCGTTCCTCGAGATCCCAGACGAAGGAGTTGAACTCCTCTTCGGTGAAGGCCGCGCCCGCGGCGGCGATCACCTCGCTCTTCGGCTTGTCCTTGAGACTGTCCAGCAGTTCGGGCTGGTCGGCCAGCCCGCTCAGGAACCGGACCAGTCCTGCCGCGCTCATGAGAGCTCCTCGTCGGTGAAGCGGGAGACGACGTCGTGGACCAGATAGTCGAGGTAGCGCCGGGCCCACATCTGCCGCCACAGGCCGCTGGAGCCGTCGAACGGCTCGCCGTCCTTGCCGACGACGACGTCGACCTCCAGCCTGCCGATGACCTGGCCGGCCTCGGCGATGGTGAAGCGGAACCCGTCGCCGCGCGCGTGGAACATCATCCGCGACATGTCCATGGGCGCGTAGCGGTCGAGCATGGCGGGGCTGTCGCGGGCGGCCCGCAGGAACCTGACGAACTCTGCCTGTGACAAGGCGGGCCTCCCTCAGCCTTCCAGGGCGAGCCTGATGACGTCGTCGATCGCCTTCACGTCCTGCTCGCTGAGCCCGAAGGTGGCCAGGTGACCGTAGACGCTGTCGATCTCCCTGAACTGCGCGCCGGGGATCCAGCCGGCGTACTGCCTGCACTCCTCGGGCGGGAACAGGGCGTCGCCGGTGAGCGCGGCGACGGTGGCCTTGGCGGTGATGCGGCCGAGCACCTCGCGCAGCGTCTCGCCGTCGGCGCCGGGCCAGGACGTGCGCGCCTTGCGGGCCTGGACGACGACGTCGTTGGGGTCCTGCGGCAGCCAGAAGCCCTCCCAGAAGCCCTGCACGAACCCGTCGACGCTGTCGAAGCCGAGCGTGCGCCACACCTCGGCGTGCCCGTAGTAGAAGCCGCGCGGCGGCGCGGTGAGCGCGGAGCCGTGGGCGACCCTGGCCAGGCCGCCGCTGACGGCGGCCGCGTCCTGGTAGGCGCCGCCGTTCCAGTGGGGGTCGGCGGTGATGGGCTCCTCGACGACGGTCCTGAGCCACAGCTTGGTCCACGGGGGCGGGGTCGGCGCGCCGGCGATGGGGGCGATGCGCCGGACGGCGTCGCCGAACCTGAGCGCCCACTCGTAGACCTGGATGGCCCCGATCGACCAGCCGAGCACCAGGCGGACCTCGTGCACGTCGAACCGCTCGGCCAGCAGGGTGCGCTGGGCGATGACGTCGTCGGCGACGGAGACCTCGGGGAAGGCGGGCCCGGCGAACGGCGCGGGCGTGTTGCTGGGCGCGGAGGAGGGGGCCAGGCCGAAGTGGCCGGGCAGCACGATGAAGTACCTGCTCGGGTCGAGCGGGCGGTTCTCGCCGATCCATCCGTTGAGCACCTCGGGGGGCGCGCCGAGGAAGGTCGGGAAGACGATCACGTTGTCCTTGGCGGCGTTGAGCTCGCCGAAGGTCTGGTAGGCCAGGCGGGCCGCGGGAAGGGTGGCGCCCGAGGTGAGCCGGAAGTCACCGAGCTCGAATGTCTCCATGGTGGGATTGCCTCTCAGCCGAAACGCAGGATCGTTTTGAGGTTCTTGCCGGCTTTGAAGTCCTCGACGGCCGACTGGATGTCGGCGAAGCGGTACTCCTTGACGAGCGGCTCGATCGGCAGGCGGCCTGCCCTGATCAGCCGGGCCAGCAGGGGGATGAGCCGGTCGGGGTCGCTGTCGCCCTCGCAGACGCCGAGGATGCGCCGGCCCGGCAGCAGGCGGTGCACGTCGATGGAGACCTCCACCCCGTACGGCGGCGCGCCGACGACGGCGACCGCGCCGCGCGGCGCCAGCGCCTCGATGCCGGCGCGCAGCACGTCGGGGTTGCCGACGGCCTCGACGACGTAGTCGACGCCCGCTCCGGCGGTGATCTCGCGCAGGGCGGTGGCGATGTCGGCCTGGCCGCTGTCGACGGTGTGGGTGGCGCCGACCTTGGTGGCCAGTTCGAGCTGGTCCTGCCGGCGGCCGATGGCGATGATCTCACCGACGGGCATGAGCGCCGCGGCCATGACGGCGGCCAGGCCGACCGAGCCGGTGCCGATGACCGCGATCGAGGAGCCCGGCTCGGGCCTGAGCGTGTTCCAGACCGCGCCCGTGCCGGTCTGGACGCTGCAGCCGAGCGGGGCCAGCAGTTCGAAGGGCAGATCGTCGCCGACCTTGACGACGCTGCGCTGGTCGGCGATCGCCAGCTCGGCGAACGAGGACTGGCCGAAGAAGCGGCCGCCGAGCTGCGTGCCGTCCCTGCTGATGGGAGAGCTGCCGTCGGCGCGCTTGCCGCCGATCAGGTTCTGCGGGATCCAGGTGGTGCAGTAGGCGGGGTGGCCGACCCGGCAGGAGGCGCAGGCGCCGCAGGAGGTGAAGGTGAGCACGACGTGGTCGCCGGGGCGCACCTTGGTCACGCCGGGCCCCACCTCCTCGACCACGCCCGCGCCCTCGTGGCCGAGCACGCCCGGCAGCGGGAACGGGATGAGCCCGGCGGCGACGGTGAGGTCGGTGTGGCAGATGCCCGCCGCCTTCATCCGGACGAGGACCTCGCCGTGCCGGGGGTCGTCGAGGTCGACCTCGCGCAGCGTGAAGGGCGCTCCCGGCCCTTCGACGACCGCCGCCTGGGTGGTGGTCACAGCGTGTCTCCACTTCTGGTCGGGTAGGAGCTGGTCAGGCGGAACCACTCCGCGGGTCCCCATGCGGCGCCGTGCCCGACCTGTGGTGGTTCGCCCGTCACGCGTACGACGTAGTAGTCGAGCAGGCCGGGTGAGCGGCGCGTCCAGATCGAGCCTGCCTCGTCGTGGTGGCGCTGCCCGAAGTAGAGGCGGTCGCCGTCGATGCCCAGCAGGTCGTACTCCAGCGGGCACTCGTCGACGCCCGGCAGGTCGATCGGCGGGCAGCCGCCGATCGAGACGTCCTGCCACTGGCCCTTCTCCCAGTGGCCGCTGCCGGCCTTCACCTCCTCGGCGGCGGCGATGAGGCCGTCGTCGAACAGCCGCAGGCAGGTCTTGGTGCGGGAGAAGTCGACCTCCCTGGCGCCCGCGGTCACCGTGCTCGGGCCGAGCACGTCGAAGAAGCCGGTGATGATCAGCTCGAAGAGCCGTTCCCGGCAGCCGGGGTCCTTGTAGGAGTTGAAATGGATGGCCCAGAAGGGGCTGCGCAGCCAGAAGTCGTCGATGCCGTAGATCCCGGGGAAGACCTCGGCGGCGAACGGGCTGCGCCACCGTCCGTCGAGGATCTCGGGTGTGATGTCGGCGCTGGTGGTCGTGGCGCTGGTCGTCATACTGCCTCCTGCGGAAATGCTTCGACGGGCACGCGCGGGGGGTCAACGAACCGGGTCATACCTGGGCAAGTCCCTCACGTAGTTCGTGAGGTCGGCCGCAGGCGTGCCGGCACGTGCGCGGCCAGCCGTTCGGCGTACTCGGCGGCCCGGCGGCCCGCGGCCGCCACCTCGGCCGCCACCTCGGCCGGTGCGCCGCCGGCGCGCTCGACCTCGGCGCAGCGCTCGACCAGCACCCGCGTCCTCTCGTGCAGCAGCGCCCACGAGGGCTCGCGCCACGGCACGGTGTTGGTCATCGCGTAGTACATCTCGAAGGCGAAGCCCGCCGTGCGCCCCTCGTGGCCGGAGGGCAGCCTCGTCATCGCGGACGCCAGCGGCCTCAGGACGTCGGCCATCAGCCCGATCGCCGTGCCCACCAGCAGCCCGAGCTGCTCGTCGCTCTCGTCGGTGTGGGTGAAGAAGCGCGTGAGGACGTGCAGGACCAGCTCGTAGGCGACGACCGCGAGCTCGGCCAGGCCGCGCGCGCCGGGGTCGGTGAGCAGCGGCACGGGCCCCGCGATGTCGTACGGCTGGCGCAGGTACCCGGGCACCACGGGCCTGGCCGGCTCGAACGCGGGGTCGGCCGCGCGCAGGTCGCGATACTCCTGCCAGATGGCCAGGAAGCGGCCGTAGTGGGCCTCGCGCCAGTCGCCACGCGAGCCCTCGCCCTGCTCGATGATCGTCTCGATCGCGGCGAGCGCCGACTTCAGGTCGGTGACGGCGACCAGCTGCGGCCACCGGAACAGCTCGGGCGTGGCCTGCGCCCGCGGCGAGCCGACGAAGACGGCCTGCTCGCCGAGGTCGTCGCAGAGGGCGCGCAGTCCCTCCTCGAGACCGCGGTACAGGTGCCCGATGGTGGTGTACTCCTGTCCGCGCGGCATGAGCTCCTCGGGCGCGAGCGTGGTGCGGCCGGGCGCGGCCGGCACGAACTCGTGGGCGTCCTCCAGCTCCATCCCCTCGGGGCGTCCGAGGTAGAGGAAGTGCCGCAGCGCCTGCTCGCCGAAGGGCAGCAGGTCGAGCTGGAAGCCCGCCGGGAAGTAGCCGGAGCGCTGGGGGAAGTTCGGCCTGCCGAAGGTGGGCGCCGCCCCGATGGCCGCCGTCAGGTTGGCGACCAGGGCCAGGTGCAGCATCTCCTCGACCGCGATGCCGCGCAGCGTCGCGCGCCACCTGCCGACCGCCTCGGCCTGCACGGCGGTGAGCTCGCCGGCGTCCTTCAGGCTGAACTCCGCGTACAGGTACTGGCACATGATCATGTGCTCCAGCTGAGCGGCCTCGATGAGCAGCCACCACAGATGTTCCCTGTTGGCCACCACGATGCTGGGCTCGGACATGTCAGTCGTGCTCCAGCACGGCGCGGTAGCGCACCTGGCCCGCCTCGACGCGTTTGAGCACCTCGTTGATCTCACCCATCGGGTACCTCTCCACGCGCGGGGTGACCTTGCCGCGCGCCATCAGGTCGAGCACCTCGACCAGGTCCGACCGGTTGTTGTGGGTGCTGCCCTTGATGGAGCACTGCTTGAACAGCAGCGTCATCATGTCCTCGATCCGCAGCGGCCCCGTGACGCCCATCGTGACCAGGCGCCCGCCGTACCGCAGGCCGGACAGCACCTGGGCGACCTGGTCGGCCGAGGTGGTGGTGGCCAGGATGATGTCGGCGCCACCGGCGGCGGTCAGCGCCGCGCCGCGGTCGCCGTCGACGACGATGCCCTCGGTGGCGCCGAGCTCCTTGGCGTAGTCGGCCTTGTCGGGCGACGTGGTGAGCACGACGGTCTCCAGGCCGATGGCGGCGGCCAGCTGGACGGCCATGTGCCCGAGGCCGCCGACGCCGAGCACGCAGACGCGCTCGCCCGGGCGGGGGTCGGCGTTGCGCAGGCCGCTCATCGAGGTGAACCCGGCGCAGAAGGCGACCGCCGCGTCGCTGTAGGACAGGCCGTCGGGCAGCAGCGTGCAGCCGCTCTCCCAGGCCGGCATCAGGTCGGCGTAGCCGCCGCCGAGGTCCATCCAGGTCTGGGTGTGCTCGCAGCGCACCGGCCGGCCGCTCTGGCAGTGGACGCAGCGGCCCTCGCCGCGCTGCATCCACGAGACGCCCACCCTGTCGCCCACGCGCAGCGTCGTGACGCCCGGGCCGAGCTCGACGACCTCGCCGACCGGCTCGTGGCCCGGCACGATGGGCAGCTGGACGGGCCAGTGCCCGCGGTGGACGAGGACGTCGCTGAAGCACATGCCGCATGCGTGGATGCGGACGACGACCTGGCCAGGCCCCGCCACGGGGTCGGGCAGGTCCTGGAATTCCCATGGTGAGTTCAGTTGTGTGACCACGGCTGCGCGCACGGTCTCCTCCTCCGCCTGCGATCCGGAGGACCAACGTAAGGACGGCTCGCGCGCGGCGGACAGGCTGACTTAACGCAGCTCGACGCGTTTCCTCGACAGGCGAAAGCGCTGGACATCCTCCCGGGTGGCCATGAAGGTGGGTGCATGACCAGTCTGTACTCGCACGCAGGCGGCGACGAGGCGCTGCACAGGCTCGAGGAGATCTTCTACGCGAAGGTCCTCGAGGATCCCCTGCTCAAGCAGCTGTTCCGAGAGCGTCGCGCCACCCACGTCGATCACCTGACCTGGTTCACGGCCGAGTCCTTCGGCGGGCCCGACCGCTTCACCCGCGAGCTCGGCTTCGACCATCTCATCCAGGTGCACCGCCACCTCGACATCACCGACGAGCAGCGCGAGCGTTTCGTGGCGCTGTACATGGAGTCCTTCGACGAGGCGGGCCTGCCGGCCGACGAGCCGTTCCGCGAGGCGGTGCGCGAGCACCTGGAGTTCGGCTCGCGCGTCGCGCAGCAGAACTCCCGCGCCGCCACCGACGACGAGCTCCACCCCCTGCGTGACGTCCCGCTGTGGACGTGGAAGGAGCCCGATCAGTCCAGCTCGTAGTGCAGGCGCGCCTCGATGGCGTAGGCGTGCGGCGCGTACCCCGTGCGCCGGTGCTGGAAGACGACCCACGCGGCCTGCGCGTCGCGCTCGGCGGGCAGGCCGGCGTCGTGGGCGACGCGCAGGGTGTCGGAGAAGTTGCTCTCCTCGCGGCCCTGCAGGCTGACGGGCACGGTCGGCAGCCTGATGCACAGCTCGGCGGCCAGGCGCTGCATGCAGCGGGTTCCGGTGTCGAGCAGGGCGCGGGTGTGGGCGGGGGCCCAGCTGGGAGCCAGCGCCTCGGTGAGCGCGGCCACGTCGAGCACGATGACCGCGGCCTTCAGCCAGTCCAGGTCGCCGGCGGGCCGACGGAAGGTCAGGGTGGGATGGGCGATGTGGGTGCTCTCCACCTCGGTCATCCAGCCCGTCCATTCGGCGAACAGGCCGTCGAGGTGGTCACGGGAACCGGTCCTGAGGTAGGCGGCCAGCAGCGCGTCGGCGTCGCGCGGGTTGCACACGCTGGCCGCCAGCCTGGCCACGAGGCGCTCGCGCCTGCCGTAGGCGTGCAGGAAGCGGAGCAGGTAGGCGGTCACGGCGGCGAGCAGCAGGCCGTGGGAGGCCCACTCGGCCTCCCGCAGCGGCGTGGCGTCCAGCAGCGCGAAGCCCGCCGACGACACGCCGAGCCAGATCGCGGCCACCGTGAGGACGGCCAGCGGCGCGCACAGGTCGAGCAGCGGTTCGCGGACCCGGCGCGGCAGCCGCCCGCCGACCGCGACAAGGACGGAGGCGACGCCGGTGAAGATGTTGTCGCTCTCGTCGAACTCGAAGACCGGCATCAGCTCGACGCAGTTGACGCCCAGCTCGCGCAGGTAGGGGATCTTCTCCACCAGGCCGGCGTACGTGCCGGGCGCCGAGACGCCCGACGAGGGGTGCATGGTGAAACCGCGCACGTGCAGCTCGTAGATCACCAGGTCCTCGTGCGGCAGCCGGGGCGAGCGGTCGCCCTCCCAGTCGAAGTCGTCGAGCGCGACGCGCGACCTGTGCCGGTAGGGGCCGATGCCGGTGCTCATCCTGGCGTAGGGGTCGGCGAGGACCTGGGTGGGGTCGAAGCGGTGGCCCCGGTGCGGTTCGCGGGGGCCGTCGGCGCGGTAGCCGTACTCGATCTCCTCGAGGTCGAGGTCGAAGACGGTCATCGAGTGGACGCCGCCGATCCTGAACGCCTCGGGGAAGGGCAGCTCGGCCATCGGCTCGGCCGCGCCCGCCTTGTAGAGCACCAGCGACATCGACGTGGCGTGGTTGGAGTAGACGGAGAAGTTGACGCCGCCCGGCACCCGGGTGGCGCCGAAGGGCAGCGACCGTCCCGCGCGCACGGGGAAGCCGGCGATCCGGTGGGTGGGGTAGGCGTCGATCGGCTCCAGCGCCCTCATACCGCCAGCGCCTCCTCGACCGATTCGACCACGGTGAAGAAGCCGAGGAATCCGGTCGCGTCCATAACCGCCCGGACGTCGGGCGGCAGCCCGGTCAGCGCCAGCCTGGCCGCGCTGCCCTGCGCGCGCCGGTAGATCAGCAGCAGCACGCGCAGCCCGGCGCTGGACATGTAGGTGGTGCTGCTCATGTCGAGCACGACCAGGCCGGAGTCGGGGAAGAGCGCCTCGATGTCCTGCTGGACCCGGGGCGCCGTCGCGCTGTCGAGCGTGCCGTCCATGGTGATGACGGTGACCTCGCCCCTGAGGTGCTTGCGAACGTCCATCTCTACTCCTCGACCGGCGCCAGGTGCGCGCGCACCGTCACGGGCGCCGAGGTGTCGGGCAACTTCACGGTCATCGCGGCGGCGTCGAACAGCTGGTACGGCACGCCGTCCACCTCGACCCACTCGAGCCTGACGCTGCCGGGCGGCAGGGCGTCGGGGGCCACCCGCAGCACCCGGTCGGTGAACCCGTCGGGCCGGGGCTTGAACCACAGCGTGAGCGGCTGCCGGTCGAGCAGCAGCCGCTGGTAGACGGTCGCCAGGAAGCACAGCTCGGCCGCGTGGCACATGCTCATCGAGTGGCTGCCCTTGAACCGCTCGGTGCCGAGCAGGTACGGGTGCCCGTCGGCGAGCACGTTGAAGTAGACGCCGCC
Source organism: Nonomuraea sp. NPDC003804 (assembly GCF_040610675.1). Classification (NCBI taxonomy): domain Bacteria; kingdom Bacillati; phylum Actinomycetota; class Actinomycetes; order Streptosporangiales; family Streptosporangiaceae; genus Nonomuraea; species Nonomuraea sp. NPDC003804. The sequence goes on from NZ_JBEXMT010000006.1 coordinate 25,500, forward strand.
TTCGTCGTGGTCGAGGAAGAAGGCGTTGTAGAAGGCCGCCGACTCCCTGGCCCTGCGCAGGAACTCGGCCTCGCCGGTGCGGCCGGCCAGGATCTGGTAGGCGAGGATCGCCTGCTCCTGCTGCCACCAGGCCTTGCGGTCGTGCCAGGTGAAGCGGTGGATGCAATGGCCGGGCGCGAGCGTGCGCTCGACGACGTCGTACCAGCCGCCGCGCTGCGGGTCGCTGCCGTAGGCCGGCATCTTCTGGCCGATGCCGGTGGCCAGCCGCTGGTAGCGCTCCTTCGGCCGGATCGACATCATCCGCATGAGGTTCCAGGCGATCTTGAGGTTGTGGCCGACGACCGCCCTGTTCTGCTGCCAGTGCCAGGTGGTGTCGGGCGACCAGTCGGCGTGGAAGCGCTCCTGGACGTAGGGGCTGTCCTTCCTCGGCATGTGCTCGACGATCAGGTCGAAGGTCTCCTCCAGCATGGCGGCGTGCCGCTCGTCGCCGGTGGCGAGGTAGAGGTTGATCAGGTAGGCGGGCGCGTGGTCGCCGACGGAGTTCCAGTTCTTCCTCGACCGGTTGGGACCCAGCGACTCGTGGTGGGGGCTGAGCAGGATCGGGTCGATGTGGGAGTAGTAGCCGCCCTTGTCGGGGTCGTGGAAGAACTTGGTGAACAGCCGCAGCGTGCCCTCGATGTCGGCGGCGATCCGCGGGTCGCCGGTCAGGCGGTACAGCTGGGTGGGGCCGGCCAGCGCGTAGATCTGCTCGTACATCGGGATGGCGTCGTAGTCGTCGCCGAACTCGGAGGTGAACAGCTTGCGCTCGCCGCCGTCGCGCAGGTCGATGCCGTGGTACCAGTAGACGACGTCCTCGTCGCGGTCCACGAAGCGCATGTGCTCGCGCAGGTAGGCGGCGCCGTGCTCGGCGACCTCCAGGAAGTCCTCCTCGCCCGTGAGCATGTAGGCGGAGGACATGCCGTAGATCATCCGCGAGATCGTGTCGGTCTCCTGCACGTGGTGGTCGACCTTGTCGCCGCCGAGCCGCAGCATGGTGCGGTAGGAGGCGTAGTCGATCGGGCCGTGGTCGCCGAACTGGGCCCGGCGGTAGAACCTGCCGAGCTCGCGGATCTGCCTGACCCACCAGTCCGGCTGCTCGAAGGTGTAGTCGCCGGAGGCCTTGCCGAGGAAGGTCAGCGCCTTGGCCTCCACGGTGTAGGAGCCGTGCTCGGGATAGAAGATCCCGTGGGCGAACAGGTAGCCGCCCGGGGTGAGCAGCTGGTCCAGGTGGCCCGACGCGTCCAGGTACGGCTCGGCCAGGTTGCGCAGGTACTGCGCGGTCGTGGTGGGCGTCAGGCGCACCTTGACCCGCCGGCCGTCGTTGGTCCTGAGACCGATCACGCCCGCCTCGAAGTCGGTGACGTAGCCGGCGACCAGGTCGGAGAAGGTGAAGTCGGGACGGTAGCCGGTCTGCGCCGGCTTGTCCGCGGCCACCAGGTCGATGATCATGCGGGCGAACTCGTGGCAGTGGTCGGCGGTGCGGGCGGTGACGAGGTCGCGGTCGACCACGATGTCCTGGTCGGTGTAGACGGCGCCCATGTTGCGCACGTCGCCGACCAGGTTGTTGTGGCAGGTCACCCTGCGGTCCCTGACGACCTCGGGGATCGGCGCGGCCAGCCACAGGCCGTGGCAGATGACTCCTTTGACGACGCCCGGGTCGGCGAACGCGGCGCGCAGCAGCTTCACGGCGGGGGCGAGCTCGTGCACGTCCTCGCTGTAGCGCAGCCGGTCCGACACCATGCCGGACGGCACGATCAGCACGTCGATCGCGTCCAGGTCGGCGCGCTCCAGGTCGCCCGTCACGGTGAACGGCAGCTGGTACTCGTGCCCGCGGAAGGTGATCGAGTCCTGGCCCCACAGGCGGGTGAGGAACTCCACCCGCGCCCCCTCCTCGGTGAAGCGGCGCTGGTAGTAGTGCAGCTCGGGCTCGACGTAGTCGCTCTCCATCAGGATCGCGACCGTGCGTCCTGCCAGTCGCTTCTCACTCACGGTGCACCTCTCAGGTCGTCACGAGATCGACGAGGAACGGGCCCGGCTCGGCGAGCATCCGGGCGACGGCCGGCTCCACCTGGGCCGGCTTGGCGACCTTGACGGCCGGAACTCCGAGACCTTTGGCCAGCCTGACGAAGTCGATCTCGGGGTGGGACAGGTCGAAACCCTCGGGGTGGGGGTGCGAGGCGACACCGCGCTCGCGCCAGTACTGCTCGAGGTTGTCGTCGAGCAGCTGGTAGCGGCGGTTGTCGCAGATGACGAAGCGGGCCGCGACGCCGTACCGGACGGCGGTCCACAGCGCCTGGATGGTGTACATGCTGCCGCCGTCCCCCGTGAAGGCGACGACCTCGGCCTCGGGCCTGGCCAGCTTGATCCCGATCGCGCCGGGGATGCCGACGCCGAGCGAGCCTCCCCTGGTGAGGAAGTAGCTGCCGGGCAGGCGCGGCGGCAGGTGCCTGACCAGAGCGGGAGAGGAGGTCAGCGCCTCGTCGAAGACGACGAGGCCCTCGGGCGCGCGCCGGGCCAGCTCGGCGGCGAACAGGTCCATCATGGTGTCCCCGTACGGCTCGGCGGCCCGCCTCTCGACCGGCCGGCCGGGACCGAGCCGCTCGGCCAGCGCGGCGAGCGTGGCCTTGGGGTCGGCGACGAGCGCGACGTCCACGGGGAAGTTCTTGGGCCGCGCGCCCGGCGCGGTGGCGTCGACCTGGGTGAGCAGGAAGACGTTCTGGGCCGAGCGGTGCGCGAGCGAGGCGACGCCGGACAGCACCCTGGCGGGCGAGGTGGGCGCGGCGTGCTGCTCGTACCAGGCGCCCCAGTTGGCGACCAGGCGGGTGAACTTCGCCTCGTCGAGCGCGCTCCACGGGATGCCGACCGCGCTGAGCAGCACGTCCTTGGGTGGCCTGACCAGCAGCCTGCCGGGATCGGTGCCGCTCGTGCCCGGCGTGCGGAACCAGAAGCGGGTGACGACGCCGAAGTTGCCGCCGCCACCGCCCGCGCTGGCCCACCACAGGTCGTGGTGCGGGTCGGCGGGATCGCGCCCGGCCACCACCGCGCGGGCGGTGCCCGAGCGGTCGACCACGACGACCTCGACCGCCTCCAGGTGGTCGATCACCGCGCCGAACTGCCTGGACAGGAAGCCGTAGCCGCCGCCGGTGGTGTGGCCGCCGATGCCGACCGTGGGGCACATGCCGCCAGGGACCGTCACGCCCCACTTCTTGAACAGCGTCTCGTAGACGTTCGCCAGCCGGGCACCGCCCTCGACGGCGAACGCCTGGCGGCGCGGGTCGAAGGCCACGCCGTTGAGCCCCGACAGGTCGATGACCACGTCGACATCGGAGTTGAACACGAACGGGGCCAGGCAGTGGCCGCCGGAGACCACCGACAGCCGCTTACCCCTGTCGACCGCCTCCTGGACGGCGCGGACGACCTGGTCGGTGGAGCTGACCAGGCGGACGTAGTCGGGCGAGCCGACCCACCGCTGGTTGTAGCCGACGGTCAGCTCCTGGTAGCGCGGATCGTCGGGGTAGACGCTCACCGCCGGCGTCACGGGAGCGCACCCCTGGCCGGCGGTGTAGCCGCCGGCTCCCGCTCCCGCCACCGCCGCGAGGGGAGCGGCGCCGAGTAAGCCTCGTCTCGTCATAGCCATCATGTGGCTCATGATTGACGAACGGCCCGGCGAAGGCGCCGGGCAGCTAACGGAGTGACCGGCATTCGATCAGCTCTCGACCAGCCGCTGCCCCAGGTAGTCATCACCGCCGGTCAGACCGGGTAGCGCGAAGAAGAAGCCGCCGCCCTCGGGTCGGGTGAACCGCTCCAGCGGCTCCCCCTTCAGCCTGGCCTGCGCCTGCCCATGACCCGCTCCTGCTCGGCCAGCAGGATGTCGTGCGGGGTGGCGATCGCGCAGGTGGAGGTCACAGGTGGAGGTCCAGGTCCAGGCCGAGCCGGGCGATGAAGCCGGCGGGGGTCGGGATCACAGGTCCAGGTCGAGCCGGGCGATGGGCTCCACGAGTTCCTGCTCCTCGTACTCCAGGTGCGACAGCAGGGCCGCGGCCAGTTCGTCGAGCCGGTCACGGACGCCGTCGATGGCGTCGCCGTCCTGCACCATGGCGACCAGCGCGTCGTCGAGGCGGGTCAGCAGGCCGGCGATGACCTCGTGCTCCTCCTGGAGCCGGTCGATGACCGGTGCCAGCGAGGCCTGCGCGGACCGCAGCGTGGGGAACAGGTGCTCGTCCTCGATGGTGTGGTGGGTGGTGACGATCCGGCAGTAGGAGGCGCAGAAGCTGCCGAGCGTCCAGTAGTTCTGCCGCATCGTGAGCTGGTTGATCATCGACCGGAGCGCGGCGACCTCGCCCCTGCCCTCGGCGACCTGCTCCAGCGCCTCGCGGATCCCGGCCAGCTCGTCGCGCAGGTCGTCGTGCACCTTGACCAGGTGCAGGCCGCGCCGGCGCTGGGCGGGCGAGAGCTCGGCCAGGTCGCGCTTGGGCAGCCTGGGCCTGGTCGAGTCGTCGAGCGGGCCGGGAGACGGCTTCGGCTCGGCGGTTCGCTGCTGCTCGCGGCCGACGGCCTGCCTCACGGCGGGCGCGACCTCCTCGGCGAAGATCTTGAGGTCGCGCTCGTCGGCGGGGGCGAGGACGAAGACGCTCATGCCGTACCGGTGGACGAGCTCGGTGAGCTGCTCGGCCCACAGCGCGGGCGGTCCGTCGAGGAAGCCGGTGCCGGGCAGCCGCGAGAAGCGGCCGTTGATGTTGTAGACGCGGCGGATCAGGGCGGGATCGCGGCCCGCGTCCGCCGCCGCGCGGTCGACGATCGCGCTCATCGCGGCCAGCTCGGCCGGCGGGGCGTAGGCGGAGGACGGCACCCAGCCGTCGGCGGTGCGCCCGGTCAGCTCCAGCATGCGCCGCCGGTAGGCGCCGACCCACACGCCGATGCGGTGCGGCGGGAACGGCCCCGGCGCGGCGCCGTCCAGCCGGTAGTGCGCGCCGTCGAAGCTGGCGGGGCCGCCGGGCGTCCACAGCGCGCGCATCACCTCGATGGCCTCCTCGAGGGCGGCGACGGCCTCGGCCGGGGTGCGGCGGGGCCCGCCCATCGCGGCGACGCCGTCCCAGAAGGCGCCTGAGCCGACACCGAGCTCCACCCTGCCGCCGCTCAGGATGTCGAGGCTGGCCGCGGCCCGGGCCAGGACGGCCGGCGGACGCAGCGGCAGGTTGGCCACGTCGGGGAAGAACCTGATGTGCTGGGTGCGCGCCGCCAGCACCGACAGCAACGTCCACGTGTCGAGGAAGGAAGGCTGGTAGGGATGATCCTGCACGCCGATGATGTCCAGCCCGGCGTCCTCGGCGAGCATGGCCTGGCGCGTCAGCGGGTGCGCGTCCTTGGCGGCGGGGGTAAGGAAGGCACCGAACCACAGGTCATGCCTAAAATCCGTCATAGGTCTTACATTACATAACCGGCTTACGGAAGGTAAGTGATGTCCTCTCCCGAGGCGCTCATGCGGCACTGCCCGCACTTCCAGACCGCGATCGAGCTGGTGGGCCGCAGGTGGAACGGCGTCATCCTGCTCGCGCTGGCCAGGGGCGCGACGCGGTACGGCGAGCTGCGCGACGCGGTCCCCGGCCTGTCGGAACGCCTGCTCGCGCAGCGGCTGCGCGAGCTGGAGTCGTCGGGCGTGGTGGCGCGCGAGGTGCGGCCGACCACGCCGGTACAGATCCGCTACTCGCTCACCGAGAGCGGCGCGGCGCTGGTCGAGGCCATGCGGCCGCTGATGGCATGGGCCGACAGGTGGGTCGGTCAGTCGGCGATGTAACTGATCGACGAGACCTCGTACCCGCGGGCCTTGGAGCCGGCGACGTGCATCAGCAGCGCGCCGCCCTCGTACGACCAGGCGCAGGTCTTCTTCTCGCACCCCTGGAAGGTGTACGGCACGCCGTGGGGGTCCCAGGCGACCTTGAACAGCGTCTTCAGCGCCGGTGTGGCGGCGACCTCGGCGCCCTGCCTGCGGTCGCCCTTGCGCCAGGCGTCCATCAGATGCGTGGCCGCCTTCTCCTTGGAGTAGTGGCGCGACTCGTACACGCGCGTCACCTTGCCGCCGGAGACGATCATCAGGATGCCGTTGAGCTCGCCCGGCACCCGCACGCTGGTGTGCCTGAACGCGCAGGCGCCGCCCGCACAGCCGGCCAAGCCATCGGGCGCGCGGAAGGGGTAGGCGAACAGCGTCGTGACGGCGGCGGGCGTGGCGACCTTGGCGGCGGCGGTCCTGTCGTCGCGCAACCAGGCGCGGAACAGCCGGTTGGCCGTGGTCGCGGGCTGGGGAGCGGCGGCGAGGGCCGGCGTCTCGACGGTGGGGGCGTTCGCGGCCGCGGCGGGGGCGGGCGTGCTCGCCGGCGTGGCGGGCCCGGGGGTGGCACGCGGGGTGGCACGCGGGGTGGCAGGGCGGGCGGCGGCCTGTGCTACCGCGGCGGAGGAGAGAGTGGCTGAGGAGAGGGCGGCCGGGGAGAAGGTGGCCGAGGGGAGGGTGCGGGTGGTGGCCGCCGTGGCGGCGGTGGGGAGCGTGAGGGTGGCCGCCGCGGCGGCGGCCACTCCGAGCAGCCATCGACTTGACATGCCCCGACGGTAGGGTGCGGTCCTTGCACCCCGGTTGCAGCGGCCTAGGGTGGGCCCATGGACTTCCTGGAGATCGCCGTCGAGCAGGCCCGCACGGGGCTGGCCGAGGGCGGGGTGCCCGTCGGGGCGGTGCTGGTGGCCGACGGCGAGGTGCTCGGCGCCGGCCGTAACCGCAGGGTGCAGGAGGGCAGCGTGATCCGCCACGGCGAGACGGACGCGCTGGAGCGGGCCGGACGACGGAGCGCCCACGTCTACCGGCGCTCGACCATGTACACGACGCTGTCGCCGTGCGCGATGTGCACCGGGGCGATCCTGCTCTACGAGATCCCGCGCGTGGTGATCGGCGAGAACCGCACCTTCATGGGCAGGGAGGACCTCCTGATCGCCCACGGGGTCGAGGTCGTGGTGGTCGACTCGGCCGAGTGCCGGGCGCTGATGGCGGCCTTCGTCGAGCGCTGGCCCGAGGTGTGGAACGAGGACATCGGACAGCCGCCCGAGTGACAGAATGTCCCTGCCCGGTTACCGAAAATCACCGCAAGCCGGGAACGCCCGCGGCTAAGGTCGCCCCATGGATCTACTCGCGCGTGCCGCGGAGCTCAAGCCGGAGCTGCTGGAGTTCGCGGTGTCAGGGCGGTTCACCCGGGAGCTCGGCCTGGTGTACGGCCGTTTCTTCCCCGACGGGGTGGTCACCGACGAGGCGACCTCGGCGCTCGCGCTCGACCACTTCGCGCTGGAGTACCGCCTTCCGGGAGGCGACCTGCTGATCGACAGGTTCGTGGCCGAACGTCCCGAGCTCCCCGAGGCCGAGCGCGCCATGGTGCTCGGCTGGAAGGACGTGGTGGAGGGCGTCTTCGAGGTCCGCACCGTCGCGGGCCCGGCGATCATCCTGTTCAACCTGATCGACGAGCTGACCTACACCGCCCACTCCGATCTGGGTGAGGGCGCCTTCGACGTGCTCGACCCCGGGATGTTCCTGGTGGGACGGCTCATCCCCGTCACCCTCGACGCCTGGCTGATCAGCGCCACCCCCGCCGTCCACACGAGCGAGGCACGGCCGCTGCTGGTGCGCGCGGCGGCCGAGGCCGCGCTGCGCCATCCGGCACGGGTGTTCCGCAACCCGGCCCTGCTGGCCGAGGCGTGGCAGATCCAGGCGGCACAGCGGCGGCAGTTCGTCGAGCACTTCGGCTCCGACCTGGTCGTCATGCGCGGCGCCGAGGTGGCCGAGCGGATGGGCGAGTTCGCCTCGCTGGAGTTCCCCGGCCATCTCGCCGAGGAGGAGAGCGTCGCCCTCATCTTCGACGAACGCGACGGGCTGGGCTACTACACCGACTTCGCCGCGGTCGAGGCGGCCTTCGCCGACCCGTCCCTGGTCACCAGGAGCCGCTACCGCGACGCCGTCAGCCGGTACCTGCGGGGCGACGCGGTCTCCCCCGTGCCGATCAGGCGCCTGGCGGCGCGCGACCCCCGGCCGGCCGGGGAGGTGTTCGCCAGGCTGCTCGGACGGCACGGCTTCACCTGGCAGCTGGACGGCGAGGCGCTCCTGCGAGCGCACAAACCCGGCTACTTCGCCACGCCCCGCCTGCCGGCGTGCACGCCCGTCACCTCGGTGATCGCCGAGCTCGAGCGCATCCTGGAGGACGGCCGCTGACCCCGGCGGCCCGTCCTGCGGGGCGGATAGGCCGCGGGCACCCGGGATCGCAGGGTGCGGGCACGGGAGGTCGCCGGTAGCGGTCGGGGCGCCGGCGGGCCTGGAGTCAGGGCTCGGGTGGGCGCCAGTCGGCGGGCCAGGGGTTGTAGTCGACCTCCAGCGGCTCCTGCTCGGGGCGCAGGCCCTCCGGCACGTGCTGCAGGTTGACCCTGATCCGGTACCACACGCTGCTGCGCCCGCGCATCCCGTCCACCAGCACATCGGCCGGCTCGAGGAACCCCACCACGTCGGGATGGCGGGCCTTCCACGCCTCGAGGCCCGCCAGTGCCTCGTCCTTGTGCTGGGCCCTGGCGATCTCGATCAGCGGCAGCTCGGTGCGCTCGGGCGGCGGGCCCTGCGCCTCGGCCAGCTCCAGCAGCGGGGTGAGCGAGCCGGCGTGCAGGTCCATGTCCTCCCACGGGTCGCCGAGCGCGGCGAACCGCTTGGGCACCGTGTCGATCGTGAACTCCTCCGGGCGGCACCCCGGCACCTCGTCCCACGCCAGCGGCGTGGACACGCGGGCGTCCTGCACCGGCCTGACGGAGTAGGCGGAGGCCACGGTGCGGTCGTAGGCGTTCTGGTTGTAGTCGACGAAGACGCCCTGCCGCTCCTCCTTCCACCACCGGCTGGTCGCCAGATCGGGCGCCCTTCGCTCCACCTCGCGGGCGACGGCCTCGGCCGCCTGCCGTACCTGCGAGAAGCTCCAGTCGGGGGTGATGCGGGCATAGACATGGAAGCCGCGTGAACCGGACGCCTTCGGCCACGCCACCAGCCCGTGGTCGGCGAGCACCTCGCGCGCCACCTGCGCCGTCTCCAGCACCTGGCCCCACGGCACGCCCGGCACCGGGTCGAGGTCGATGCGCAGCTCGTCGGGATGGGCGAGGTCGGCGGCCCGCACGGGGTGCGGGTTGAGGTCGACGCAGCCCAGGTTGACCACCCACAGCAGCTGGCGGGCGTCGGTGACGACGACCTCCTCGGCGCTCCGCCCCGACCGGTAGCGCAGCTCGGCGACCTCGATCCAGGGCGGGCGCTTGGCCGGGGCGCGCTTCTGGAAGAACGCCTCCTGCTCGATGCCGTGCACGAACCGTTTGAGGATCATCGGCCGCCCCGAGACGCCGCGCAGGGCGCCCTCGGCGACCGCCTGGTAGTAGCGGACCAGGTCGAGCTTGGTCCGCCCGCCCTGCGGGAAGACCACCTTGTCCGGGCTGGTGATCGTCACACCGTCGATGTCCGGCATGGTCTCACCATACGTGAGCGCACCGACAAGATCCCGGCGCGCGCACGCCGCGCCGGGAGGAGGCCCGGCCGGTCAAGCCCAGGCCCGGGATCATGGTCACCAGGACCTCGGCGGGCGGTCCTCCCGAAGGGGCGGGGCCGGGTGGTCAGGGGTGGAGAAGTCGCCGTGGCGGCCCGCTCCCGCGGCGAACCGGGCGGCGCCGTCGGCCGCCTCGCCCAGGGCGGCGATGCCGTGGCGGAGTTCGTTGCGCATCGCCTCCTCCTCGGGCAGCGCCGCCTGCTCCAGCGCCGACATGCGGTCGCCGCGCAGGCAGGTCTGGGGGAAGCGGGCCAGGTCGTGGGCCAGGCGCTCGGCGGCCTGGCGTGACTGCCCGGCGGGGACGACCCTGTTGGCCAGCCCCATGCGCAGCGCCTCCTCGGCCGCTACGGGACGGCCGGTGAGGATCAGGTCCATGGCGTGGGAGAGACCGATCAGGCGCGGCAGCCGTACCGTGCCACCGTCGATGAGCGGGACGCCCCAGCGCCGGCAGAAGACGCCGAACACCGCGTCCTGCTCGGCCACGCGCAGGTCGCACCAGAGGGCGAGCTCGAGGCCGCCGGCGACCGCGTGGCCGGCGACGGCGGCGATGACGGGCTTGCTCAGCCGCATCCTGGTGGGACCCATGGGGCCGTCACCCTCCTCCCCGACATGGTTGTCGAGGCGTTTGAGGTCGGCCCCCGCGCAGAAGGTGCCGCCCTCGCCCCACAGCACGGCGACGGCCGCGTCCGACGCCTCGAACGCGGTGAAGGCCGCGACCAGCGCGTCGGCGGTCTCGCGGTCGACGGCGTTGCGGGCTTCGGGCCTGGAGAGCACCACGGTGGTGACGGGGCCTTCCCGCTCGGTTCGCACGGTCATCCGGTCCTCCGGTGGACGTCGGGATCGGGCTCCTCCCCGGACGTCGGCGGCCGTGGCGCGATGGGTGCCTGGTGACCGCCTGACGGGATCAGAGCTTGAGCGCCCCGGCGACGAGCTCGTCGAAGCGCTCCAGCTCCTCCGCCGGGCGGTCGATGCCGCGCAGCGGACCCTGGTCCGCGAGGTGCGCCTCGGCGTGGAGCCGGGCCACCAGGGCCTTGCGGTCGCCGAAGCCCGCGCGCTGCTCCCAGCCCGCCTGCTCCAGCAGCAGGGCGGCCGCGTAGACGTCCGCCATGAGCTGGGCCAGCGGGAACAGCCGGGCCTCGGCCACCACCGGGTCGAGCGAGGACCACACGGTGATCGCCTTGCGGAGGTCGTCGATGCGCCCGCGGACCAGGTCGACGGTCGCGGAGTCGCCGGACGGGGCCTGGTCGGCGGCGGCGGTCAGGCGGTCGAGGAAGGGCTCGTGCGCGTTCTCGCGCAGCATCGCCCGCCGTACGTCGAGGCACAGGATGTTGTCGCCGCCCTCCCAGATCGGGTTGACCTGGGCGTCGCGCAGGAGGCGGGCGACCGGCCACTGCTCGATGTAGCCGTTGCCGCCGTGGATCTCGATGGCGTCGCCGGCCGCGGTGACGCCGAGCCGGGCGGCGCGCAGCTTGACGAGGGCGGGCGCCAGGCGCAGCCGCGGGCCGAGGTGGCCGTCGAAGACCAGCGCCTGCGCCGCCTCGACCTCGACGATGAGCTCGGCGAGCTTGCGCCGCATGAGCGGCTGGTCGATGAGGCGGCGGCCGAAGGCCTCGCGGGCGGAGGCGTAGCAGATCGACTCGACGAGGGCGCGGCGGGCGACGCCGGCGCCCATCATGGCGACGCCGAGCCGTGAGGCGTTGGTGAGCTTCATCATCGTGCCGAGCCCCGAGCCTGATCCTGAGCCCGCCAGCAGGAACGCCTCGGCGCCGGTGAACTCCACCTCGGCGGAGGCGACCGAGCGGGTGCCGAGCTTGTCCTTGAGCCTCCTGATCCGTACGGCGTTGCGGGACCCGTCGCGCCGCTCCCACAGCACCAGGAAGGGCGCCACGTCACCGGTGGGCAGCCTGCCCAGCACCACGAACGCGGAGCCGTTGGCGTTGGAGGCGAACCACTTCAGGCCGGTCAGGCGCCAGGCCTCCCCGTCGGGCTCCGCGCTCGCCTCCAGGGCCGCGAGGTCGGAGCCGCCCGTCCGCTCGGTGAACATCTGCGCGGCCTCGCCGGAGTAGAACCCGTTGGCGAAGATCGAGCGGACCCGGTCGCGGACGTCGGCGGGCGCGTGCTTCTCGGCCAGGGACACCACCATGTCGCCGCCGGTGCCGAGGGCGCAGCCCATGCCGATGTCGGCCTGGTCGAGCAGGTACGTCCAGGCCGCGGCCAGCGCGGCGGGGTCGGCTCCGTGCTGTCCGGCGGTCTCGGCGAACGCGGGCGAGGTGAAGTTGTCGGCCATCAGCGCCTCGCGCGCCGCGACGAACGACGGCGGCATGACGACCTGGCTGATGTCACGCCCCCACTTGTCGTACTTCTCCAGGCGGGGCGGGTTGCGGTCGGTCTCCTCCGCGTGCGCGGCGATCGGCCCGCCCATGAGCGCGCCCAGGCGGGACAGGTGGGGTGCGGCCCAGTCGTACCCCACGCCCAGGTGGCGGCGCATCAGCAGCTGGAGCGAGGGGTCGCAGGACCACCAGTCGCGTCCGGCGGCGCCCTGGTAGCGCGCGGTGTCGTAGCGGCCGCTGGGGCCGTCGACGGGTTCGATCAGATAGCTCGCCATGCTCGGAGTGTTACATATAATCGACACGCGATGGAAGACCGTAATACTCTGACCGCCCGCTCGGCCGTGCTGAGCGCGCTGCTCGGCAGCCACCCGCCCCGGCTGCCGAGCCGGGCGCTGGTGCGCATCGGCGAGGTGTTCGGCATCGCGGAGGGCACCGTGCGGGTGGCCCTGTCGCGGATGGTCGCGGCCGGCGACCTGGTGCAGGACGACGGGCGCTACGCGCTGTCCGAGCGGCTGCGCGAACGGCAGGCAAGGCAGGACGAGAGCCGGTCCCCGCACACCAGGGCGTGGGACGGCACGTGGGAGATCGCCGTCGTCACCGCGGAACGGCGCGCCCCCGCCGACCGGGCAGCGCTGCGGCACACGATGACCACGCTGCGCCTGGCCGAGCTGCGCGAGGGCACCTGGCTGCGCCCGGCGAACCTCATCAGGCGGTGGCCGGAGATCGTCACGGCGCAGTGCACGCTCATCGACGGCACGCCGCGGGAGGACCCGACGGCGCTGCTGTGGGACCTGGCGGGGTGGGCGGCCGAGGCGCGGCGGCTGCTGACGGCGCTCGACCGGGCCGAGGGGCTGGCGGAGGGGTTCCTGGTGTCGGCGGCGGTGCTGCGCCACCTGCTGGCCGACCCGCTGCTGCCGCCGGAGCTGCTGCCCGAGGGGTGGCCGGGTGCGGAGCTGCGGGCGCGCTACGACGACTTCGACCGCGGCTACCGGAAGGCGCTGCACCGGCATCTCGAGGCGTGACCGCCGCCCGGCCGGCGTCGGGCGCCATCCGGAGCGCGAGGTTCGCCGGCCGGGCGGTTCGGCGCGTCCCCGGCGACCTCAGAGCGGGACGCCGAAGATCACCCGGCGGTTCCTGAACTCGGTGACGCTCCACAGCTTCCCGCCCGACACCGTCAGGTCCTCGGGCCCGACGGGGAACGGCCGGACCGTCACCTTCCCGCCCCGGTCCACGACGAGCCTCCCGTTGGTGCGCGCGTCGGCCGCCTGGCTGAGGTACCAGGACCCGCCGGACGACACCGCCCCCTGGATCTTCACGTGCGGCATCGTGAAGGCTTCCCGCGGCACCCCGTCGCCGAGGGGCAGCTCCCACCTGGCCACCCTGCCGGTGGGCGCGTCCTGGACGTACTCTCCCGCCACCAGCGTGTGCGGCGTCGTGCTGCGGTCGACCGCGACGAAGGAGAAGAGCGCCCCGGCCGTCGCGACGCGCCAGAAGTCGGTCTGCGGGATCACGTACCGGTAGCCGAAGGCGTGGAACCTCTCGCCGGATCGCCCGATGCGGGTGGGGTCGCCGAGGTCGTTCTGCGCCGTCCGCAGGTCGAGGAGGTTGTTCATGTCGAACACCCGCAGGCCCCGCGTGGTGTCGGCGACGTAGAGCTGGTCGCCGTACCACGCGATGCCGCCGGCGTGGATGTTGATCGGCCCGTACGACCCGTCGGGCTTGGCCTCCACGAGCAGCGCGTGCTGGTAGCGCAGCGTCGACGGGCTCAGGAACGTGACCCTGACGCCGCGCTCGGCCACCGGCGGCACCGGCTTGAAGTACCAGCCGGCCACGAACACCGGCACGCCCGCGGCACCGGAGTCCTCACCGCAGGTCAGGCCCTGCGGATACCAGTCGGGCGTGTCGTTGTCCTTCTCGTCGAAGGCGTACCAGTCGGCCGGCCTGGGCTGCATCGTGCCGAGCGCCGCGGCCGCGCCCTTGCGCACCGCCTTCCTGTTGGCCTGCGCGAGCACGGCCTCCACCGCGCTCGCCCCGATGTCGGCGGCCAGCTTGGCGGCGCCGTCCAACAGGGTCCCCGTCACCCTCCGGAGCGCGAAAGGCGCCTTCTCGGCCGGAACCATCCCCTTGGAAGCCATCGTCCCCTCGCTTTACTCTCCCTTGGGATAGTTTGACGGACGAGAGTGGCTTCTGGTTCGGTTACCGCCACATGTGCACCGGCTGGCCGCTTAGCGCGTTCTCGTAGTAGCGCCGCACCATCGCCTCGCTGTCGCCGCCCAGCTCGGCCATGGCCTCGCGCTGCCACACCGCTCCGGTACGGCCGAGCCGTACCCGCTGGGCGATGATCTCCAGGTCGGCCTCGGACGGCTGGACGCCGGCCCTGAGCAGCGCCGCCCTGGCCTCCGGCAGCAGTGACAGCACCAGGTCGGCGGCGAGGACCTCGCGGCCCTCCCAGCTCAGCTTGGCCTGCAGCCCGTTCATGGCCGCGCGGTAGAAGTTCTGGTAGGCGGTGCCGAACGGCAGCCCGGTCAGGTCCCGCTCGGCCAGCGCGAGCGTCAGCCCCAGCAGGAAGGCGGTGTTGGCGGCCATGTCGGCGCAGGTCGGCCCGGCCGGCAGGGCCCGGAACTCGATGCGCAGATGACCGCCGTCGACGGGGTCGTAGACGGGCCTGTTCCACTGCCACACCGTCCCGCTGTGCAGCCTGAGCTCGGCCAGCTCGCCGCCCTGGTCGAGGGCGGGGATCACCGGCTCGTAGTCGCGCGCGTACCGCTCGAACAGCTCGTAGGCCCCTTCGCGCACCCAGTCGGAGCCGAAGGTGGCGCGGCCGTCCCTGCGGAAGCGGCGGCCGATGTCCCTGTCGTCGGCCGCCTCCTCGAACAGCGCGATCCTGGTCTCCTCCCACAAGGTCCTGCCCAGGAAGAACGGCGAGTTGCCGCAGGCGGCCAGCACCGGCCCGATGGCGAGCTGGGCGCCGTTGTAGGTCCTGGCGAAGTCGGCGGCCGGCGTGCGCAGGTGGACCTGCCACGAGGTGTTGGCCGCCTCCAGGATGACGTCCTGCACCTCCAGCTCGAGATCGTCGATCCTGACGATGAACGGCTCGAGCCGCAGCCGCCGCATCCCTCGGGCCAGCGCCCGGTACCGGGCCTCGTCGCTGATGGCCAACTGCGTGAAGTCGCCGGTGCCGAGCGTGGGCAGGATGCCGATCGGCACCGCCCCGCCGCCGGCCAGTTCGCCGACCGCGCCGTCGACGGCTCTGATCAGCTCCTGCATCTCGTCGGCCAGCCGCTCGAAGGGGCGGCCCGCCAGCGGCAGCGGCGTCAGGTTGGCTTCCACGTTGTAGCGGCCCAGCTCCACGGTCAGCCGGTCGTCGCCGAGCCGCTCCAGCACCTCGGCGTTGCGCGGCAGCGGCCGGCCGCGCCCGTCGACCAGGAAGAGTTCGAGCTCGGCACCGATGGTGGTGGGGCCCGCACCGAAACCAGGTCTATCGAGCAGCCGGCGCAGCTCGGCCAGCTGGTCGTTGAGGCGTTCCGCGAAGCGCGTGTATTCGGCCTCGGAGAACCGCTCCTTGTCAACCTCTTGTCCCATGCCCCCCTACTGTCCGAGCGGCCAGGCTCCACACCTCACCGCGGAGGGCGGCCCGTCGCGCCGCGGCGGCCCCGGGTGAGCGGCGGATCCCGGCCCCGGGCGGCCCGGCGCCGGAGCTGCCCTTGCGCGCATCGCGGGAGCTCACTCTAAGCTCATGAGATGCGCGCGGTGATGTTCGACCTGTTCGGCGGCGATCTCGACCTGCGGGAGGCGCCCGACCCCTCCCCCGCACCCCACGGCGTGGTGATCCAGGTGGCCGCGACGGGGCTGTGCAGGAGCGACTGGCACGGCTGGCAGGGCCACGACCCCGACATCACCACGTTCCCCCACGTACCGGGTCACGAGCTGGCCGGCGTGGTCGCCGCGGTCGGGGCGGAGGTCCGCGAGTGGCGCGACGGCGACAGGGTCACGGTCCCGTTCATCTGCGCCTGCGGCTCGTGCGGGTCCTGCGCGGCGGGCGAGCAGCAGGTGTGCGAGCGCCAGACGCAGCCGGGCTTCACCCACTGGGGCTCCTTCGCCGACTACGTCGCCATCGACCACGCCGACGTCAACCTCATCGCGCTGCCGGAGGAGATGGCCTTCACCACCGCGGCCGCCCTGGGCTGCCGCTTCGCCACCGCCTTCCGGGCCGTCGCGCACGTCGGCGCGGCCAAGCCGGGCGAGTGGGTGGCCGTGCACGGCTGCGGCGGCGTGGGCCTGTCCGCCATCATGATCGCCACGGCGGCGGGGGCCAGGGTCGTGGCCGTCGACATCAGCACCGAGGCGCTTCACCTGGCCGAGCTCGCGGGCGCCACCCACTTCGTCAACGCCTCGTCCGGCGACGCCGCCGCCCAGGTCATGGAGCTGACCAGGGGCGGCGCCCATCTGTCCATCGACGCGCTCGGCAGCGCGTCGGCGGCCGCCGCCTCGATCGAGAGCCTGCGCCGCAGGGGCCGCCACGTGCAGGTGGGCCTGCTGCCCGGCGAGCGCACGCCGTTGCCGATGGGCCGGGTGATCGCCCACGAACTGCGCCTGCTCGGCAGCCACGGCATGGCGGCCCACGCCTACGGGCCGATGCTGGAGCTGATCAGGGCGGGGACACTCCACCCCGACCAGCTCGTCACCCGCACGATCGGGCTCGCCGACGCGGGCAAGGCGCTGGCCTCGATCGGGTCGGTGCCGGGCGTGACGATGATCACGCCCTGATCCGGTGGATCCGCAGCCTGCCACCCCACGTCTCGACCGCCTTGTCGTCGGCGAAGGCGAGGGCGCGCATCATGTTGCCGCCGTCGCTGGTGTCCACGGCGCGCCTGAGCCGGGCACGCATCGCCTCCGGCAGCTGCGTGGTGCCCGCCTCGATCGTGTCGCCGTAGTGCGGCGCGTAGGACACCCCGGCGAAGCCGGTACGGCGCAGCAGCGTCGGCAGCGTCCGCGAGGAGTAGAACATCAGGTGGTTCTTGGTGAACCCGCTCCACGCCGACTCGTAGGCCTTCAGCAGCAGCGATCCGGCGTTGACCGTGAGGATGAGCAGCACCCCGCCCGGCGCCAGCAGGCCCCTGAACCGCTCGAAGTCCTCCAGCGGCCTGGGCAGGTGCGCCAGCACCGACCACAGCGTGATGACGTCGAACCCGCCCCTGGCGATCTCGGGCACGTCCTCGGGCGAGCCGAAGTAGGCCTTGGCGCGTGACAGCCTCGCGTTGGCCTGCTCGACCGAGTCGGGCGACAGGTCGACCCCGACGGCGTCGAAGCCGCGCCGCTCGGCCAGTTCGAGGAACAGCCCCGCGCCGCAGCCGAAGTCGAGCAGCCGCCTGCCCTTCCCGTCGTCGAACACCGGGGAGAAGGCGTCCATGGTGAGGGTGTAGCGGCGCTGCCTGTTCTCGGCGTACTTGCCGGTCAGGAAGCTGCTGTAGGCGTTGGCGTACAGGTCGCCGAGCCGTTCGGGCCTGACGTTGGGGTTGCGGTAGAGGAAGCCGCACGACGGGCAGCGCACGACGCGGTAGCGCCAGCCGTTCCCGCCGGTCGGCTCGTACATCGGCTGCTGGCGCGACTCGCCGCACATCATGCAGGAGAGGAACTCCTCGATCTCGCCGAGCGGCACCTCACGCCGGTATTCGTCCAGTGACACGGTCCGCGCCCGTGCGATCTTGATACGCCACTGCGCTTCGCGGATCAGCCTCTCACCAGGACGGACGTAGACCCGCTGTCCCCATGGCACCTTCTCGTAGCGGGATCCGAAAAGGAGCCTGGCTGCTTTGCGCTTGACCGAGACCATCGACACCTCACCTGTGTATGCCCCCGAGTCGTTGCCGGGTTAGATGTGCGTTTCTCCTGACTAGTTCTGATCCTTTTTCCGCGCACCATTCCCCATAGGGTGGCAAATATGGAATACGCACGTCTTGGCACCAGTGGTCTCAAGGTCTCCAGGATCTGCCTCGGCATGATGAGCTACGGCGATCCCGCGGCGTGGGAGTGGGTGCTCGCCGAGGAGCAGGCCGAACCGATCGTCCGGCGGGCGGCGGAGGCCGGCGTCACCTTCTTCGACACCGCCGACGTCTACACCTCGGGCGCCAGCGAGGTGGTGACCGGCAGGCTGCTCCGCAGGATCTTCCCCCGGCGGGAGGACTACGTGCTCGCGACGAAGGTGTACTTCCCCGTCGGCAAGGCGGTCAACGACCGGGGGCTGTCGCGCAAGCACATCCACGCGGCCATCGACGCCTCCCTGGAGCGGCTGGGCACCGACTACGTCGACCTCTACCAGATCCACCGGTGGGACGACGAGACGCCCATCGAGGAGACCATGGAGGCGCTGCACGACGTGGTCAAGGCGGGCAAGGCGCGCTACATCGGCGCCTCGTCCATGTGGGCGTGGCAGTTCGCCAAGGCCCAGCACGTCGCCGCGGTCAACGGCTGGACCAGGTTCGTCTCGATGCAGCCCCACTACAACCTGCTCTACAGAGAAGAGGAGCGGGAGATGCTGCCGCTCTGCGCCGACCAGGGCGTCGGGGTGATCCCGTGGAGCCCGCTGGCGCGCGGCACGCTGGCCCGCGCGGGCTCGTCGGCCTCCGACACCGCGCGCAGCGGTTCGGACAGCAGGATCGACTACCTGTACGACCCGGACAACGACCGGCTCATCCTGGAGCGGGTGGCGCAGGTGGCGCAGGACCGCGACCTGCCCGCCGCGCAGGTCGCGCTGGCGTGGCTGCTGCGCCGGCCGGGGGTGACCGCCCCGATCATCGGCGCCACCAAGGACAGGCACGTCGACGACGCGGTGGCGGCGGTGGCGGTGGAGCTGACGGACAAGGAACTGGCCTTCCTGGCCGAGCCCTACCGGCCGCGCGAGGTGCGCTTCTGACCGGCCCACGCGGCGGGGATCCTCCAGCGGGCCTCACCGCGTGGATCGGCCTGCCCTGACCCTGCCGCCTCACTCACGTCAGCTCCGGGACGCCGTCATGCCGGGTGTCCCCGGACAGGCGGGAGCCGGGCCGTCAGGGGGGTACGGCCCGGCTCTCGCGGTGTGCGGCGTGGGCGAGGGGGGACGCCCACGCAGCCCGTCTACGGGGTCAGGACCTTCGCCGACGCGGAGGTCCAGAACAGCGCCCTGGCCACCTGCGGGAACAGGCCCTTGGGGTGGTTGCGGAACATCGGCTCGGTACCGAAGAGCACCACGGCCGCGCCCCGCTCGTCCCTGCCGCTGACCACCGCCGCCTGGCCGCGCGCGGCCTCGGGGCCGCCGCCGCCGTCGGGGTTGGCCCGCCAGTGGCCCGACACCAGCGGCCCGTCGGCGGCGTAGGACTGCTCGACCTTCACCTCGGGGCCGAGCGCGGTGAACCAGCGTGGCGAGTAGACGAAGGAGTGCGCGGGCGAGCCCGCCCCGACGGCGCCAGGACCGGTGGTGCCCGCGGCGTTCATCCTGACCACGCCGTTGGCGTCGCCGCGGCCCGCCACGGCGGTCACGGTCAGCAGCCCTGCCGCGGCGTTGAAGTTCGCGCCCGTGCTGCCCCGGGTGACGACGCCGCCCTTGGCGAGGAATCCCTCGAGTGCCGCCCTGGCCTGGGGGTTGAGCGCCGGGAACGACAGGCCGCTGGAGACGTACAGCACGTCGGTGCCGCTCCAGTCGAAGCCCGCGTTGAGCACGGTGGTCGAGACCGGGGTGACGGCGAAGCCCATCTCGCGAAGCGTGAACAGCTCGTCGGCGGAGGCGGCCGCGGTGATCCGCACGCTGGACAGCGGGGTGCCCGTGGTCTGCGCGGCCCTGGTGAACGGCACGCCGTACCGGTCGGCGGCGGTGGTGGCGGCCTGGCGCGCCGAGGCCGGCACGATCGCGCTGCCGTCGGCCGCGAGGGTGACGGCCACGCCCTGGCCGAGCAGGTCGTTGAGCGCGCGCACCGCCTTGGCGTCGTCCAGTCTCAGCGCGAGCGGCCCGCCGCCGCGCGGCACGTCGCCGGTGGGAGAGGCGATCTTGACCGGCACGGACGCGACGTGGAAGCGCCGGTCGGCGACCGGGTCGGCGGTCGCGCCCCACAGCAGGCCGTGGCTCCAGCCGGAGATGTCGTACATCGCGTCGACCCGCCCGCTGATGTCGGCGCCCGCCTCCAGCATGACGTTGGCCAGGCCGCGCTTGGGCTGGCGCATGTCCACGACGTACGTGCCGGCCGGGTAGGTCCTGCCGCCTGCGCGGAAGGAAAGCAGCGCCCTGTCGACCCGTACGTCGTTGGCGATGAGGTGGTCGACCAGGCGCGCGGCCGACGGGCCCGAGGCGGGGATGGCGTAGGCGCGCGGGTAGGTGGTGTTGTAGACGTCCTCGGGGCCGAAGCCCGGCACGATGCCGAGCGGCACCTGCCTGGACGGCTCGCCCGCCGCGCCCCGCCTGAACACCTCGATCTGGTCGGCGACCAGCTTCTCCCTGTTGTTCTGGACGAAGGTGTAGGTGGCCCTGATCGCGGCGGCGGCGATGTCGACGTTGATGCGGCTGCGGCGCCGCAGCTCGGCCACGGGCTGGTTGGTGTACTCGCTGCCGTTGACCCGCATGGGGAACTCGATGGTGTGCGAGGCGACCGCGCCGTGGAAGGGGGCGTACTGCGGTGTGAAGATCGGCGGCCAGTCGTCCCAGCCCTCGGCGGAGTCGCGGAAGGGGATCTGCGGCGGGAACGTGCCGTCCTTCTCGGGGGTGTAGCCGAGCGCGAGGATGGCCTGCTCGATGCCCAGCGCGTTGGCGTAGGCGTTCTTGATGAACAGGTCGTACTCGTAGTTGGCGCCGTGCGGCGGGGTGGTCGGCTCGACCAGGGTGCCGTTGACGTAGCCGTGCAGGTCGATCATGACGACCGGCTGGTTGTCGATCATGATCTGGCGCATCGCCCGCGTCTCCGGCTGGGAGGCGGTGACGAAGTCGCGGTTGAGGTCGAAGCCGTCGGCGTTGGGCCGCTGGCCGAGCACGCGGCCGTCGGGGTTGGCGGTGATGTTGAAGTACAGGCGGGTGCGCTCGAGCAGGTCCTTGATCCGGGGCTCGGTGCTGGTGGCCAGCTCCTCGATGACGCGCAGGTTGGCGTCGGTCCCCTCCCACTCGTTGCCGTGGATGTTGCCGTTGACGAAGACCGGCGCCTTGTACCGCCTGGCGTCGACCTGCCTGCCCTCGGCGATCTGCCGGCGCAGCCGCTCCTGCCTGCGCGTCTCGGCGGCGCTCTCGGGGGCGGTGACCGTGACCAGGTACATCTCGCGCCCGCCCGCCGAGCGGCCCACGACCTCGGCGCTGACCCTGTCGCCGACGGCCTGGAGCCGGTTGAGCCTCGCGGCGATGGCGTGGTGCGGGACGAGCCCGAGCTTGATGGAGGCGTCGGCGGGGTTCTCCGGCGGGATCGGCAGCGTGTTCGTGCGGGGGTAGCCGCGGCTGTGGTCGGCGCGCCAGGTCAGCTCGGGCGCGACGTCACGCAGGGTCTTGGCGGACTCGGCTGCGGACCGCCCCACTCCGGCGGCTTCTTCGTTGCGGTCGGCCCCGTTGCCGAAGTCCCTGACGGGTGGCGTGGGGTCGGCGGCAGCCGTACCGGAGGGAAGCAGCAGAACGGACAGCAGAGGGATCAGAACACGTAAGCGCACGAAGTTCCTCCAGATGGTTCAGATCCGTTCGTACTGAACGCACCTGACCTGACACAAGGGGCGACATTCAATTCAGGCCGATCCGTGATCTGGAAGTGTCAGAGCGCTCCCCTACGCTGGGGCGCATGGCACGGGCTAACGACGAGGCGGCAGCCGCCCTTCAGGAGTATTCGGAGCTCTTCGCGCTCACCGGTGGCGACGCTTTCCGCGTGCGCAGCTACCAGAAGGCGGCCAAGGCGATCGCCGGGTTCCCCGACGACATCGCGCAGGTCGACGTGCGCAAGGTGCCGGGTGTGGGCGAGGCGATCGCGCTGAAGATGGAGGAGTTCCTGCAGCGCGGCAGCTTCCGCCAGCTCGACGCGCTGCGCGAGCGGGTGCCCGCGGGGGTGCGGAGCCTGACCAGGGTGCCGACGCTCGGCCCCAAGACCGCGATCATGCTGTTCGAGGAGTTCGGCATCGACTCCCCTGCGGCGCTGGCCGAGGCGATCGGCGCGGGGCGGCTCGACGGCGTCAAGGGGCTGGGGCCCAAGACGCTCGCCAACCTGGTCAAGGGCATCGAGCAGTTGGAGCAGGCGGGGCGACGGGTCCACATCGGGGTGGCGATGTCGCTGGCCGAGAGCATCATCGCGAGCCTGAGCGCCGAGCGGATCGCCTACGCGGGGTCGCTGCGGCGGATGAAGGACACGATCGGCGACATCGACATCCTGGCCGTGGCGCCCGAGTCGATCATGGAGGAGTTCCGGGCGCAGCCGTACGTCGCCGAGGTGATCGCCGCCGGCGACAAGAAGACCTCGGTGCGCACGACCAGCGGCATCCAGATCGACCTGCGCAGGGTGCCGGCCGAGTCGTGGGGGGCCGCGCAGATCTACTTCACCGGCTCCAAGGAGCACAACGTCGCCATCCGCGAGATGGCGGTGAAGAAGGGCTGGAAGCTGTCGGAGTACGGCCTGTTCGAGGGCGAGCGGGTGATCGCGGCGCAGACCGAGGAGGAGATCTACGCCGCGCTCGGCATGCAGTGGGTGCCGCCGACGATGCGCGAGGACGGCGGCGAGGTGCGGGCGGCGCTGCGCGGTGAACTGCCCGCGCTGGTCACCCTGGAGGATCTATTGGGCGACCTTCACACCCACACCGACCTCACCGACGGCATCGCCTCGCTGGAGGAGATGGTGGCGGCGGCCCACGCGCTCGGCTACGCCTACTACGCGGTCACCGACCACGCCCCCGACCTGGCGATGCAGCGCATGACGCTCGACAAGGCGATCGAGCAGCGCGGCGCCCTGCGGAAGCTGCAGGACGCCTACCCCGGCATGCGGCTGCTGCACGGCACCGAGCTCAACATCGCGCCCGACGGCTCGGTCGACTGGCCGGGCGAGGTGCTGAGCCAGTTCGACGTGTGCGTGGCCTCGGTCCACTCCCACTTCACCCAGAGCCGCGAGGAGATGACCAGGCGCTTCATCGCCGCTTGCGAGAACCCCCACGTCGACGTCATCGGCCACCCCACCACCCGCAAGATCGGCAAGCGGCAGCCCGTCGACGCCGACTGGGAGGCGGTCTTCCGCGCGGCGGCCCGCACCGGCACGGCCATGGAGATCGACTCCTTTCCCGACCGCTCCGACCTGCCCGCCGACCTGGTACGGCTGGCCAAGCACCACGGGGTGAAGTTCTCCATCGACAGCGACTCCCACGCCATCCCGCACCTGGGCAACCAGCGCTTCGGCGTGGGCATCGCGCAGCGCGCGTGGCTGACGCCCGACGACGTGATCAATACGTGGCCGATCGACAGGCTGCTGGCGTTCCTCGGCCGCTGAGCCGCGCGTGGCGGATGGGGGGCGACGTCATCCTGGTGGCGATCCGCTGACCCTGACGAGGTGTGCGCACGGAGGATTGGATGGTTAATAGGTAGGGAATTAGTGGAACCATGAGGCTAGCCACCGACACCATCGTCAAACCCCTGCCGGCTCACCTGTTCACCCTCCACGATGGCAGTGCCGAGACGCGCTGGGAAGCGATGGCGGGCCAGGGTTACCACACCCCCACCGACCGCTTCTTCGTCCGCAACCACACCTCCACGCCGCGCGTGGACGCCGCCTCCTGGCGGCTGCGCCTGCACGGCGGCGGCCTGCGCCGCCACCTGCTGATCGGCTACGACCAGCTGCGCGCCATGCCGTCCCGCACCAGGGACATCGCGCTGGAGTGCGCGGGCAACGGCCGCCGCTTCTACGGCACCCAGCAGCGCCGGGCCGCCCCCGGCATGCAGTGGGGCCTGGGCGCGGTCGGCGTCGCCCGGTGGAAGGGCGTGCCGCTCGGGCACCTGCTGGAGCTGGCGGGCCTGCGCGCCGGCGCGGTCGACGTGCTGGCGACGGGTCTCGACCAGCCGTTCGTGCACGAGGGCGTGAACCTCGGCCACGTGCGCCGCCCGCTGCCGGTGGAAAAGGCGCTCGACGACGTCCTCGTGGCCTACGAGATGAACGGCGCGCCCCTCCCTCCCGACCACGGTTTCCCCGCCCGTCTCATCGTTCCCGGCTGGGCCGGAATCGCCTCCGTCAAATGGCTCGGCGACCTGGAGGTGTCGACCAAGGAGTTGCTCACGCCGTGGAACACTCTTTTTTACCCGGGGGTCACGACCATGACCGTGAAAAGCGCGTTCGAGCTGCCGTGGCCGGCCATGCTCAAGGCCGGCGTGCGACACGTCCTGTACGGCAGGTCGTGGTCGGGCACCGGCCGGGTCACGCATGTCGAGGTGAGCGCCGACAACGGTCTGACCTGGCATGCCGCCGAGCGGCGCGGCCTGCAGGACGACGCCTGGCTGCCCTGGCGGATCGCCTGGACGCCGCGCGAGGAGGGCCCGCACGCCCTGCTCGCCAGAGCCCGCGACGACAGCGGCGCCTCCCAGCCGCTCCAGCGGTCCTGGCACCCCTTCGGCTACCACTTCGACGCGGTCGTCCGGCACCCTATTCTGGTGACCAGCGGATAGGTAAATGTCACTTCCATTACCTGAGCTGGGAGGTCATAAAGCTCCGGACAATCGCTGGTCTGCGTCCTGGAATTCATCTGGAAGACTTTTGCGGAAACGTTCCTGAAATCCTGAAGAGGCACGATGGACGCATCGTGCAGAGGGAGGCCCGATGACGCAGCTGACCGCGCTCGACGCGCAGTTCCTGAGTGCCGAGTCCGCGACGACCGCCGCGCACGTGGCGGGGGTGGCGATCCTCGACCCCAGCTGCGCTCCGTCGGGTGCGATCACTCGTGCGGGCCTGGCGGAGCTGCTGCTGGAGCGGCTGCACCTGTCGCCGGCGCTGAGCCTGCGGGTGACCGGCGTGCCGTTCGGGCTGGACCTGCCCTACTGGGCGCCCGACCCCGGCTTCTCCATCGACAACCACCTGTTCGAGGTGGAGCTGCCCGCGCCGGGCGGCGACGCGGAGCTGGCCGAGACCGTCGCCGCGCTCCACATGCGCCATCTCGACCGCGAGCATCCGCTGTGGGAGATGCACCTGATCACCGGGCTGGCCGATGGCAGGGTCGCCGTCTACACCAAGGTCCACCACGCCGCCATCGACGGCGTGTCCGGCGCCGAGACGCTGGCCGCGCTGCTCGACCTCTCCCCCGAGCCGCGCACGGTCGAGCCGCCCTCGTGCCCGCCACCTCCGGCGCCACGGCTGCTCGACATGCTGGCGGGCGCCGCCGTACGGACCGCCGCCCATCCGGTCAAGGCGGTGCGCTCGCTGGCCAGGGCCGCGGGCGACCTCGACGCGATCCCCGTCGTCGCGACGCTGCCGGGTTCCCGGCTGATCGCCAGGGCCGCCAGGTTCGTCACGGGCGACGACCGGCCGCGCCCCGAACTGCCGTCGCTGTCGGCGCCGCGCACCCCGCTGAACGGCCCCATCAGCGGCGAGCGCCGCTTCGCCTTCGGTTCGGTGCCGTTGAAGGAGGTCAAGCAGGTCGCCAAGAGCTTCGGCCTGAGCGTCAACGACGTGGTGATGGCGATCTGCGCCTCGGCACTGCGGGCCTGGCTGGACGAGCATGGCGCGCTGCCCGGCCAGCCGTTGATCGCCGCGGTGCCGGTGGCCGTCCGGACGGCGGGGCGCGACTGCGCGCGCAACCAGATCTCCGCCATGATCACGCCGCTGCCGACCCACGTCGCCGACCCGCGCGAGCGGCTGCTCGAGACGGGCGAGACCATGCGCACGGCCAAGCGCAGGTTCGCGATGTCGCCGGCGAGCTGGCTGAGCGAGCTGTGCGCGATGCTGCCCGCGCCGATCTCGGCGCTGACGCCCACGGTGTTCAAGCTGGCCTCGGTGGCGCGCCCGCCGATCAACCTGATCATCAGCAACGTGCCGGGGCCGCAGTTCCCGCTGTACCTGTGCGGGGGGCGGGTGCTGTCGTACTACCCGGTGTCGGTGCTGACCGATGTCAGCGGCGGGGTCAACATCACCTGCTTCTCCTACGACGGGGCGCTCGACTTCGGCGTCGTCGCCTGCCCGAACCGGGTGGACGACGCGTGGCGGCTGATGCACCACCTGCGGACGGCGATGGACGAGCTCACCGCGCTCACCCGCGACCTCGCCCCGGTGTGACCGTCACCTCGGCGGCACGACCCGCCTCCCCGTACGGCGGCGCGTGAAGGTCACGGTCGAACCAGCGCGCGGCGGGGCGCCGCGCGAGGCCGGGTTCGCGTCAGGCCGGCCGGGGCCGGCGGGTTCGCGTCAGACAGGACCGGGGCCGGCCGGGCTCCCGTCGGGCAGGCCGGGGCCGGCCGGAGTCGTGTCAGGCCGAGGTGCCGCGGACGGCGTCGAGGATGATGGCGGCCACCTCTCGCGGCCGGGAGACCGCGACGGCGTGCGACGCGCCCTCGACCTCGACGATCGTCGCACCCGCGCGCTTGGCGCCGTACCGCTCGACCTCGGGGTTGATCGCCTGGTCGGCGGAGGCGACCAGCGCCCAGGAGGGCTTGGTCCTCCACGCCGCCGCCGAGGCGGTCTCGGTGAAGGCGCCGGCGGCCAGCGGGCGCTGGGTCACCGCGAGCACCTTCGTCGCCTCGGCCGGGACGTCGGCGGCGAAGATCTCGGGGAAGGCCTCCGGGGTGATGGTGACCTCGACCGCCGGGTCGCCGCCCGCGACCGGATAGGTGGCCTGCCGCAGGTTGGCGACCAGCGGCGAGGCCGGGAAGCGGCCCTGCAGCTCGCCGAGGCTTTCGCCTTCTTCGAGGACGTACGCGGCGATGTAGACGAGGCCGACGACGTTCTCGCTCACGCCGGCGACGGTGATGAGCGCGCCGCCGTACGAGTGGCCGACCAGGATGACCGGCCCCTCGATCTGGGCGGCCACGGACGCGATGTACGCGGCGTCGGCGGCCAGCCCGCGCAGCGGGTTGGGCGGGGCGACGACGGGGACGCCCTGCGCCTGCAGCTCGGCGATCACGCCCGACCAGCTGGAGGAGTCGGCGAACGCGCCGTGCACGAGGACGACGGTGGGGGTGGTGCTTGCCATGAAGGTTTCCTTTCTGTGCTGTACGGCACGCGGAGCCGCGCGCCGGCCGAGGCCGGTGCGGCACGGGGCGCAGGCCGTCAGGAGCGCGCCGGCGTGCGGCGTCGCACGCCGTTCAGGGGCGCACGGCCCGCGCGGACGCGAGCCGTAAGAAGCGGAGAGGTCAGGGGCGCACGGCCCGCGCGGACGCGAGCCGTGCGAAGCGGAGAGGTCAGGGGTGCAGGGCGTCGCGGAGGAACTCGCCCGCCTGACGGGTCGCCGACGTCGCCGCGTGCGTGTCGCGCATCGCGTTGACCATCACGAAGTCGTGGATGATCCCCTGGTAGCGCACCGCCGTCACCGGCACGCCCGCCGCGCGGAGCTTGGCGGCGTACGCCTCGCCCTCGTCGCGCAGCACGTCTGCCTCGGCCACGATCACCAGCGCGGGCGGCAGCCCTGCCAGGTCCTCCAGGGAGGCCCGCAGCGGCGAGGCGGTGATCTCGGCGCGCTGCTCGGGCGAGGTCGTGTACTGGTCCCAGAACCACTTCATGCCGTCGCGGCTGAGGAAGTATCCCGACTGGAACTGCTCGTAGGAGCCGGTGTCGAAGTTCGCGTCGGTGACCGGGTAGAACAGCAGCTGCGCGGCCAGCCTGGGGCCGTTGCGCCGCTTGGCCATGAGCGTGGTGGCCGCGGTCATGTTGCCACCGACCGAGTCGCCCGCGACCGCGATCCGGGTGGGGTCGAGGTCGTGCTCGGCGCCGTGCTCGGAGATCCACACCAGCGTGGCGTAGATCTCCTCGATCGCGGTGGGGTACTTCGCCTCGGGCGAGAGGCTGTAGTTGACGAACACCGTGGCGGCCCCCGCGCGGGTGGTGAGCTCCCGCACGAGCCGGTTGTGGGTGTGGGCGTTGCCGAACACCCAGCCCGCGCCGTGGATGTAGAGGACCACAGGCAGGACGCCTTCGGCGCCGGCCGGGCGGAAGACGCGGATCGAGACCTCGCCCGAGGGCCCGCCGGGGATGGTCAGGTCCTCGATGTCGGCGTCCGGCACGGGGACGTCGTCGTCCTGGACGGAGTCCACGGCCTTACGTCCCTCGACCGGGCCGAGGTCGTAGAGGAACGGCGGGTTCTTGGTCGCCTCGACGAACGCCTGCGCGGCGTCCTCGAGGACGGGCTTGATGTCGTGCATGAAGCTCAGCCTGGCGATCCTTCACGCGGGACGCATCAGTATGTTGACTGTCCTTTTCGGATGAGGCCGCCGAGCGGCTCCACCAGGGCTCAGCGCCCCGTCCCCAGGGCCTCCCGCAGGAAGGTGCCGCCCTGCCGGACCGCTGTACGCGCCGACGGGCTGTCCCGCACGGCGTTCAGCGACACGAAGTCGTGCACCGTTCCCTGGTAGCGCACCGCGGTCACCCGTACCCCGGCCGCCAGGAGCCGCCGCGCGTACAGCTCGCCCTCGTCCCGCACCACGTCGGCCTCGGCGGTGACGATCAACGCCGGCGGCAGGCCCGCGAGCGCCTCGATGCTCGCCCGCAGTGGCGAGGCGGTGGGCTCGGCGGCGTCCAGGGGATCGTCCAGGTACTGTTCCCAGTACCACTCCAGCGCCTCCCGCGTCAGCAGGTAACCGGAGGCGAACACCCGCCGCGAGGAGGTGTCCGCGCGCGGGTCGACGAGCGGGTAGTACAGCACCTGCGCCCGTAGCCGGGGCCCGCCGCGTCGCTTGGCGAGCATCGTCAGCGCCGTCGCCATGGTGGCGCCCGCGCAGTCACCGGCGACCGCCAGCCTCCGCCCGTCCAGCCCCAGGCCGCCGGCGTGCTCTGCCACCCAGGTCAGCAGGGCGTAGGACTCCTCGACGGCCACCGGGTATCGCGCCTCCGGGGTGCGGCTGTACTCGGGCACGACGAATGCCGCTTCGCTGCGCTCGGCCAGCTCGCAGATCAGCCGCGCGTGCGTCTGGGCGTCACCGAGCATCCACCGGCCGCCGTGGACGTAGAGGACCGCCGGCAGGTGCCCGGCCGGCCGTACCGGCCGGAACACCCAGAAGCCGACGAGCCCGGACGGCCCGACCGGCGCGACGCGGAACTCGACCTCCACCCCGAAGTCGTCGCGCGGGTGTCCCTGGCTCTCCAGCAGCGCCTGCCGGCCGTCCACCGGCCCCAGCTGGTGCAGGTACGGCGGCGCGGACGACGCGTCCACGAGCCGCTGCACCAGCGGATCGAGGACGACGCGACGATCCTCGGAAGCGGATCCCACGGGCTCACCTCTCGTTCGTCACGGCTGCGAAGGCTCGATCACAGGTCGTCGAAGAAGTCGCGCAGCTGGTGGCGGCTGCTCACACCCAGTTTCGGATACACCTGGTACAGGTGCGAGCTGATCGTGCGCGGGGACAGCATGAGCTGCTCGGCGATCTCCCGGTTGCGCAGCCCGCGCGCGGCCAGCCGGACGATCTGCTGCTGCTGGGCGGTCAGCTCGGACAGCGGATCGGGGTCGGCGGGCGTGGCGGCGGCGCCCGCGGCCCGCAGCTCTCCGCGCGTCTCGTCGGCGAGGCCGGACGCGCCGAGCCGGGTGAACGCCTCCAGCGCCACGGTGAGCAGCCCGCGGGCCTCCAGGGGGCGCCGCTTGCGCCGCAGCCACTGGGCGTAGTGCAGCCGAGCCCTGGCTCGGGCCAGCGGCCATTCGTCACCGGCGGGGTTGACGACGGCCAGCCGGAAGTCGCGTTCGGCCTGCTCAGGGTCACCGGCGAGGGCCGCGGCGTGGTGCAGCAGCAGCGTCATGCGGGTGGTCGGCTGGGGGCCGGCGGCCTCGCGCACCACGTCGATGATCGGCGCCACCTCCTCCTGGCGGCCGATCCGCTGGGCGGCGGCGGCGAGGTCGGTGATCGAGCGGGGCGACAGGAAGTAGTGCAGCGGCGCGCCGTCCGTCCCGAACAGCTGCCGGAAGTGGCGGAACGCGCCGTCGAAGTCGCCCGCCGCGGCCGCCGCCGTCCCGGCGGCGTGCAGCAGCCGGGCGTGGGTGGCGCGGTTCTCCTCCAGGGCGACGGCCGTCCACTCGGGGTCGTCCGGCATGCCGCCGGTGGGCCGGCCGCGCAGGGCGCGCAGCGTGACGCGCAGCGCCTCGACGTCGATCTCGACGTGCCGCCACCTGTGGACGGTCGCGAGCGTCGCCGCCTCCGCGAGCAGTTCGTCGGCCTCCGCCCAGCGGCCGGTGTCGATCAGTACCGAGGCCATCGGCGTGAGGGACTGCGCGGTCACGCCCATGGCGCCGAACGCGCGGTACATGGCGAACGCCTGGCGGAAGGACGCGACGCACATGTCCGATTCGTCGGCCCAGTAGCTGATCCCCCCGAGCCCGTGCAGCCGGGTCGCCTCCACCACGCCCGTCGACGCCGGCGGCGGATTGCGCCGGCCGAGCCGCTGCGCCATGACGGGGGCGATGGCGAACGGGTCGACCGCGGCCTGGACCACGGCGCGCACCGCGTCGAAGCTCGCGGCCTCCGCCAGCTCCGCGTAGGGCGACTCGTTCGGCCCGGCCTCGACCCCGTCGAGCAGGTGCGCCAGCACCCGCCGCACCTCCGGCAGCCCGGACTGGAACGCGACCGCCACCAGCGCCGACGCCACGGCGAGCGCCGTCCTGCCGTCCGTGGGCCGGTCGCGCTCGAACGGCTGCATCAGCAGCCGGAACGCCTCCCGCTGGCGGCCCAGCAGCGACAGCGCCATGCCGGCGCAACCGGCGGCCATGCCGAGCAGGTCGGGGTCCCGCGTCAGGGCCGTGACCTTCTCATAGAGCTCGCGGACCCACGAGGAGTCGCCCGCGTTGTTCATGACCCTGATCGCCTTGGCGTACCGTCGCGCGCGGTCCTCAGTCGCCGGGCTGCACTCGGCCGCGCGCTCCAGCGCCCGCGCGGCCGCGAAGAGGCCGCCGCGCCGCTCGGCGAGCTCCGCGCTGTCCTCCAGCGCCGCCGCGACGGACTCGTCCCGTCCCTGGCACGCGGAGGCCAGGTGCCAGGCGCGGCGCCCGGGATCGGCGCCCAGGACGGCCGCGAGGTCCGTGTGCACCCGCTGCCGCTGATGCGCGGGGGCGCTGTAGTAGGACCCCGCGCGCACGAGCGGGTGCCGGAACGCCACCCGGCCGTCGGCGATGACGATGAGCCCCGCCTCCTCGGCCGGCGCCCACGGTCCGAGGTCCTGGCCCGACCCGGCCGCCGCCATGATCGTGTCCAGGTCGCCGTGCTCGGAGGCGGCGGCGTAGAGGACGAGCCGCTGGGTTGCCGCCGGCAGCGCGCGCAGCCGCGCGGCGAACATCTCCTGGATGCGCTGCGACTGCGGGAGCCCGCCGCCCGGCCACGCGTGCCCGGCCCGTACGGCGTGGCACAGCTCGATGATGGCCAGCGGGTTGCCGGCGGCCTGGTCGAGCACGTCGATGCGGCCCCGTCCGGTGGGCGGCTCCGGCTGGGCGTCCAGCAGCCGCGCCGACGCCTGGCGGCTCAGCGGCGCCAGCGCGAGAGTGGGCAGGTCGGCGGCCAGGCCGTCCGGCCGGGTGTGCCCGAGCGCGCCGAGCAGCACCGTCACGGGCTCGGTACCGAGCCGCCGCATCACGAAGGCGAGGACGTCGAGGGAGTCGCGGTCGAAGTGCTGGACGTCGTCGACGACCAGCAGGACCGGCCGTTCTCGGGCGACCCCGGCCAGGAGACCCAGCACGCCGACCCTGAGCACCATCGGGTCGTGCGGCCGGGTGGCGGGGACGATCCCGAAGGCGGTCTCCAGCGCCTCCCGCTGGTGCGCGGGCAGGTCCCCTGCCCTGGGCAGCAGCGGCACGAGCAGCTGGTGCAGCGAGGCGAACGACTGCTCCGCCTCCGCCTCGCATCCCCGCGCGGCGAGCACGAGGGTGCCGGCGTCTCGCGCGTGCTCGGCCGCTACCTCCAGCAGCGCCGTCTTGCCCGTGCCTGCCTCGCCGAGCAGCAGCATGGCAGTGGCCGCGCTGCGCCCGGCGTCGATCGTGTTGACGAGCCGAGCGATCTCGGCCCGCCGGCCCACCAGCGTCATCCGCTGTCCCACCTGTGCTGCCCCCGTTTCGTGTGACCGGGCGCGTCCGCGTGCCCGAACCGCCATCATCTCGGACAAAAACACCCAAAGTCACACTGGCGATGTCCGTACGGCGGGGCAGGGACGGGGGTGGCGGGGGTTCAGACCAGGGAGTGGGCGATGAGTTCGGCGACGGCGTCCGGATCGATCTGGTGGCCGGTCAGCTGGCAGAGGTTCTCCTGGTAGAGCAGCACCGCCGCGAACGTCGCCGCCGCGACCTCCAGCCGCGCCCTGTCGCCTCGGCTGCCGGGAAGCGCCAGCTCCAGGGCGAACCTGGCCCGGCCGATCAGCTCGCCGTTCAGCCTCCCGAGCCGCTCGCGCACCGACCCGTGCGTGTCGGCCTCCCTGAACAGGATGCGGCGCATCGCCGGTGAGGCGCGCAGCGGAAGCCGCCGGGCGAGCTTCGACAGCGTGCGGGCCGGATCGCCGGGGACGGCGTCGACCTCCTTCACCTCCTCCACCAGCGTCCGCTCGTCCACCAGCGCCACCAGGACGTCGATCTTGCGCGGGAAGTAGTGGAACAGCAGGCCCTTCGGCACCTGCGCCAGCTTGGCGATCAACGAGGTCGGCGTGGCCGCGTAGCCGCCGCCCGCGAACAGTTCCTCCGCCGCGTCCAGAATCCGCGTCCTCGAGTCGCTTGCGTCGATGGCCTGGTGGATGGGTGCCGCGTCAGGCGGCGAGGAGGTCTCGTGCACAGCCCGAACATAACCAAGGCCCTGCCGCGTGAGCCCTGCCGCCAAGGAGAGATCACCGTTTTTGACGTGATGGTGTAGCGTTTGAGACATTAGTGTCGCAAACGAGACGGAGGTGTACGATGGCGGTTACCGAGGAGCAGATCGTCACGGCGGCGATCCACCACCTCAACACCAGGCCCACCGCCTCCATGGCCGACCTGGCCGAGGTCGCGGGCGTCAGCAGGGCGACCCTGCACCGGCACTTCTCCAGCCGTGACGACCTCCTGGTCGCCCTGGGCAGCCGGGCACTGGCGTGCTGGGAGGAGGCGCAGGACTCCGTCGGCATCACCGCCGCGGCCGCCGAGAGCGAC
The DNA here is from genome assembly GCF_040610675.1 of Nonomuraea sp. NPDC003804. Classification (NCBI taxonomy): domain Bacteria; kingdom Bacillati; phylum Actinomycetota; class Actinomycetes; order Streptosporangiales; family Streptosporangiaceae; genus Nonomuraea; species Nonomuraea sp. NPDC003804. Next base: position 58,702 of record NZ_JBEXMT010000006.1, read on the forward strand.
CCCGACCGCCTGCGCGGCACCCTGAGCGACCTGCTCACCGCGCTGGTCGACGTGGCCGACGAGCACGGGTTCGCGCTGACCGACCACGCCATGAGCGTCAACCCCGACCTGCTGCGCCGCGCCGACGAGCTGGAGGATCGCGAGATCGCGCTCTTCGCCGCCGCTCAGCGGGCCGGCGTCCTGCGCGCCGGGCTGCCGGTGCGCTGGATCAGCAACGCCTGGTACGGCCTGCTCGTCGGCGCGCGGGAGAGCCTGCGCAGGGGCGACGTGGCCCGCAGGGACATGCCGGCACTGCTGGTCGAGACCTTCTTCCGCGGGGCCGGCTGACCGGCTCCACCCGGACCTGCGGGCAACGGGTCCCAGGCGGGCCACCGCCCCGGCGGGCAACGACCCCGGCGGGCAACGACCCCGGCGGGCAACGGCCTGTCCCTCGGCCGACGCGAGACCCTGCGACCACCAGACCGGCTGAAAGGAACAGCCCGATGACCACCAAACGCCGCTGGGCGGCGCTGGCCGTCCTGTCGGCGAGCCTGTTGCTCGTCGTCATGGACCTGACGATCCTCAACGTGGCGCTGCCGGCCATCTCCGAGGAGCTGCGCCCCGGCGCGATCGAGCTGCTGTGGATGGTCGACGCCTACTCCCTGGCCGTGTCCGGGCTGCTGGTCACGGTCAGCGCCCTCGGCGACCGGTGGGGCCGCAAGCGGATGCTGATCAGCGGGTTCGCGCTGTTCGGGACGGCGTCGGTCGCGGTGGTGCTGGTGGACAGCGGCGCCGGGCTGATCGCGGTCCGTGCCCTGCTCGGCGTGGGCGGCGCGATGATCATGCCGTCGACGCTGTCGATGATCCGCACCGTCTTCACCGACCCCAAAGAACGGGCCACCGCTCTCGGCGTCTGGTCGGCGATGGCGGCGCTGGGCGGCGCGCTCGGCCCCATCCTCGGCGGGCTGCTGCTGGAGGCGTTCAGCTGGCACGCGGCGTTCCTGGTGAACGTCCCGGTGATGGCCCTGGCGATCCTGGCGGGGCTGATCCTGCTGCCCGAGTCGCGCAACCCGCGCCCCGGACGCTGGGACGCCCTGGGCACGCTGCTGTCGATCGTCGGCATGGTCGCGCTCGTCTACGGCATCAAGCACGCCGGGCAGCCCGTGGGATGGATCGCGCTCACGGCGGCCGCGGTGACGCTGGCTTGGTTCGTGCGACGCTGCCTGACCAGGAGGGACCCGCTGCTGGAGATCCGGTTGTTCGGCAGCCCGTCGTTCAGCGCGGGCACGGTGGCCGCGCTGACCACCTCGATCGCGATGGCCGCGATGATGCTGCTGCTCGCGCAGTGGATGCAGCTCGTCATGGGCTACTCGCCGTTGGAGACCGGCGTGCGCATGCTGCCGACGGCCGTCGGCGCGTTCGTGATGTCGCCGCTGGCGCCCGCGCTGGCGGCCAGGATCGGCGCGCGGACGGTGCTGGCGGGCGGCCTGCTGGTGGCCGGGGTGGGCTTCCTGGTTCTCTTCGTGGCGCCGAGCCCGCTCGGCTACGGTCCCGTCGCGCTGTCGCTGCTGCTGGTGGGCGCGGGCATGGGGTCGCTCGCCATCGCCTCGGCGGTGATCATGGCGGGGGCGCCGCCGGAGAAGGCGGGCAGCGCCGCCGCGATCGAGGAGACCAGCTACGAGCTGGGCGCCGCGCTGGGTGTGGCCGTGCTCGGCAGCGTCGCGGCGGCCGTCTACCGGGCCCATCTGGTGGTGCCCGACGGCCTGCCCGCGCATGCCGTACAGGAGTCACTGGGCGGCGCGCTGGAGGTGGCGCGCGAGGCGGGCGCCGCGGGGGCGGCGCTGGCGCGCCAGGCGCAGGCCGCCTTCACCGACTCGCTCGCGGTCACGGGCGCCGCGGGAGCCGCGCTGATGCTGGGGGCCGGGGTCGTGGTGTGGTGGCTCACGCCCGGCGCGCTCGCCCTCACCGACCACGCCGAGCCGGGCCCCCAGGAGTCCGGCCGGCGGCAGGAGCCCGCCGAGCGGTGAGGGGACGGCGAGCAGCCGGGACCCGCCGAGCAGCAGGGACACGGCAGGCGACACAGACACGACGACCGACGGGGACACGACGACCGACTGGACACGGCGAGCGACAGGGCTCAGCGAGCGCCGATAGCGCGCATCAGCAGCGGGAAGGCACGGTGCAGTTCCCGCTGCCAGTGCGCGTGATCGTGCCTGCCAGGGTAGAAGTGCGTCCGCGCGGGGATGCCGAGCTCGTCGAGCCGGGCGGCGAACGCCTTGGCCGCCTTGCCCGCCAGGTGCTCGGCGGGGTCCTGCCAGAACTCCGCCGTGCCCGAGGCGACGTACAGCGTCACGCCCCTGAGCCTGCCGGCCTGGTCGTAGGGGTTGTGCGCGCGCCAGATGTCGCGCTGGGCGTCGGGGTCGCCCCAGATCCGCTTCCAGTCGGTGCCGAAGCAGCCGACCGTGGTGCCCGCCATCACCGCCTGCGGTACTCCCTGCTCCAGGATGTGGACGGCGCCGCTGAAGGAGGCCGCCGCCTGGAAGTGGCCCGCGGCGGCGTACAGCATCGCGCCCTGCCCGCCCATCGAGTACCCGGCGATGGCGCGTTGCCTGCCCGCGCGGTAGCGGGACTCCAGCAACGGCAGCAGCTCCTTCAGGTGGTAGGTGGCCCAGCGGGGGGCGCCGCCCGCGCCGCCGTTCCACCAGTCGGAGTAGCTGCCGCACCTGCCGCCGTCGGGCATGACCACGATGACGCCGGTGTCCCTGGTCAGCCGGTCGACGTCGGTCCTGGCGGTCCACGAGGTGTAGCTGTCGAGGCCGCCGTGCAGCAGCCACAGCACCGGCCACGTGCGGTCGGCGTCGCGCGACCAGCCCTCGGGCAGCAGCAGCCGGACCCTGGTGGTGGCCTCCAGCGCCGCGGACTCGATCGTCAGCTCCATGCGCCGCTCGTCGAGCCGCTGCTCGGTGACCCTGCCGATCCCGGCGGAGGCCTCCGGTACGGCGGGCGTGCTCGGCGCCGGCCGTTCGGGTGGTCGCCGGGCACCGCCGAGGAGCACGCCCGCCGCGACCACGACGGTCAGGACGGCAAGGACGATCAGGCCGCCCGCCACCATGACCCGGCCCGCCATCCGGCCTCCTTATGAGACCCGCGCATAATAGCCCGGTGAGAACGATCAGCACCACGGCCCTGTCCGTGTTCCCTCTTTGCCTGGGCACCAACACCTTCGGCTGGACCGCCGACCGGGAGGCGTCCTTCGCGATCCTCGACGCCTACGTGGCGGCGGGCGGCAACTTCATCGACACCGCGGACGTGTATCCGAGCTGGGCGACGGGCGAGCCCACTTCGGAGATCATCATCGGCGAGTGGATGGCCGAGCGCGGCAACCGCGACTCGATCGTGCTGGCCACGAAGGTGGGCATGCTGGCCGGTTTCCAGGGCCTGTCGCCCGCCACCGTCCGCACCGCCGTCGAGAACTCGCTGCGCCGCCTGCGCACCGACCGCATCGACCTGTACTGGGCGCACGTCGACGACCGTGACACCCCGCTGGCCGACACGCTGGCCGCCTTCGACGCGCTGGTGCGCGAGGGCAAGGTGCGCTACCTCGGCGCGTCCAACTACGAGGCGCCCCGCCTGGCCGAGGCGCTGCGCGTCTCCGACGAGGAGGGGCTGGCCCGGTACGTGGCGCTGCAGCAGCACTACAACCTCGTGGAGCGCGGCTACGAGGGCGAGCTGCGCGATGTCGTGGCGCGCGAGGGCCTGTCGAGCACGCCGTGGGCGGGCCTGGCCCGGGGCTTCCTGACCGGCAAGTACACGCCCGGGGCGGTCGTCGACAGCCCGCGCGCCGAGAGGGCCGGGGAGTACCTGAACACCGAGCGGGGACCGCGCGTGCTGGAGGCGCTGGCCACCGTGGCCGCCGGCCGGGGCGTCGAGCAGGCGTCGGTGGCGCTGGCCTGGCTGCTCGCGCAGCCGACCGTCGCCGCTCCGCTGGCAGGCGTGCGGGAGGCGGCCCAGCTCAAGCCGCTGCTGGACGCCGTCGAGCTGCGGCTGAGCGGCGAGGAGCTGGCCCTGCTGGACGCGGCCTCCCGCTGAAGCGCTCCGGCCGTACCGCGGCCGCCCGCATGACGGAGGGCCCGGCTCCCTGAGGAGCCGGGCCCTGGCGGCGGGAGGGTCAGTGCTGGACCGCCTTCTCGGCACCGACGCCGGTCAGAGAGCGGACCTCGATCTCGGCGTACTTGGCGGCGTTGTACTCCTTGCTCAGCACGGTGCCGAGCCAGCCGAAGAAGAAGCCGAGCGGGATCGAGATGATGCCCGGGTTCGACAGCGGGAACCAGGCGAAGTTCGCGTCCTTGAACAGCGCGGTCGCCGAACCCGACACGACCGGCGAGAAGACCACCAGGATGAGGGCGGAGATCAGGCCGCCGTAGATGGCCGAGACCGCGCCGGCCGTGTTGAACCTCTTCCAGAACAGGCTGTAGAGGATCGCCGGCAGGTTGCCCGAGGCGGCCACCGCGAAGGCGAGGGCGACCAGGAAGGCGACGTTCTGTCCCTGGGCCAGGATGCCGAGGCCGATGGCGATGGCGCCGATGACGAACGCCGACAGCCGGGCCACCACGACCTCCTCGCGCTCGGTCGCCTTGCCGTGCTTGAACACGTGGGCGTACAGGTCGTGGGCGAAGCTGGAGGAGGAGGCGAGCGTCAGGCCCGCGACCACCGCCAGGATGGTGGCGAAGGCCACGGCGCCGATGAGGGCGAGCAGGATGGTGCCGCCGACGGGGCCGAAGATGGCCTGCCCGATCCGCTCGGCGAGCATCGGGGCGGCGGTGTTGCCCGCCTTGTCGCCCGCGGTGATGGCCTTGCTGCCGACGATGGCGGCGGCGCCGAAGCCGAGGACGAGCGTCAGCAGGTAGAAGGTGCCGATGATGCCGATGCCCCACAGGACCGACTTGCGGGCGTCCTTGGCGGTCGGGACGGTGTAGAAGCGGATGAGGATGTGCGGCAGGCCCGCGGTGCCCAGGACGAGTGCGAGGCCGAGGCTGATCAGGTCGATCTTGCCGGCCAGGCCCTGCGCCTCGGTGCCGTACTTCAGGCCGGGCTTGAGGAAGGCCTCGCCCTTGCCGCTCTGCGCGGCGGCGTCGCCCAGCAGCGCCGAGAGGTTGAAGCCGAACTTGCCCAGCACCAGCACCGTCACCAGGGCCGCGCCGCCCATCAGCAGGACGGCCTTGACGATCTGGACCCAGGTGGTGCCCTTCATGCCGCCGATCACCACGTAGATGATCATCAGGGCGCCGACGCCGACGATCGTCCAGACCTTGCCCTGGGGCGAGTGGATGTCGAGCAGCAGGCCGACCAGCGCGCCCGCGCCCACCATCTGGGCCAGCAGGTAGAAGATGCTGACCACGATGGTGGACACGCCCGCCGCGGTGCGCACCGGGCGGGGGCTCATCCTGAAGGCCAGCACGTCGGCCATGGTGAACTTGCCCGAGTTGCGCATGAGCTCGGCCACCAGCAGCAGCGCGACCAGCCACGCCACCAGGAAGCCGATCGAGTAGAGGAAGCCGTCGTAGCCCGACAGGGCGATGATGCCCGCGATGCCGAGGAAGGAGGCGGCCGACATGTAGTCGCCGCCGATGGCCAGGCCGTTCTGGAAGCCGCTGAAGGACCGGCCGCCGGCGTAGTAGTCGGCGGCGGTCTTGGTCTGGCGGCTGGCCCAGAAGGTGATGCCCAGCGTGACGACGACGAAGGTGAGGAACAGGATGGCGGAGAGGTTCATTGGATCTTCTCCTCGACCTCGTGGCGGAGCTTGTCGGCGATGGGGTCGAGCTTCCTCTCCGCATGCTTGGCGTAGGCCCACGCGATCCAGAACGTGGAGACGAACTGGAGCAGACCGAAGATCAACGCGACGTTGACGTTGCCGAAGAGCTTCATGCCCATGAAGTCGCGCGCCCAGGCCGACAGCACCACGTACAGCAGGTACCACGCCAGGAACGCCACCGTCATGGGGAAGGTCCACGCCCTGAAGCGCCGCCTCAGCTCCTGGAACTCACCGCTGGCCTGCATCTGTTCGTAGACCGATGTGTCATGTTCTCTGGTAGTCACGGCTCAACGCCCTCCGGGTGTGATGCGGATCACGCACAAGGTAAGAGGGGAAGCTACCGTTCGTGGAGGGGGCGGGTCCGGCCGTTCGGCGAGGCGCGCCGCCGCGGCGGCCAACTGGCGGCCACTTGCGGTGAAAGGTCTGATTTGCGGGTTGAGCGGTCGCGTGCCCGCTCCGTCAGCCCTTCACCGCGCCAGCGGTGAGCCCTTCGACGATGTAGCGGCGGATCGCGGCGAACAGCACCAGCGTCGGGATCACCGACACCACGGTGGCCGCCGCCATCGCACCCCAGTCGATGTCGTACTGGGTGATGAAGGAGTTCATGGCGACGGGGACGGTCTTGGCGTCCTCGCTGTCGATGAACGTGATCGCCAGGAACAGCTCGTTCCACACCTGGACGAAGGCGAAGATGAAGGTGGCCGCCACGCCGGGCAGTATCACCGGGATGATCACCCGCGCCATCGCCTGCAGCCTGGACGCGCCGTCCACCTGCGCCGCCTCCTCCAGCGCCGCGGGCACCCGCTCGTGGAAGCCGCGCATGATGATCGTGCAGAACGGCACCAGCATGGCGACGTAGACGACCATCAGCCCCGGCAGCCGGTTGAGCAGCCCCAGGTCCGACATCAGGAGGTAGAGCGGGCCCAGCGCGATGAACAGCGGGATCATCTGCGTGACCAGGAAGGCCAGCATCAGCGCGCCCCTGCCGGGGAAGTCGAAGCGGGCCAGCACGTAGCCGCCGAACACGCCGATGACGGTCACCACCGCCGCCGACACCAGCGCGACCAGCAGGCTGTTGGCCAGGTAGCGGCCGAAGTCGGCGAAGGAGAACAGCTCAGCGTAGTGCTCCAGGGTGGGCTCCCCCGGCCAGTACCGCAGCGGCATCGAGAAGATCTCGCTCTTGGGCTTGAGCGAGGTGACGACGACCCAGTAGAGCGGGAAGACCGTGATCAGGAGCCAGGCTCCCAGCACGATCGCCTTGGCGGCGCGCCGCGCGATCATCGTGACCTCTCGAAGCGGGTGGCGTTGAGGTAGAAGACGCTGAAGGCCAGCAGGAGGCCGAGGACCAGGAAGCCGACCGCGCCGGCCCTGCCGTAGTCGCCGCCCATGACCTGCTGGATCAGGAAGGTCGTCACGATGTCCGTCGAGCCCGCGGGGCCGCCGCCGGTCATCGAGTAGATGAGGTCGGGGAAGTTCAGGATCCAGATCACCCGCAGCAGCACGATCAGCGCCAGCGTCGGGCGGATGTGCGGCAGCGTCACGTGCCAGAACTGCCGCAGCCTGGAGGCCCCGTCCACGGCGGCCGCCTCGTACAGCTCGCGTGGCACCGACTGGAGCGCCGCCATGATCATGATCGCGAAGAACGTCACGCCGTACCAGACGTTGGCGACGATCACCGACGTCATGGCCCAGCCGGGCGTGGACAGGAAGCCGATGCGGGTGTCGATGATCCCGGTCCGCAGCAGCAGGTCGTTGATCACCCCGAACTGGCCGTTGAACATCCACCGCCACAGCAGCCCGATCAGGAACCCCGACATCGCCCAGGGGAAGAACACCCACGCCTGGTAGAGCCCCCTGCCGCGGAACTGGCGGCGCAGCAGGAGGGCCAGCGCGAAGCCGAGGAAGAACTGGAAGAACAGCGAGACGGCGACCCACGTGCCGGTGTTGCGCAGCGCCGTCCAGAACCTGTCCTCGGCCAGCACGGCCCTGAAGTTGTCCAGCCCGACGAACGGGGTCGAGGTCAGGTCGAACAGGTTGTAGCGCTGGAAGGCGATGACGCTGCCGCGCACCATCGGGTAGTAGGTGAAGAGCGCGACGAAGACGACTCCGGGCAGCAGGCAGAGCGCGATCAGCCCCGCCTTGCGGGTGGTGAAGGCGGGGCGGCTCACGAAGCCTGACCCGCCCAGAACGCGTCCCAGCCCTTCAGCACGTCGGCCACGCTCTTCTTGCCGGTCAGCAGCGCCTGCACGTCACGGTCGGAGTCGACGAGGAACTGGCTCCATCCGGGCGAGTCGACCGGCCTGATCGTGATCACCTGCTTGGGGTCCTGCTGCGCCTCCAGGTAGGCCTTCCAGGCGCCCTGGGAGAACTGCGGGTCCTGCTGCGCGGAGACCGAGATCGGGATGAGCGAGTTGCCCTTGGCGAAGGCGATGCTCTGCTTGGCCTCCGACAGGAACTGCACCAGCTTGACCGCCTCGGCCCGATGGGCGCTGAAGGAGGTGACGCCCCATCCGGCGTAGCCGACGGGCTGGAAGGCGTAGCCGGTGGGGCCCTTGGGGATCGGCGCGGTCGACCAGGCCGTCTGCCCGCTCTCCTCCACCGTCTTGATCACCTCGGGGTCCTGGATCAGCATGCCGGTCACGCCCGAGGTGAAGCCCTGCACCATCTCCGGGTAGCCCCAGGCGACCGAGTCGGGCGGCGAGGCCTCCTTGAAGATCTTCACGAACAGTTCCATGGCCTGGACGGCCTCGGGCGTGGAGAAGATCGTCTTCTTGTCCTTCAGGTAGAAGGACTTCTGCGGGTCCAGCGCCTCGCCGTTGTAGGCGCTGATCATCTGGACGGCGTAGTCGGCGCCGCCCTTGCCGCCCCGGAAGGAGTAGCCGTACCGCTCGCCGGTGGTCATCTTCCTGCCCTCCTGGTAGAGCTCCTCCCAGGTGGCCGGCGGCTTGGTCATGCCCCAGTCGGTGCGGTAGAACAGCGCCCGCTGGTAGAAGCCGTAGGGGATGAGGTACGGCTTGCCGCCCACCTCCACGGCCTTCTTCCTGGCCAGCTCGGTCAGGTCGGTCCAGCCCGCCCACTGGGTGGTGGGCAACTCGGCCAGCCAGCCGTTGTTGGAGAAGGACTTGACCGTGTGGTCGCGCACTTCCAGCACGTCCAGGTCCTTCTTGGTCTGCAGGATCTGGGTGATCTTCTGGTCCGCACTGTCCAAGGGCGGCGAGACGAGCTCCACCTCCACACCGGGGTTGGCCTTCTCGAACTCGGCGAGCAGACCCTTGATCAGTTTGGTCCTGTCGGGGCTGGTCAGGCTCTCGATCATGCGGAGCCTGACCGTGCCGCCGCCATCGGACGAGGAGTCCGAACCGCACGCGGCGATCGTCAGAGTGGCGGCGGCCAGGGCCGCGAGGAGGGGGGTTTTCATGGGGTGCCTCCTGGGTGACAGCGCTGTCACTCAAGCTAGGGGCACAACCCCCTCCAGCGCTAGAGCCAGATCCCCGATGAGTGTGTCGGCCGGCTCCAGACCCACCGACAGGCGCACCAGCCCGACGGGGATGCCCATGGTGGCGCGCACCGACTCCTCGATGGTCAGCGCGGGCGCGATGACCAGGCTCTCGAACCCGCCCCACGACACGCCGATCCTGAAGGCCCTGAGCCCGTCCAGGAAGGCCGCCACCGCCTGCCGGTCGTCGCTGTCGACCTCGAAGCCGAAGACGCTGGAGAAGCCCGACATCTGCCGCGCCGCCAGCTCGTGGTCGGGATGGGAGGGCAGGCCCGGATGGTGGACGGCCCGCACCGCCTCGTGCTTGTCCAGGAAGGCCGCCACGGCCAGGCCGCGCTCCTGGTGGGCGGCCATCCGCACCGGGAGCGTGCGCAACCCCTTGATCACCTTGGCCGCGTCGTGCGGCGACATGGCCGCGCCGTACAGCTGGTACTCCGTCAGCGCGATCGGCCTGATCAGCTCGGCGGAGCCGGCCACCACCCCGCCGACCAGGTCGCTGTGCCCGCCCACGTACTTCGACAACGAGTGGATCACCAGGTCGACGCCCATGGTCAGCGGCTTCTGGAACAGCGGCGTCGACCAGGTGTTGTCCATGACGGAGACCAGCCCGTGGCCCGCGGCCCACCGGGTCACCTCCGCGATGTCCACCAGCCGGTAGCTCATGTAGGACGGCGACTCGAAGTAGAGTACTCGCGTGTTCTCTCTGATAGCGCTGTCAAGACCAGCGGGGTCGCCGACGTGTGTGTGCGTGACGCCGAACTTCTCCAGGTAGCGCAGGAACTGCGTGGTCGGCCCGTAGATCGCGCCGAGCACCAGCACGTGGTCGCCTGCCGACACCAGCGACGAGATGGTCGCCGAGATCGCGCCCATCCCCGAGCCGAAGCACTTGGCCCGCTCGGCTCGCTCCAGCGCGGCCAGCTTGCGCTGCGCGAGATCGACGGTCGGGTTGGTGCCCCGCCAGTAGACGTAGCGCTCGTCCTCGTCCTTGATCGCCTCGGCCAGGTCGCCGACCGTCTCGAAGGTGAACAGGGAGTTCTCGTAGATCGGGGGATTGACGGCGCCGAGCGTCCACGGCGCGTCCTCGCCCAGCCTGCCGCAGATCCAGTCATCGTTCATGGGGGACACTATGACAGAGGGGCGCAAGCCGCCCACCATGGCCGACGTGGCCCGGCACGCGGGGGTGAGCCTGAAGACCGTCTCCCGGGTGGTCAACCAGGAGCCGCACGTCAGCGCCACGCTCCAGCGCAGGGTGCAGGAGGCCATCAACGCGCTCGGCTTCCGCCGTAACGAGGCGGCCAGCCGCCTGGCCAGGGGTGCGGCGATGCTCACGATCGGCCTGGTGATGGAGAACATCTCCAACCAGTTCTACTCCCACCTGGCCGCGGCGGTGGAGCGCGCGGCGGCCGAGCACGAGGCGCTGGTGGTCTTCGGCTCCTACGAGGAACGGCCCGAGCGCGAGCGGATGCTGGTGGAGTCGATGTTCGCGCGCGGCGTCGACTCGCTCATCCTCGTGCCGTCGGCCGGCCGGCACGACTGGCTCGGCGAGCTGGTCGCCGGCGGGCTGCGCGCGGTGTTCGTCGACCGGCTGCCGCCGGGCGTCCCCCACTCCGGCGCGGTGCTGCTCGACGACTTCACGGGCGGGCGCCTGGCCACCGAGCACCTGATGGCGCGCGGGCATCGCAGGATCGCCCTCATCTCCGACGACGAGACGGTCAGCTCGGTGCACGACCGGGCGCGCGGCTACCGCGAGGCGCTCGGCACGCTCGACGAGCGGCTGGTGACGCGCGGCGTGTTCGACCCCTGGCGGGCCGCGCGCGAGGTGGACCGGCTGCTGGCGCTGCCCGACCCGCCCACGGCCTTCTTCGCCACCAACAACAGGGCGGCGATCGGCATCCTGCAGGCGCTGCGGCGGCGGCCCGACAGGCCGGCCTTCGTGGGGTTCGACGACTTCGCCCTGGCCGACGTCTTCGACCCCGGAGTGACCGTGGTGCGGTACGACACGGGGCTGCTCGGCCGTACCGCCGTGGACCTGCTGCTGGGCAGCGGGCCACCCCAGCAGGTGCGGGTGCCGGTCGAGCTGGTGGTGCGCGGCTCGGGCGAGCTGCCCGTCAGGACGAGCGCGGACGCCAGTCGCCGCGGTCCAGGTTGAGGGTCTCGGGCGTGTGCAGCCGCACCATGGTGCGGGCCACGCCCGGGGGCACGTGGTGCGGGGTGAGGAACGACACGGCGATCATCACCACGAAGGCGATCGGCACCGTCCAGGCCGCGGGCTGGGCCAGCAGCGCGCCCACGAGACCGTCGAAGGGGCCGCCGGTGATCTGCGCCATCACCGCCGCGCACGCCAGGCCGCCGCCCACCAGCAGCCCCGCCAGCGCGCCCGTCGACGACAGGCGGCGCCACCAGATGCCCAGCACCAGCAGGGGGCAGAACGAGGAGGCCGCCACGGCGAAGGCCAGCCCCACCACGTCGGCCACCGGCAGGGCCCTGGCCCACACCGCCAGGCCCAGCGGCACCGTCACCGCCAGCAGCGTCGCCAGGCGGAAGGCGCGCACCGCGCCGCCGCCGAGCAGGTCCTGCGCGATCACGCCCGCCACCGACACCGTCAGCCCCGACGACGTCGACAGGAACGCCGCGAACGCGCCCGCGGTGACCAGCGCCGTCAGCAGGTCGCCGAGCGTGCCGCCGATCATCCGCGACGGCAGCGTCAGCACCACCGCGTCCGTGCCGGCCAGGTCGGGCGCGTAGATCCGGCCCAGCCACCCGTAGAGCGCCGGCAGCAGGTAGAAGGCGCCCAGCAGCGACAGCACCACCAGCGTCGTACGGCGCGCCGCCCGCCCGTCAGGGTTGGTGTAGAAGCGCACCAGCACGTGCGGCAGCCCCATCGTGCCGAGGAACGTCGCCAGGATCAGCGAGTAGGTGGAGTACAGCCCGTACTCCTTGGCGCCGGCCAGCGGCAGCTGCCAGTGGGCCGCGTCGTGCGCCGGCAGTCCGGGCGCGCCGCCCGAGCGCCAGGCCAGCAGCAGGAACACCAGCGGGAGCGCGAGCGCGGTCAGCTTCAGCCAGTACTGGAAGGCCTGGACGAAGGTGATCGACCGCATCCCGCCCGACAGCACGTTCACCGCCACGACCAATGCGACCAGCAGCCCGCCCACCCAGCCCGGCGCGCCGGTGATGGCCCGCAGCACGATGCCCGCGCTCTGGAACTGCGGCATCAGGTAGAGCCAGCCGATCAGCACGACCAGCACGCCGGCGGTCCTGCGCACGGCCATCGACTCCAGCCTCGACTCGGCGAAGTCGGGCAGCGTGTAGGCGCCCGAGCGGCGCAGCGGCGCGGAGACCAGGACCAGCAGCACCAGGTATCCGCCGGTCCAGCCGACCGGCAGCCACAGCATGTCGGCGCCGTGGGTGAGGATGAGGCCCGCGATGCCGAGGAAGGAGGCGGCCGACAGGTACTCCCCGCCGATGGCCGAGGCGTTCCACAGCGGGGTCACGGTGCGGGAGGCGACGTAGAAGTCGGAGGTCGTGCGCGAGAGCCGCAGCCCGAACGCCCCGATGAGGATCGCCGCGGCCATCACCAGGCCGACGGCCGCGAGGCTCACCCGACCGTCACCCGCCCCGCGGACGCGCCGTTCACTGCCGCTCGACCAGGTCTTCGAAGTGGCGCTCGTTGCGTTCGGCCTGCCGTACGTAGAGCCAGGCCCCCGCGACGAACAGCGGATAGATCAGCCCCGCCAGCACCGCCCACGGCAGCGGCACGCCGGCCAGCTCGGCCGCGCGCAGCTCGGGCACCAGCAGGAACAGCAGTGGCAGGCCGAGCACCACGCAGGCCAGCACCGTGCAGACGAACAGGGCGAGCCTGAACTGCGTGCGCAGCAGCGAGCGCATGTAGACCTCGCCGAGGCGGGTCTGCTCGTCGATCTCCCTGCTGGCCGGGTAGCGGGGACGGCGGGCGGCGGCGGTGCGCGGGCTGGTGACGGTGACGCGGCCCTTCATCGCTTCGCCTTCCGCAGCAGCAGGTCGCGCAGCTCGCGCGTGTGGCGGCGGCTGACGGGGATCTCGGTCTCGCCCACCCTGACGGTGCACCGGCCCGAGTCGATGTGCAGTTCCTCGATGTGCTTGACGGCGACCAGGTGGCTGCGGTGCACGCGGACGAAGCCCGAGGAGGCCCACCGTTCCTCCAGCGTGGCCAGCGGGATGCGCACCAGATGGCTGCCGCCGGAGGTGTGCAGGCGGGCGTAGTCGCCGTGCGCCTCCACGTAGACCACGTCGGCGGTGGAGACGAACCTGGTCACCCCGCCCAGCTCGACGGGGATCGTGTCGTATTCGGCGTTCTCGGCGGGCACGTCGGACGAGACGCACACCCGCCTGATCGCCTCGGCGAGCCGTTCCGGGCGGACCGGCTTGAGCAGGTAGTCCTCGGCCTTGATCTCGAAGGCGTCGACCGCGTGCTCCTCGTAGGCGGTCACGAACACCACCCGGGGCGGGTCGGCGAAGCGCGACAGCAGCCTGCCCAGCACCACCCCGTCCAGCCCGCGCATCCTGATGTCGAGGAAGACCGCCTCGATCGGCCTGCCCTCGGCCATGGCCCGGTCGAGCAGCCGCAGCGCCGCCGCCCCGTCGCGCGCCGTGGCGACCTCGCCGATCCGGGGATCGGCGCGCAGCAGGTACGCCAGGTCCTCGAGCGCGGGGAGCTCATCGTCCACCGCCAGCACCCGCAGCCCGTTCACGGCTCTCCCTCCGGTCATTTGAGAGTGATGAAACAGACATCAGGCGTCAAGCCTGTCACGACCCGATCACAGGCTCGCGAAATCGTCGCCGGTTCCGCCATGTGTGCGAGGAGGGCCGTACGGCCACCCGCTACCAGGGCCGCGCCTTTACAAAGTAGATCAGCGGGCTGACACCCCGGGGTGGTACTTGGGGACCCTGACGTTGACCTTCGTGCCGGCCCCCTGAGCCGTTTCCACGACGATGCCGTACTCGTCGCCGTAGACCTGGCGCAGCCGCTCGTCGACGTTGGCCAGGCCGACGCCGCCGGCCGCCGGGACGTCGCCGGCCAGGATCCGGCGCAGACGTTCGGGATCCATGCCGAGGCCGTCGTCCTCGACGCTGATGCGGCATTCGGCGCCCGCGTCCTCGGCGATGATCGTGATACGGCCGACGCCGTCCTTGGACTCCAGGCCGTGCCGGACGGCGTTCTCGACCAGGGGCTGCAGGCACAGGAACGGCACGGCGACGGGCAGCACCTCGGGCGCGATCCGCAGCGTGACGCGCAGGTGGTCGCCGAAGCGGGCGCGTTCGAGGATGAGGTAACGGTCGATGGAGCGCAGCTCCTCGGCCAGCGTGGTGAAGTCGCCGTGCCTGCGGAAGCTGTAGCGGGTGAAGTCGGCGAACTCCAGCAGCAGCTCCCTGGCCCGCTCGGGGTCGGTGCGGACGAAGCTGGCGATGGTGGTGAGGGAGTTGTAGATGAAGTGCGGGGAGATCTGGGCGCGCAGCGCCCGCACCTCGGCCTCCATCAGCAGGGTGCGGCTGCGGTCGAGCTCGGCCAGCTCGAGCTGCGAGTCGACCCAGCGGGCCACCTCCTGGGCGGCGCGGACCAGCCCGGCCGAGCTGTGCTCGCCGTAGGCGGCCAGCGAGCCGACCACCCGGTCGTCCGTGGTGAGCGGCACCACCACGGCGTGCCTGATCGGGCACTCGAGCAGCTCGCAGTCGAGGTTGAGCACCTGGGTACGGCCGTCCTTCAGGGTGCCCGCCGCGTGGGCGAACGCCTCGGCCGCGTGGTGCTCGCCCGCGCCGTCGTAGACCAGCAGCCGCTCGCCGTCGGTGATGGCGATCGCCGGGGAGCCGAGCAGCTCGCGCAGGTGCTTGGAGGCCCGCTGCGCCCCCTCCTCCGACAGGCCGGCGCGCAGCGGCGGCGCGGCCAGCGAGGCGGTGTGCAGGGTCTCGAACGTGGCCCGCTCGGCCGGGCCCGAGCCCAGCTCGCGGCGCCCGCGCAGCACCCGCCACAGCACGAGGGCGGGACCGCCCACGAGGAGAGCCAGGAGGAGGGCGACGACCACGGGTTCCACGGCCGGAGCCTACCGCCGTCCCGCCGCCGCGGGGCGCGGCCCGCGGTCCTGGAGGGCGGAGCGGCGGTCCTAGAAGGCGGACCCGCGGTCCTGAAGGGCGGAGCGGCGGGCGCGCGGGGCCGCCCGCTCAGCCGCTCCCCCTGATGGCGGCGGCGTAGGCCGCGGCCTCCTCGTCGGAGTCGTACTTCACGCGCGGCCAGAAGAAGCCGCGCAGCCCGTCCTTCCTGTTGCGCGGCACGATGTGGACGTGCAGGTGGGGGACGCTCTGGCTGATGCGGTTGTTCATCGCCACGAACGTGCCCGCCGCCTCCAGACCCTTCTCCACGGCGCCCGCCAGCTGCTGCACCCGCTCGAAGAAGGGGCCCACCTCGGGCAGGTCGGTCAGCGTTTCGACGTGCTGCCGCGGCACCACCAGCAGGTGCCCCTTGAAGACGGGCCTGGCGTCGAGGAAGGAGACGGCCACCTCGTCGGAGGAGACGACGAAGGCGGCCCGTTCCCCCGCGACGATCTCGCAGAACGGACAGCTCACCAGCCGACCCTCACCGTTCCCTTGAGCAGTTCCCTGGCGATCAGCAGGCGCTGCACGTCGTTGGTGCCCTCGCCGATCGCCATCAGCGGCGCGTCGCGGTAGAGGCGTTCCAGGACGAACTCCTGCGAGTAGCCGTAGCCGCCGTGCACGCGCATGGCCTCCATCGTGACGCGCAGGGCCACCTCCGAGGCGAAGTACTTGGCCATGGCCGCCTCCGCCCTGGCCGACCTGGAGGCCGCCCAGTAGGTCATCAGCCTGGCCGCCTGGATGTCGGTGGCCATGTCGGCGAGCTTGAGCTGGATGGCCTGGAAGTCGCCGATCGGCCTGCCGAACGCCTCCCGCTGCCCCGCGTAGGCGAGCGCGGCGTCGAAGGCGCACTGCGCGACGCCGACCGCGCGGGCGGCGATGTTCACCCTGCCGAGCTCGAGGGCCGACAGCGCCTGCTGCATCCCCCGCCCCTCGACGCCGCCGAGCAACCGGTCGCGGTGCACCCGCACGTCCTCGAGGGTGATCTCGCAGGTCTCGGTGCCCTTGTAGCCGAGCTTGGGCAGGTCGCGGCTGATGGTGTAGCCGGGCGTGCCGGCCTCGACGAGCAGCATCGACATGCCCTTGTGGGCGGGCGTCTCGATCGAGGTCTTCACCAGGACGGGCATCGGGTCGGCGTGACGGGCGTTGGTGATCCAGGTCTTCGCGCCGTTGATCACGTAATGGTCGCCGTCGCGGACCGCGCGGGTGGTGATCCCCTGCAGGTCGGTGCCCGCCCCCGGCTCGGTCAGCGCGATCCCGGTACGGCGGGTGCCGGCGGCCAGGGCGGGCAGGTAACGGTCCTTCTGCTCGGGCGTGCCGTACTGGTCGATCATCCACGCCGACAGCGAGTGGGAGCCGAGCACGCCCGCCACGCCCATCCAGCCGCGGGCGATCTCCTCGAAGACCAGGGCGTAGGAGACGCGGTCGAGCTCGAGGCCGCCGTAGCGGGCCGGGATCGTCATGCCGAACAGGCCGAGCTCCTTGAAGCGCTCGACGATCTCCGCCGGGTAGCGGCCCGACCGCTCCCATTCGCCGGCGACGGGCACGATCTCCTTGTCGACGAACTCTCTCAGGGTGGCGCGGAACAGCTGCTGGTCCTCGTCGAGCTCGAAGTCCATCACATGGGTCCGTTCTTCGCGGTCGGGAAGTGGCCCTTGTCGTGCGGCGCGTCCCGCTTGTAGACCATGACGGTCCGCCGCCACGACATGACCTCGTCGCCGTCCTGGTTGAGGCCGCGGGTGGCGCAGGTGACGATGCCGGCGTAGGGGCGCGACCTCGACTCGCGCTTGTCGAGGACCTTCGACTCGGCGTACAGGGTGTCGCCGACGAACACCGGATGGGTGAGCCTGATCTCGTCCCAGCCGAGGTTCATCATGGCGTTCTGGCTCACGTCGATCACCGACAGGCCGAGCACGATCGCCACGGACAGGCCGGAGTTCACGATGATCTTCCCGGCCGGGGCGCCCGCGGCGAAGTGCGCGTTGAAGTGGTTCTGGTTGGTGTTCATCGTCAGCAGGGTGAACCAGGTGTTGTCCGCCTCGCTGATCGTGCGGCCCAGCGGATGCTGGTAGACGTCGCCGACGACGAAGTCCTCGTAGTACCGGCCGAGGCCGGGTTGGTGCACCGTCACCTGGGCAATCTACGACTAGAACTTTCTTCGGTCAACGAAGGTCGTCCAGCTCGTCTGGTTGGGCGCGCTCCACTCGACGGGCGCGCTGATCGGGCCGAAGAACGCCTCGAGGTTGCCCGGCACCTCGTCGACCTTGGCGCCCCTGCAGTGGTAGACCAGCGCGCCCGGCCGCTGGGCCATCGCCATCCACGGCAGCCACGGCGAGACCCGGCACCACGACAGCGTGCTCGGCACCGAGGGGGCCTTGCCGTCCAGATCGGCCGCGGGGGCGAAGAACTGGAACAGCTCCATGGCCCGGTAGGTGTCGCTGAAGGAGTTGTCGGGATGGTCGGCCACCTTCAGCGGCGACGGGTAGGCCAGCAGGATGTCGGTGTTGAACACGACCGTGTCGCCGAGCCTGGTGGTGGGCACGGTGAAGCCGCGCAACCGCTGGTTGACCGGGTCGTTGTAGACGTGCTGGACGTCGACGGATCGGCTGGTGAAGGGGTTGTCCCAGATGTCGAGGGGCTCACGCGAGACGGGGTCGAGGTAGGCCGCCGCCTCCCTGGTCAGCAGCTCCCAGCCGCCGTCGCCCTCCACCGCCCGCGCCACGTTGACACCCTCGAAGCCGAACAGGTGACGGGGCCCGTCGTCGGGCAGATAGGCGTAGACGTCGCCGGTCCACCAGGTCACCGTCTCCGCCCCGTCGGCGCTGGCCCGTACGCGCATGAACTCCCGGAGATCGCTCATGCGCGGCACCCTACTGCACGGTGATCGCCACCGTCGCCGCTCCCTGGCCGGTGATCTCGACGCGCGTGCTGCCGGGGTGCTTGGCGTTGAAGACGAAGTAGGAGCGGTCGTCGGCGTGCTCCTCGCTGATGAAGGAGGCCACCTTGGCGTCGGGCACCTGCTTCAGCTCCCAGTCGCCGTGCGGCAGCGCCACCGAGAAGCGCTGCCCCTTGCCGATCTGGACCTGCGTGGTCGCGCCCGGGACGCCCTCGACGACCTTGCCGAGGTCGCTGACCGCGCCACCGCCACCGCACCCGGCCAGGCCGAGCGCGATGATCACGGCCACCACCGCACGACGAATCATGTCGGCAGCGTATCGGGCGCGGGCGGGTCCCGCGGAACCGCATAGGGCTCGGCGTCCGCGGGGTGTCCCTCCGCCATGCGCTTGCCCCTGATCAGCTCGGCGTCGAACTCCGCGCCGAACAACACCGCCATGTTGGACAGCCACAGCCAGATCAGGAACACCACGACCGCGGCGAGCGTGCCGTAGGTCTTGTTGTAGGAGCCGAAGTTGGCCACGTACAGGGCGAAACCGCCGGAGACGATCATCCACAGCACGACCGCGACCAGCCCGCCCGGGGTGATCCAGCGCAGCCCCGGCTGGCGCACGTTCGGCGCCGCCCAGTACAGCACCATGATGAGCCCCGCGGCGATGAGGGCGAGCACCGGCCACTTGGCGATGTCCCAGACCGTGACCAGCGTGTCGTCGACGCGGAGCCGGTCGCCTGCCACCTCGGCCACCCGGCCGGTCAGGGTGACGGCGACCGCCCCGGCCGCCAGCAGCACCATGACCAGCAGCGTCAGCCCGAGGCGCAGCGGCGTCAGCTTCCAGAACGGACGACCCTCCCGGATGTCGTAGATCGCGTTGGCCGCGCGGATGAAGGCCGCGATGTACCCCGAGGCCGACCAGAGCGCCACGAGCAGGCCGACGATCGCCAGCGCTCCTGCGCCGGTGCTGCGCACCCCCGCCAGCCCCTGGAGCAGCAGGTCACGCACCTCGGCCGGGGCCAGGACGGCGATGCCGCCGAGCACCGTGGCCGCGTCGTCCCTTCCGACCATGCCGAGCAGCGAGACCAGCACGATGAGGGCGGGGAAGATCGACAGGACACCGTAGTAGGTGAGCGCCGCCGCCCAGTCCTGCACGCCGTCGCGCCGGAACTCGGCGAACGCCCGCCTGAGCGCGCTCCACCACATACGCCTACCTACTTCTTGCCTCGCCGCATCAGCCTCCGGGCCACGAGCAGGGCCACGACGCCGGCGGCCACGGCCGCCAGGCCCGGCCGGCGCCGCGCCTGCGCGCCCACCTTGTCGGCGGCGTCCCTGACGGGGTCCGGCATCCGGTCGGTGACGGCGACGACCCGGTCCCTGGCCGCGCCGGCCACCCCGCTCGCCCTGCCCTTGAGGTCGGCCTTGTTCACCATGGCCTCGACGGTGCCGCCCAGTTCCCCGCGGGTCCCGGCGATCTCGTCGCGCCCGCCGCCCTGCCCGGGCCCGCCCGCCACCAGCCGGTCGGTGCTCGGCCGCGGCGTGGCCGCGGCGCTCGCGCCGCTCCGGCCGCCCGGGCCCGGCCCGCCGGAGACCTGGCCACCACCGGAGTCCTGGCCGCCGGAAGCCTGGCCACCGGGAACCTGCTCGCCGAGGACCTGGCTACCGGAGACCTCGGCGGGCTCGTCGTCCCACTTGTCCGCCTCGCCGGCCCTGTCGTCGGGGATCGGGCCCTCGGGCACGAACTCCTCGTGCGGCCTGCGCGCCTCGGCCGCGGCCTCGGCGTTCTCCGCCGCCCCTGCCCTGGTGGGCGGGACGTTGACGGACTCGTGGTCGGTCGGGGTGCCCACCGTGGCCCTGCGCGCGCCCACGTCGCCGGCGTGCGCGTCGCTGAAGCCCGGATCGGTCTCGGTCATCGTCGTCCCCTCTCTCTCACCACGTCGATCCACGTCGATGTCGGTCCTGAGGCTCTCGTTCGCCGCAACGGGCGCCGGCGATGCCGCCTGTTCGCCCTGCTTCCTACCGATAAGACCAAGTACGGCGGCAAGAATGAGCAAAACTCCGGCCACGATTGCGGCCGTGGCCCGTGGCGGCGGCAGCGCGACGACGACACCGACGACGCCGGCGACACGGACGGGTCGCCGGCCGGCTCAGTCGTGCAACGGTGCCGCTCGGTGTTCATGGAGGGAGCGACTACCCGCCCCGCGGCGGGGAAACCTCAGCGCTTGGCGGCCTTCAGCAGCGCGTCGAGCACGCCGAGCACCGAGGAGCCCGGCACCTCGCACCACGGGGCGGGAGGAGCCGGTCGCTCGCACCACGGCTGGGGTGGTCGCGGCCGCTCGCACCAGTTGCCGGGACGTTTCATGCTTCCTGTCTACCACCGATGAGGTGTGTCAGCGCGGCCACTGCTCTGTAGGGGTCGGTACGGCCGGCGATCTCCTCGCAGTCGATCAGCGCGTCCAGGTCGTCCGGCACGGGCGTCGCGTCGGGGGCCGGGTCGGTGAAGACGCGCACGCCGTACCAGTGCGTCACCTCCAGGCCGCGCGCCGCCAGCGCCGCGGTGAGGTCGGCGCGGCGGTCGGCCCGCGCGCGCACGCCCAGCCTGTTGGTGTAGGCGTCGGCGGTGAAGGCGGCCCGGGTGGCCGGCCAGTCGCCCGCCAGGCCGGGCCGCATGGCCAGCGCGTCGCCGTTGCGCACCAGCAGCGACAGGAACCCGCCCGGCCGGACCAGTCGTGCCAGGTCGGTGAGCAGCGGACCGGGGTCGGCGAAGTACATCAGCACGCCGTGGCACAGCACCACGTCGAACGAGGCGGGCGGAAACAGCGCCGGCAGCTCGGACAGGTCGGCGCGCACGGTCGTGACCCTGCCAGGGGGCAGCAGGCCGAGCAGGTCCGCGGAGGTGTCGACGCCGGTGACGTCGTGGCCGCGCTCGGCCATGCGCAGCGCCTGGGTGCCCTGGCCGCATCCGGCGTCGAGCACGCGGGCGGGCGCGGCGGGCAGGTGCCTGTCGAGCTGCCGGGTGACCAGCTCCTGTCGGACGACGTTGCGCAGTTCGCCGAGACGGTGCCGCCAGCGGTCCTCGGCGTTCTCGAACCCCACGCCTACCGACCCTAGCCCTGCGGGAGAAACCGCAGAGGAACCGAAGTGAAACCCGGCGCGACGACACTCGCTGCATCGCACGCCTGTCCCACCCCTGAAAGGGATGTTCATGCATGTCGTCATATTGGCGGGCGGCAAGGGAGTGCGGCTGCGGCCGTACACCTCGGCGCTGCCCAAGCCGCTGGTGCCGATCGGCGAGGAGTACGCGATCCTCGACATCATCCTGCGCCAGCTCGCGGCGCAGGGCTTCACCAGCGTCACCCTGGCCGTCGGCCATCTGTCCCCGCTGATCAGGGCGTTCGTCGGGGACGGCGCCCGGTGGGAGCTGGCCGTCGACTACACCGAGGAGGTCGCGCCGCTGTCGACGATCGGGCCGCTGTTCTCGATCAGGGACCGGCTGCCCGAGCACTTCCTGGTCATGAACGGCGACGTCCTGACCACGCTGAACTACGCCGACCTGCTGCGCGGCCACGCCGCCTCGACGGCGCCGCTGACGGTGGCCACGGCCCCCCGGGTCGTCAAGATCGACTTCGGGGTGCTGGAGGCCGCCGGCGGGCACATCACGGGCTTCAGGGAGAAGCCTCTGCTCAGCTACCTGGTCAGCATGGGCGTCTACGCCCTGTCGCGCGGCTGCATCGAGGGCTATCCCGAGGGGATGGCCTTCGGCTTCGACGACCTGGTGCTCGACCTGCTGGCGCGCGAGCGGCCGCCGGCGGTCTTCGAGTTCGACGGCTACTGGCTCGACATCGGCCGCCCCGACGACTACGACGAGGCGAACGCCCGCTTCGAGGAGATCAGGCCGCTGCTGCTGCCGGAGCCGGAGCGAGCGCTGTGAGGGTGCTGCTGCTCGGCGCCTCGGGGTTCCTCGGCCGCCAGGTCAGGCTGCTGCTGGACAACGACCCCCGGGTCGGGGAGGTCGTCTGCGCGGGTCGGGAGCGGCTCGACCTGCTGGCCGCCGACGTCGCCGCCGTGACCGGCCTGCTGGCCCGCGTCCGGCCCGACGCGGTGCTCAGCTGCGTGGGGCGGATGGCGGGCGGCCCCGACGAGCTGCTGCGCGGCAACGCGGGCGTGGTCGCCCTGCTCGTGGAGGCCATGGCCGCGGTCGCGCCCGCCGCCAGGCTGGTACGGCTCGGCTCGGCCGCCGAGTACGGGCCCACGCCGTACGGGAGCTCGGTCCGCGAGGACGACCCGGCCAGGCCGGTCACCGCCTACGGGGTGAGCCACCTGGCCGGAACCGGGCTGGTCGCCTCGGGACCGGTGGACGGCGTGTCGCTGCGCGTCTTCAACCCGGTGGGGCCCGGCCTCACACCGGTGAACGTGCTGGGCCGGGCGGCCCGGCTGCTGCGCGAGGGGAAGGACGACATCACGCTCGGCCCGCTCGGCGCGATGCGCGACTTCGTGGACGTGCGCGACGTCGCCGCCGCCGTGGTGGCCGCGACCTTCGCGGACCTGGGCGGCGAGCGGGTCCTCAACGTGGGGTCGGGGCGGGCGGTGCCGGTCCGCGACGCCGTGGCGCTGCTGGCCCGCGCGCTGGGCTTCGACGGCGGGATCCACGAGATGGCGGGGGGATCCGACCGGTCGGGGGCGGCGCCGTGGAGCCAGGCCGACATCACCCGGTCGATCAAGGTCCTCGGCTGGCGTCCCGTCCACGGCCTGGCCGCGTCGGTCGCGGCCATGGCGGAGGAGCGATGAGGCGGCTCGCCCTCGCCCTGCTGCTCACGGTGAGCGCCTGCGCCTCCGCCCCCGGCGCCACAGGACTGCTCGACGTCACCTCCTTCACCTACGTGCTGACCGGCTATCCCGGCGGCCGGCTGGACACGGTGGCCGCCGCGCCGCACCGGCTGGCCGTCGTGGACCTGTCGCGCGACGGCACCGCCGCCGGCTACTTCACCGCCGCCGAGATCGCCGCGGTGCGCGAGAGCGGCAAGACGGTGCTGGCCTACTTCGAGATCGGCTCGCTGGAGGAGTTCAGGACGGAGTTCGCGCGCCTGCCCGCCGGGCTGCGGCTGAACGTCTGGCCGGACTGGCCCGACGAGCACTTCGTCGAGTACTGGGACCCGTGGTGGTGGGACCGGGTGATCAGGCCCCGCGTCGACCAGGCCATGCGGGCCGGCTTCGACGGCGTCTACCTCGACACGCCCCTGGCGTACGAGGAGATCGACCTGGCGCGCGTGCCCGGCGAGACCCGCCACAGCCTCGGCAGGAAGATGGCCGACCTGATCGTCCGGATCAGCGCCTACGCCAAGGCCGTCCGCCCCGGCTTCCTCGTCGTCCCGCAGAACTCGCCCGAGCTGCGGCACCACGGCGGCTACACCGCCGCCATCGACGGCATCGGCATGGAGGAGCTGTTCTTCATGGCCACCGACCGGGCCTGCGCGAAGGAGTGGTGCGCCGGCAACCTCGCCGAGGCCGCCGCCCTGCGCGCCACGGGCAAGGCCGTCCTGGCCACCGACTACGCCGCCGCCCCCGGCAACCGCCGCGCCGCCTGCGCGGCCTACCGCCGGCACGGGTTCGCGGGCAACGTCACCACGGTCGACCTGGACCTGGTGAGTCCCCCCTGCGGGGTTTTCCCTCGGGAAGGAAAGGAGTGACGATGCCGAAGACCGTCGGCGTTGTCGGCATGGGATACGTGGGCCTGACGCTCACCGCGGCACTGGTCCGCAAGGGTTTCACGGTCCACGGCGTGGACGTCGACCCTGCCGTCGTGGAGGCGCTGTCGCGCGGGCGGATCCACGTGTTCGAGCCGGGCGTGCAGGAGGTGTTCGACGAGCACCTCGGCGGCCGCGTCCGCATCGGCGCGGCGCTGCCCGGCGAGCCGCTGGACGCGGTGATCCTGTGCGTGTCCACGCCCGTCGACCTCGCCACCGGGACGCCACGCCTGGACGGCCTGGCCGCCGCGGCCGAAGCGTGCGGGCGGCAGCGCCTCGTGGTGGTGCGCTCGACGGTACCGATCGGCACCAGCCGCTCGGTCGTGCTGCCCCGCCTCGAGCCCGGCACCCGCCTGGTGATGGCGCCCGAACGCACCATCCAGGGGCAGGCGCTGCGGGAGCTGGTCGAGCTGCCCCAGGTGATCGGCGGGCTCGACCAGGACAGCCTCGAGGCGGGGGTCGAGCTGTCCGAGGGACTGGCCGACCGGATCGTCCCCGTCTCGAGCCTCGAGGCGGCCGAGATGGTCAAGCTGGCCAACAACTGCCACACCGACCTGATCTACGCCTACGGCAACGAGCTGGCGCTGATCGCCGAGCAGCACCGGCTGGACCCGCTGGAGGTCATCGGCGCGGCCAACCTCGGCTATCCGCGCCCCGACCTGGCCAAGCCCGGCTACGTGGGCGGGGGCTGCCTCACCAAGGACCCGTACCTCATGCGGGCGAGCGCCACCACCTCGCTGGTGGGCCACGCCCGCGCGCTCAACGAGCGCCTGCCGTCCCATGTCGCCGAACGGCTGGTCGCGCTGATCCGTGAGACCTTCGGCGAGACGGACGGCGTCATCCTGTCGGTGCTCGGCTGGGCCTACAAGGGCTGGCCGGCCACGGACGACATGCGCGGCACTCCCGTCGAGCACATGATGCCGGTCTTCACCAGGGCGGGGCTGACCGTCCTCGGCCACGATCCGCTGGTCGCCGACGAGGTCATCGCCCGGTACGGCGGGCGGCCCGTCAGCCTCGACAAGGCCTTCGCCGAGTCCGACGCGATGCTGATCGTCAACGACCACCCCGACTACCGGGGGATGACGGTCGGCGACACCCCGATCAGGGTGCTGTTCGACTCCTGGCGCATCCTCGACGCCGACGGGCTCACCGGACGGGGCATCCGCTACGCGGGGATCGGATACACGCGATGAGAGTCCTTCTGCTGGGCGGCGCCGGCTTCATCGGGCTCCACCTCGCCAGGCGCCTGCTGGCCGACGGCCACGCCGTCACCCTTGTCGACGACTTCTCCAGGGGAAGGCGCGACCGCGACCTGGAGGGCATGCCGCTGGACGTGCGCGACGCCGACCTCACCGATCCCGCCTCCTACCGGGCGCTGGAGCACGGCTGGGACCAGATCTACCTGCTGGCCGCCGTCGTCGGCGTCCGCAACGTCGAGCGGCTCCCCGCCAGGGTGCTGCGCGTCAACACCCTGGCGCTGATGCACCTGCTGGACTGGATCAGGCCCGGCGAGCCGCTGTTCTACGCCTCCACCAGCGAGGCGTACGCGGGCGGCGTCACCGCCGGGCTGGTGCCGGTGCCGACGCCCGAGAGCGTCCCGCTGGTCATCGAGGACGTGGCGGCGCCGCGCTTCTCCTACGCCATCAGCAAGCTGCACGGCGAGGCGGCGGTCCTGCACGGCGCGCACGCCGTCGTGGGCCGCTTCCACAACGTGTACGGGCCGCGGATGGGCGCCGACCACGTGATCCCCGAGCTCGCGCTGCGCGCCCTGCGCGGCGAGAACCCGTTCCGGCTGTACGGCGGCGAGCAGACCCGGGCGTTCTGCCACGTCGAGGACGCGGTGGAGGCGATGGTGCGGCTGATGGCGACACCCGCGGCCTTCGGGCGGATCGTGCACATCGGCGACGACACCGAGGAGACGACCGTCTCCGACCTGGCCAAGCTGGTGCTGCGGCTGGCGGGCCAAGACCCGGTCATCGACCCGGTGCCCGCGCCGGCCGGCTCGGTGGCCCGCCGCTGTCCCGACATCTCCCTGCTGCGGGAGCTGACGGGCTTCGAGCCGCGGGTGCCCCTGGAGGAGGGTGTCAGGCGGACGTTCGACTGGTACCGGCGCATCTCGCCCGGCGCCTGACCCTGGTGGCCGCGCCTGCCGGGACCGCGATCCCGTCCCGGCAGGCCGCGGGTCCGGCCGGGCGGCGCTCAGCTGTCCTGGAAGTCCGGTGGCACCATCACGCGCACCCCGTTGGGCACCACGCGCAGCCTGATCGGGGTGCGCAGCCGTACCTCGCCGTCGACGTCGGCGGCCATCGGCGGCTCGGTCTCCAGCAGCATCTCGCGCCCCATCACGAACGGCCCGCCGGCCAGGCTGCGCCACCTGCCGGTGGTGGCGCGCACCAGCGTCTCGCCGAGCAGGCGCAGCTTCTTGCCGGAACCGAGCTGGTAGGCCACCAGCATGCCGTTGTCGATGCTGATGTCGCGGGCCACCTGCCAGCCGCCGTGGAAGCGGCCGTTGGCGATGTTGAGCTGGTCGGTGAGCAGCTCGTGCCGCTTGCCGTCGACGGTCAGGACGGCGCGGAACGGCTTGTGGCCCGGGATGATCGTCAGGGCGGTCAGCGGGTAGGCGGGGCGGCCGAGGATGCGCTTGAGCCACGGCTTGACCGTGCCGGCGACCTCGACCGAGACGCCGAAGCTGGCCAGGTTGGCGAACGGCCGGTCCTCGGCCATGCCGAGGTCGATGTCGGCGACCTTGCCGGTGTCGAAGACCCGGATGGCGCCCGCCAGGTCGAGCGGCAGGCCGAGGCTGCGGGCGAAGTTGTTGGTGGTGCCGAGCGGCAGCACGCCGAGGGCCACGTCGCGGTGGGCGACGTGGCGGACCGCCGACGACAGCGTGCCGTCGCCGCCGCCGACGACCAGCAGGTCGGGCTTGGTCTCCAGCGCCCTGTCCAGGTGCGCGCGCAGCCGCTTGGGGTTGACGACGGAGTACTCCGCCAGCGGCTCGAAGCCGAGCGCGTGGATCTGGTCCAGCACCTCGAAGTAATGGCGGCGGCCACGGCGGGAGCGCGTGTTGATCACCACGGCGATCCTGCGGTCCCTGCGGATGGCCTCGGTGTGCTCAGCCTTGCTGCGGAGCTCGGTCATGGTTGACATGGTAGGGCCGCCGGGCGCCTGGCCCGGCGGCCGGTGATCGCCGCGTGCGCATGGGGATCCCGGCATGGCCGCCGCCGGCGCCCTCTCAGAGCGGCCCCCGGCGGCAAAGCAACGTCAGAACAGCTCTGTCACATGTCAGCACAGCCCGGTCAGAACAGCAGCACGGCGGCGACGACCGTGCCGGCGATCGCGGCGCCGTAGCAGGCGACCGCGAGGGCGCGGTCGAACCTGGCGATGCCGAGGATCTCCTCACTGGTGAACCTGATGCGGTGGGCGGCGTGGGACAGGCAGAGCGCCACGACGACGACCAGCGCCAGCCGTACCGGGAGGGGGTCGAGCAGGGCGGCGAGCCGCGCCTGCGCCGGCCAGTCGAGCACGCCCAGGGGCATGAGCACCCCGAACAGCAGGACCAGCACCGGCAGCAGCAGCGCGGCGACCACGCCGCCGGCGCTGAACAGCAGCCACAGGTACGGCTCCGGCGTGCGTCTCATCGCAGCACCGCCCACGCCAGGACGGCCGAGACCAGCAGCCACGCGGTGTGGTTGCCGCCCTGGATCATGAAGGCGGGCACCCGCCAGCCGTCCAGCCTGACGACGGTGGCCTTGGGCGCCAGGTTGAGGAAGGTGACCGCGTGGAAGGCGGTGGCGGCCAGGGCCAGCACGTTGAGCGCGATCATCCACGGCCGCGCGGCCAGGGCGGCGAACTCCTGCAGCGTGCCGCCGGTGACGGCGGCGACCAGCAGCAGCAGGTAGGCGACCGTCCAGGCGACGAAGAGGCTGGTCAGTTCCCTGGCGACGAAGAGCGCGTAGGAGCGCGAGCGCAGGAACCACAGCCGGTCGCGGGGCGGCCGGTAGGCGCCGGCGGCCGTCATCGCCTGCTCCACGGCAGGACCGACCGCATGGCGGCGGTGACCTTGTAGCGCTGGATCGCCTCGGCGGGGTCGACGTGCTTGGGGCAGACCCTGGTGCACTCGCCCACGAACGTGCAGCCCCACACCCCCTCGTCGCCGCCGAGCAGGTCGAGCCGGTCGCCCTGGTCGCGCGAGTCGAGGTTGTAGCGCTGGGCGAGCGCGATGGCCGCCGGGCCGAGGAAGTCGGGGTTGAGCACGTAGACCGGGCAGGCCGAGTAGCACAGCATGCAGTTGATGCACATCGAGTACTGCTTGTAGGCCTCGAGCTGCTCGGGCGTCTGGGCGTACTCGGCGGTCAGCGGCAGCTCCTCGCCCTCTCTGATCAGCCAGGGCCGCACGTGGGAGAGCTTGGCGAGGAAGTCGTCGATCTCCACGACCAGGTCGCGGATGACGGGGAAGCCCTTGAGCGGCTCGATCCTGACCGGTCCGGCGCCGAACTCGGTGAGGAAGGTGCCGCAGGTGAGCCTGGGCTTGCCGTTGACGTTCATGCCGCACGATCCGCACACGCCCATCCGGCACGACCACCGGAACGTCAGCGTGCCGTCCAGCCGGTCCTTGACGTGGTTGAGGCCGTCGAGGACGGCCCAGTCGTCGCGCATCGGCACGTCGAAGGACTCGAACACCGGTTTCTCGTCCCGTTCGGGGCGGTACCGGCTGATCTCCAGCCTGATCGTGGCCGGGGCGTCCTGCGCGGCGGGCTGCCCGGTGTCCGGCCCGGTTTCCCGCGCTGTGTCCTGCGCTGTGTCCTGCGCTGTGTCCTGCGTGCCGTCGCCGCCGGCCGGCGCCGGCTCCTGGCTCGACCTGATGCTCATCGGCCTCCCTTCCCCATCGCCCCTTCTTCGTCGCCCCGTCTTCAATCGCCCGTCTTTTGCCGCCCCGTCTTTCCGCCACCGGTGGCTCAGTCACGGCCGTACACCCGCCGGCCGGGCGGCCAGCGGGTGAGCGTGACGGGCAGCAGGCCGACCGACGGCAGGCCGGACGGCGCGCGCTGGACCAGGGAGTGGGCCAGGAACTGCGCGTCGTCGCGGGCCGGGAAGTCGAGCCGCTGGTGCGCGCCTCTGGACTCGGTCCTGCCGAGCGCGCACGCCACGATCGTCTCGGCGACGTCGAGCATCGCGTGCAGCTCGAGCAGCGAGAGCAGCTCGGTGTTGAACGTGGTGCTGTCGTCGTCCACCCGGGCGTCCACCGCGCGTTCCCGCAGCGACGCCAGCGTCTGCGCCGCCTTGGCGAGCGTCTCGCCCGTCCGGTAGATACCCGCCGCGCCCTCCAGCGTCTGCTGCATCTCCTCGCGCAGGTCGGCGATCCTCGGCCCGGTGCCGCCGCCGTCCAGCGCGCGCCGCAGCCGCCGCCGCTCGTCCTCCCCCTGGCCGCGGACGGCCGCGGCCTCGCCGTCGCGGTGGGCTGCGGCGAACCTGGCCGCCGCCGCGCCCGCCCGCGCGCCGAAGACGAGGATCTCGGGCAGCGAGTTGGAGCCGAGCCGGTTGGCCCCGTTGATGCTCACGCACGCCGTCTCCCCCGCCGCGAACAGGCCCGCGATCGGGGTGGCGCCGTCGAGGTCGGTGTGGACGCCGCCCATCATGTAGTGCACGACGGGCCGGACCGGGATCAGGTCGGTGGCGGGGTCGAGGTTCTGGTAGCACCTGCACAGCTCCCTGACGAACGGGATCCGCGCCTCGATCTTCGCCTCGCCGAGGTGGCGCAGGTCCAGGTAGACGACGGGGC
This sequence comes from Nonomuraea sp. NPDC003804, assembly GCF_040610675.1. NCBI lineage: Bacteria > Bacillati > Actinomycetota > Actinomycetes > Streptosporangiales > Streptosporangiaceae > Nonomuraea > Nonomuraea sp. NPDC003804. The sequence continues at coordinate 88,519 of NZ_JBEXMT010000006.1, forward strand.
CGTAGGGCGTCTCGGCGGTGCGGCCCCTTTCCTGCTCGCCGACGAAGGCCTGCGAGAGGCGGTCGCGGGGGCCGAGCTCCATGCTGCGCAGCCGGGGCGTGTCGGTGGGCTGCCCGAGGTCGTAGTCCTGCAGGTAGCGGTAGCCGTCCTTGTTGACCAGCCAGCCGCCCTCGGCGCGGGCCGCCTCGGTGATGAGGATCCCGGTGAACGGCAGGCCGGTCGGGTGGTACTGGACGAACTCCATGTCCTTCAGCGGCGCGCCCGCCCGGTAGGCCAGCGACATGCCGTCGCCCGTCTTGATCGCCGCGTTGGTGGTGAACGGGAAGACCCGCCCGCAGCCGCCGGTGGCCAGGATGACGGTCCTGGCCGCGATCGTCTCGACCCGGCCCGTCCTGATCTCGATGGCGACCACGCCGTGGACGCGGCCGTCGTCGACGATGAGCCGGGTGACGTACCACTCGTCGTACCTGACGATCTCCTGGTACTTCAGCGTGGTCTGGAAGAGAGTGTGGAGCAGGTGGAAGCCGGTCTTGTCGGCGGCGTACCAGGTGCGCAGGCGCTTCATGCCGCCGAACGGCCGGACCGCCACGCGCCCGTCGGGCTCCCTGCTCCACGGGCAGCCCCAGTGCTCGAGCCGGATGAGCTCGCGCGGCGCCTCGGCGACGAACGCCTCCACCGCGTCCTGGTCGCACAGCCAGTCGCCACCCGAGACTGTGTCGTAGGCGTGCTCGTCGAGGGTGTCTCCGATGCCGATCACCCCGGCCGCGCCGCCCTCGGCCGAGACCGTGTGGCTGCGCATGGGGTAGACCTTCGACACGACCGCCACCGTCAACGAGGGGTCGGTCTCGGCGACCGCGATCGCCGCCCGCAGACCGGCCCCGCCTCCCCCGACAATGAGCACGTCGATCATGTGTCAGCTCCCGTGGTCGGGCTGGTCCTGATCCCGGATGCGCCTGCCGTCGTGGCGGATGACGCTGAGGTGGATGCTGCCGTCGTGATACTCGTGCCGGATCCTGCGGCATCCGCAGTCGAAGTACTGGTCCTTGATCACCAGGCCGTAGCCGTCGTCGTCGACCAGCCGTTCACCGCCGGACTCACGGCCGCAGGGCGCGGTCTCCGGACTGAAGGGAGTGCGTGTACCTGTCATCGCCGATCTCCCTAGATTGGCGAAACGTCCTTTTCCACGTAAGCACCGGGCCGGGGATCGGGCCAGCCCCGATCTGGTACGGCCCGCCACGTCATGGCGGGCCGCCGGGCCCGCGTTCCTCGGCGCCCAGCTCGGCCGCCCGGACCTCGTCGACCTGGCGAGACTGCGCGGCCACGCGCGGGTAGTGCAGGTCGAAGGCGGGCCGTTCGGAACGGATCTGCGGGATGCTCACGAAGTTGTGCCGGGGCGGCGGGCAGGAGGTCGCCCATTCCAGCGAGCCGCCGTAGCCCCACGGGTCGTCGATGGTGACCTTGGGCGCGGTGCGCCAGGTCTTCCAGACGTTGTAGAGGAACGGCAACGTGGAGGCCCCGAGCAGGAAGGCGCCCACCGACGAGATGAGGTTCAGGGTGGTGAAGCCGTCGGTGGGGCTGTAGTCGGCGTAGCGGCGGGGGAAGCCGACCATGCCCAGCCAGTGCTGGACGAGGAAGGTGGTGTGGAAGCCGATGAACAGCGTCCAGAAGTGCACCTTGCCGAGCCGGTCGTCGAGCATCCGCCCGGTCATCTTGGGCCACCAGAAGTAGAAGCCGGCGAACATGGCGAACACGACGGTGCCGAAGACCACGTAGTGGAAGTGGGCGACGACGAAGTAGCTGTCGCTGATCTGGAAGTCCAGCGGCGGGGAGGCGAGGATGACGCCGGTCAGCCCGCCGAGCAGGAACGTGACGAGGAAGCCGATCGCGAAGAGCATGGGGGTTTCGAAGCTCAGATGGCCGCGCCACATGGTGCCGATCCAGTTGAAGAACTTCACCCCCGTGGGCACGGCGATGAGGAACGTCATGAACGAGAAGAACGGCAGCAGGACCTGGCCGGTCGCGAACATGTGGTGCGCCCACACGGTCATCGACAGGCCCGCGATGGCGATGGTGGCCCCTACCAGGCCGATGTAGCCGAAGATGGGCTTGCGGCTGAAGACCGGGATGACCTCGGTGACGATGCCGAAGAACGGCAGCGCGATGATGTAGACCTCCGGGTGGCCGAAGAACCAGAACAGGTGCTGCCACAGCATCGCGCCACCGGTCTCGGGGGCGAAGACGTGGGTGCCGAGCTTGCGGTCGGACTCCAGCACGAGCAGCGCGGCGGCCAGCACCGGGAAGGCCATGAGCACGAGCATGCTGGTCAGCAGCGTGTTCCAGGTGAACAGCGGCATCCTGAACATCGTCATGCCGGGGGCGCGCATGCCGATGATGGTGGTGATGAAGTTGACCGAGCCGAGGATCGTGCCGAGCCCGGACATCGCCAGGCCCATGATCCACAGGTCGCCGCCGGGGCTCGGCGAGAACGTCGCGGTGGACAGCGGGGCGTAGGCGAACCAGCCGAAGTCGGCCGCGCCGCCGGGGGTGGCGAAGCCGGCCAGCACGATGATGCCGCCGAACAGGAACAGCCAGTACGCCACGGCGTTCAGCCGCGGGAAGGCCACGTCGGGCGCACCGATCTGCAGCGGCATGATGACGTTGGCGAACCCGGCGAACAGCGGCGTGGCGAACAGCAGCAGCATGATCGTGCCGTGCATGGTGAACAGCTGGTTGTACATCTGCTGGGTGACGAACTCCAGGCCCGGCTGGGCCAGCTCGGCCCGGATGATCATGGCCATGACGCCGGCGACGAGGAAGAAGACGAACGAGGTGATCAGGTAGAGGTACCCGATGACCTTGTGGTCGGTCGTCGAGAGCCACGCGGCGATGACGGTGCCCGTGTGGCGTCGTCTGACCTGCTGCATCGAGGTCTCGCGAACTGTCGTCACGGTTGCTCCCCCTCCACGCGGAGTGTTGCCCCGATCACTCCATTTGACGCCAATGCCCGCCGTACCGGAAGCCATCTGCTCGTTTTTCTCGTGGTCGTGCTGACCTGGGCTTCCTCACTACCCCGGCGGTCACGGGGGATGCGTGACGACACACCCTCCGCGCGACTCCGGCGGACCTGGGGCTGATGACCGTCGCGGCGGCCGTCTTCCATCAATCGGAACACTGGTCTAATCTTCGGAACATGATCGACCCTGGAACGCCACCAGGTGAAGACCGCCTCGTCGGCGCCGACCGGGTGCTGGCGGTCCTGCGGCTGCTGGCCGAGCGGCCCGAGGGTGTCGGGCTGGAGGAGATGGCCAGGGCGGTCGGCAGCCCCAAGCCCACCGCGCACCGGGCGCTGGCCGCGCTGCGCCGCGCGGGGCTCGCCGTCCAGGACGGCCGGGGCCGCTACCTGCTGGGCGACGAGTTCCTGAGGCTCGCCTTCACCCACCACGAGGCGCGGCCCGACCACGTCAGGATCAGGCCGGCGCTGGAGCGGCTGGCGGCCCGCTTCGGCGAGACCGCGCACTACGCGGTGCTCGACGGGCACGAGGTCGTCCACCGGGCCAAGGTGGATCCGCCGTCCGGCCCGGTGCGGCTCACCTCCACCGTCGGCGGCCGCAACCCGGCCCACAGCACCGGCGTCGGCAAGCTGCTGCTGGCCTGGACGCTGCCCGACGACGCCGCGGTGGCGGCCTGGGCGCGCGCGGCCCCGCTGGAGCGCCGCACCGCACGCACCAGGACCGGCCTCGCCGAGCTGTGCGCGGAGCTGGCGGCGGTGCGCGAGCGCGGCCACGCGCTCGACGACCAGGAGAACGAGGAGGGCGTCACCTGCGTGGCCGTCCCCGCCTTCCTGACCTCCGCGACCACGCCGAGCGGAGCGGTCAGCGTCAGCGCGCTGGCCTACCGCACCCCGCTGACCTCCCTGGTGGAGGCGCTGCCCGACATCCACGCCATCGTGAAGGAGCTGCGATGATCGCCGACCGGCTGTCCACCGAGACCTACGAGCTGGCCGAGGGGCCGCTGTGGGACCCCGCGGCCGAGCGGCTGCTCTGGGTCGACATCCCGACCGGCAGGGTCCTGGAGGGCGCTTTCACGGCCGGCGACCTGCGGGTGGCCAGGACGCACACCCTGCCGGGCACCGTGGGCGCGGTCACGCCGGCCGCCGACGGCTCCCTGCTGGTCGCGGCCCGGGACGGCTTCGCCACGATCGGCGAGCGGATCACGATGGGGCCGAGGGTGCTGCCGGAAGGGGTGGCCAGCCGGCTCAACGACGGCCGGTGCGATCCGGCGGGGCGCTTCCTCGCCGGCAGCCTCGCCAAGGACGACCGGCAGGGCCAGGAACGGCTCTACCGGCTGGAGCTCGACGGCACGGTGAGCATGCCGGCCGACGGCCTGACCGTCTCCAACGGCCTCGGTTGGTCGCCCGACGGGCGGACGATGTACCACGTGGACAGCATCCCGGGCGTGGTGTGGGCGCAGCCGTACGACGTGGAGTCGGGCCGCGTCGGCCCGCGCGCGGTGGCCTTCGAGGTGAACGACGGGCTGCCCGACGGCATGGCGGTCGACGTCGAGGGCAACCTGTGGATCGCGGTCTGGGGTGTCGGCGAGGTCCGCCGGTACTCACCCGGCGGGCGGCTGCTCGGCGCGGTGAAGGTCGGCGCGCCGAAGACCTCCAGCGCGGCCTTCGTCGGCACCACCCTGGTCGTCACGACCGCGGGCGGGGGGCTGTTCGCGGCCGACGCCGGCATCACCGGCCTGCCCGTCACCCCCTGGCAGGGCCGGACGGACTTCGCCACCCACTGACCGCGCCTCCTCCCGGGCGCCCGGCCACCGACCGCGCCTCCTCCCGGGCGCCCGATCGATGAACGCGTCTCCTCCCATGCGCCTTGCCACTGACCGCGCCCCTTTTGACCGCGCCTCTTTCCAGTGCCCGGTCATGAACGCGGCGACCTCGGCCGGCGCCCCGTCCGGGCCGGTCTCGTCGAGCACCTGGTGGCGGGCGCCCGGGGACATCGCCTGACGGCCTCGCCGGCCCTCGTGCCGCCGGCCAGGGCATCAGCCGGACAGCGATCGGCGGCGCCCCGCCCCGAGGCTGCCCCGCCCCGGCGGTCGTCTCCATGGCGGTCGTCTCCATGGCGGTCGTCTCCATGCGGTCATTTCCATCAGGGTCGCGAACGCGACGACCGTCGGGCGCGGCGTACGCCGGGTCCTACAGTTTGACCATGGGGACGACGACGGGGAAGACACCGGGAAAGGCGGGCTCGCCGCGCAGGGCCGACGCCGAGCGCAACATCGCGGCGATCCTGGCCGCGGCCGCGCGGCTGCTGAGCGCCGACCCGAACGTCAGCGTGGCGGAGATCGCCAAGGAGGCGGGCGTCGGCAGGGTCACGCTCTACGGCCATTTCCCCTCCAGGGAGTCGCTGGTCGACGCCGTCCTGCAGGAGGCCGTCGACAACGCCGAGGCGGCGCTGTCCGGCCTCGAACTCGACGCCCTGCCCGCCGCGCAGGCGATGGACAGGCTGATCGGCTCCTCGTGGGAGATCCTCGACCGGCACCGCCGCCTGTTCGTGGCGGCCGACAGGGCGCTGCCGGCCGAGCGCATCCGCGAGCGCCACGGCAGGCCGCTCGCCCGGGTGGAGCGGCTGGTCGAGCGCGGCATGGACGAGGGCGCCTTCCGCACCGACCTGCCGCTGTCGTGGCTGGTCACGACGTTCTTCGCGCTGCTGCACAACGCGGCGGGCGAGATCGAGGCGGGCCGCCTGCCGCGTGAGGTCGCGGCGGATGTGCTGACCAGGACGCTCCGCTCGGTGCTCGCCGCCTGACATCCCGCTGGACATACCCGCCCTCCGTATGCTTGCCTCATAACTCGAACACTACTGTACGAGTTAGCGGAGAGGGGTTCCCCCATGCTGCTGGTCCTGCTCTGCCTGGCCCAGTTCATGCTGATCATCGACATCACCGTCGTGCAGGTGGCGCTGCCGTCCATCGGGGCCGACCTGGAGCTCGGCCGCGAGGCGCTGACCTGGGTCGTCACGACGTACACCCTGTGCTTCGGCGGGCTGATGGTCCTCGGCGGCCGGCTCGCCGACACCTTCGGCGCCCGGCGGACGCTCATGACCGGGCTCGCCGTCTTCACGCTGGCCTCGCTGCTGTGCGGGCTGGCGCCCGGCGGCGGCCCGCTGATCGCCGGGCGCGCGCTGCAGGGGGTCGGCGCGGCGCTGCTGTCGCCCGCCGCGCTGGCCGTCATCACCACCGCCTTCCACGGCGAGCGCCGTACCAGGGCGCTGGCGGTGTGGGCCGCCATCGGCGGCACGGGCGCCGCCGTGGGCGTGCTGCTCGGCGGCCTGCTGACCGCCGGTCCCGGGTGGGCCTGGGCGTTCTTCGTGAACGTGCCTGTCGGCCTGGCCGTCCTGGCCGCCCTGCCCGCCGTGCTGCCGGCGTCCGCGCCCGCCCGCCCGGCCGGGCGACGGCTGGACGTGCCCGGCGCGCTGCTGGTCACCGCCGCGACGGCGCTGCTCATCTACGGGCTGGTCGCCGCGGGCGAGGCCGGATGGGGGACGGCGGGGCTGTGGCTGGCCGCCTCCGCCGCCCTCTACGCGGCGTTCGTGTGGGTGGAGCGGGTGTCCGCGGCGCCGCTCATGCGCGCGGCGACGCTGGCCAGGCGCCCGGTGCTGTCGGGCACGTTCGTCATGCTGACGGCGACGGGCCTGATGCTCGGGCTGTTCTTCCTCAGCTCGCTCTACCTGCAGCGGGAGCTGGGGTACGGCGCGCTGGAGACGGGCCTGCTGTTCCTGCCGGTGGCGATCGCGATCACGCTCGGCGCGCACCTGGGCGGACGGCTGATCGGCAGGGTGGGCGGCCGTCCGGTCGCGGTGGGCGCCTTCGTGCTCACCGCGGCGGGCGCGGCCCTCATGAGCCGCGTCTCGCCCGAGGCGGGCGTCCTCACCACGCTGCTGCCGGGATTCGTGGTCGCCGCCTTCGGGATCGGCCCCGCCTTCGTCACCGCGACGGCGACGACCATGGCCAACGTCCCGCCCGGCGAGGCGGGCGTGGCCTCGGGGGTGATCAACACCTTCCACGAGCTGGGCGGCTCGATCGGGGTCGCCCTGGTCTCCAGCCTCGCTGTGGGCGGCTTCCCCTCGGCGCTGGCCTGGTGCGCGGGCGCGGCGGCCGTCGCGGCCGCCGCGGCGATCGCCCTGGTGCCCGCGGGCCGGCCCGCCGCGCTCGTCGGCCACGGGCACGGGCATGGGCAACACGACGTAACCGCTGGACCGGACCACGGGCACGGGCACGGGCACGGGCACGGCTAGCATGAGACGGACCCCAAGGAGGTTGATCATGTCGTTCGCCGTGCTGGGCAGTGTTCTCGGTGACGCCGCGGCTCGCGCTTCCTCGCGGAGGTCCGTGACCCGCTGACCCGTCCCCTCCGCGTCGAAGTGCTCTTCATCGACATCTCCCATCGATCAAGAGGAGCACGCGATGCTCGACGTCCACTGGACCGAGGACGGCCGCCTCCGGGCGGCGGGATGGCGCTCGCCCGAGCCGCCGCCCGCCGTCCTGGTGCCCGCCGACGACACGATGAACGCCCGCACCGCCTACCGCCTGGCCCGTGAGGGCACCGGGCTGGTGTGGCGGGGCGACTACCACAACGCCAGGCAGTTGCTGCGGGCCCTGGCCCGCCGCGCCGACATGGGCCGCACGGCGCCCGCCGGTTTCCACGAGTACCGGCCGGCGCGCGCCGCCAGGGCCCGCCTGCTGGCCAGGCTGCTGGTGCCGTTGGCCGCCGACCTGTCGGTCCCCCTGCGCCGGGCCCCCGACGTACGGCAGGCGTGCGCGGAGGCCTACGGCCGCCCCGCGGGCCCCGCGCTGGTACCCCTCACCGAGTTGCTCGGCGTGATCGGCGCGCACGAGTGGCGCGTGAAGGGCGTGCCGGTGCCCGCGCTCGGCGCCCGGATCCACCCGCACTACGGCGTCTTCTCCCCTGTCCGCGGCGAGTACGTGGACCTGGTGGCCCGCGCGCCGCTGCCCTCGCGGACGGCCGCGTTCGACGTCGGCACCGGCACCGGCGTGCTGGCCGCCGTGCTGGCCGTGCGCGGCGTCCGGCGGGTGGTGGCCACCGACATGGACGAGCGGGCGGTGGCCTGCGCCCGCGACAACCTGGACCGCCTCGGCCTCGGTGACAGGGTCGAGGTCGGCAGGCGCTCGCTGTTCCCCGAGGGCAGGGTCCCGCTGGTGGTCTGCAACCCGCCGTGGCTGCCCGCCACGCCGCGCACCGCGCTCGACCACGCCGTCTACGACGGGGACGGGCGGATGCTCGACGGCTTCCTCAGCGGCCTGGCCGGGCACCTGTCACCGGGCGGGGAGGGCTGGCTGATCCTGTCCGACCTGGCCGAGCACCTGGGCCTGCGCACCAGGCGGGAGCTGCTGGCCGCGTTCGACGGCGCGGGCCTGCGGGTGGCGGGACGACTGGAGGCCCGGCCGCGCCACCGGCGCGCCGCCGACGCCGCCGACCCGCTGCACGCGGCGCGCGCCGCCGAGGTGACCTCGCTGTGGCGGCTGACCCGGTGACCGGGCTGGTGCGCCGTTATCGTTTCGACACCCACTATTGTTCGTTGTCCCAGCCTAGGAAGGAACATCCCGTGACCCTCGACGAGCTGACCGCGCAGCGCGAGCAGGCCGCCAGCGACTACGACACCCTCGTGCGGCGGGGCCTGAAGCTCGACCTGACCAGGGGCAAGCCCTCACCGCACCAGCTCGACCTGGCCGACGGGATGACCGGTCTGCCCTCGACGCACCTGGCGGCCGACGGCAGCGACTGCCGCAACTACGGCAACCTGCAGGGCCTGGCCGAGGTGCGCGAGCTGTTCGCCGGGGCGCTGCAGGTGCCCGCCGCGCAACTGCTCGCGGGCGGCAACTCCAGCCTGGCGATGATGCACGACACGATCGTCTTCTCGATGCTCAGCGTGCTGCCGGGGGCGACGCGCCGGTGGGCGGACGAGGAGGAGATCGTCTTCCTGTGCCCGGTGCCGGGCTACGACCGGCACTTCGCGCTGTGCGAGCGCTTCGGCATCAGGATGGTCCAGGTGCCGCTGACCGCTGAGGGCCCCGACATGGACGCCGTCGAGCGGCTGGTCGCCGACGACCCGCGGGTCAAGGGCATCTGGTGCGTGCCCAAGTACAGCAACCCCTCGGGCGTCACCTACAGCGACGAGACCGTGCGCCGCCTGGCCGCGATGCCGGCCGCCGCGCCCGACTTCCGCATCTTCTGGGACAACGCCTACGCGGTGCACCACCTCACCGACACGCCCGCCGAACTGGCCGACCTGCTGGCGCTGTGCGAGGAGCACGGCAACCCCGACCGCGCCTTCGTCTACGGCTCGACCTCCAAGGTGAGCCTGGCCGGCAGCGGCGTGGCCTTCTTCGGCTCCTCGCCGGCCAACGTCGCCTGGTACCTCGGCAACCTGTCGAAGCAGAGCATCGGCCCGGACAAGATGAACCAGCTGCGCCACGTGGAGTTCCTGCGCGACGCCGAGGGCCTGGCCGCGCACATGCGCAGGCACGCCGAGCTGGTCTGGCCGAAGTTCGAGACCGTCGACAGGATCCTCACCAAGGAGCTGGGCGGCACGGACCTGGCCACCTGGTCGGCGCCCACGGGCGGCTACTTCATCAGCCTGGACGTGCCCGAGGGCTGCGCCCGCGAGGTCGTCGCCAAGGCGAAGGCGGCGGGCATCGCGCTCACCCCTGCCGGGGCGACGCACCCCTACGGCGACGACCCGGCCGACCGCACGATCCGCATCGCCCCCACCTACCCCGACCTGGCGGAGCTGGAGGAGGCGATCACCGGCCTGACCGTGTGCGTCCGGCTGGTCGCGACCGAGAAGCTGCTGGCGCGCGGCTGACGGCCGCTTCGGGCTTCAGGTGCGGGGACGCCTGCCGTACCTGAAGCCGAAGATGTACTCACGGGTCTCGCTCGGGTGGAAGGCGACGCCGACCCCCGGCTCGAAGGCGACGTTGTCCCGCGAGCAGTAGTAGAGCTCCTGCCACACCAGAAGCGCCTGCTCGCGGGCCGGCGCCTCGGCCTGGTCGCGTTTGCGCGCGCCGTGCGCGCCGAGGACGAACATCAGCCCGAACCACCAGAAGACGCCCGTCACACAGAACGGCCCCAGCAGGTCCACCAGCGGGTTCGTCTTCTCGGTCATGGCCAGGGTCAGCGCGAGCACCACGTGCGCCAGCGCGGCGAAGCCGAGCATGACGTAACCCTGGTGGCGGGCGCGGGGCACCTCGTGCCTGGCAGGGAAGGACAGCCACACCGCCAGCTGTGTCCTGGTCATGGGGTGCTTCCTGGTGCCGATGAGCGAGGCGGCGGGAAGGTCGACGACGGCGCGTTCCTTGGGCATGCTGGCGCGCCCGAGGTGGAAGCTCGTGCCCTCGGCCACGGCCCCCGGCACCGACGTCACCCTGTCGGCAGAGCCGCACTCCGGACAGGACAGATCCATCCGGGCAGTCTGGCCCTGACGTACGGCTGGCGCAAATCGGGCCGTAAAGTCCTCAACGTGATTGAGGCACTTGTGAAGAGCCTTCCCGAGGGAAGGGTGCTGACCGACCCCGACGTGGTCGACTCCTACGCACGCGACCGCACGTTCCTCGAGCCTGGCAAGGCTCTCGGGGTGGTTCTGGCCACCTGCCGCGACGACGTCGTGACCACCATGCGGTGGGCCACCGAGCACCGGGTGCCCGTCGTGCCGCGCGGCGCCGGCACCGGCCTGGCGGGCGCGGCCACCGCCAGCGAGGGCTCGATCGTGCTGTCGCTGGCCCGGATGACCGCGATCCGCGAGCTGAACCCCGCCGACGAGATCGCCGTCGTCGAGCCCGGCGTGATCACCGCGGACCTCGACAGGGCGGCCAGGCAGCACGGGCTGATGTACGCGCCCGACCCCTCCTCCTACGAGATCTCGACCATCGGCGGCAACCTGGCCACCAACGCGGGCGGGCTGCGCTGCGTGAAGTACGGCGTGACCCGCGACTCCGCGCTCGGGCTCGAGGTGGTGCTGGCCGACGGCCGGATACTCAACACCGGCCGCCGCACCGTCAAGGGCGTCACGGGCTACGACCTGACCGGCCTGTTCGTCGGCTCGGAGGGCACCCTCGGCGTCATCACCTCGGCGACGGTACGGCTGCGCCGTGCCCCGATCGCCCCGCCGGCGACGATCGCCGCGGAGTTCGGCTCGCTGCGCGACGCCGCCGCGGCGGTCTCGGCGATCATCGCGGCCGGCTGCCAGCCGTCCCTGATGGAGCTGCTGGACCGGGCCACGCTGAAGGCGATCGACGACTGGCGCAACATCGGCCTCGAGGACGCCACCCAGGCCATGCTGATCGGCCAGTCGGACGCCTCCGACGGCCAGGCGATGGCGGCGGTGATGCAGGAGTTGTGCGAGGCGAACGGCGCCTCGTTCGTGGCGGTGTCGTCCTCGCCCGAGGAGACCGAGGACCTCATCGGGATCAGGCGCATGGCCTACGAGGCCAAGGAGCGCCTCGGCGCCTGCCTGGTGGAGGACGTGTGCGTGCCGCGGTCGAAGCTGCCCGACATGATCACGGCGGTCGAGGCGGCGGCCGCGCGCCACGACGTGATGATCTGCACGGTGGCCCACGCGGGCGACGGCAACCTGCACCCCGTCTTCATCTTCGAGCACGGCACGCTGGAGCCGCCCGCCAACGTGTGGGCGGCGGCCGACGAGGTGTTCAAGGCGGCGCTGGAGCTCGGCGGCACGCTGACCGGCGAGCACGGCGTCGGGCTGCTGAAGCGGCGCTGGCTCGGGCTGGAGGCCGGCCCGGTCGTGACCGAGGTGCAGAAGGGCATCAAGCAGGTCTTCGACCCGCTCGGCATCCTCAACCCGGGCAAGGCGATCTGAGCGTCGTCGCGCCGGACGCCGGGCGGGGCGTGACCTGCGAGGTGGAGGCCGGTACGGAGTTCGTGCCGGCCTCTGACTGCGCCCAGTCGATCGCAATCCGGACACATCGTCAAACCCGGGGGACGACCCACGAACCACACTGATAACGTTTTGCCCCACCTATGACGGAATACGGGGGTTCGACGTGACACAGTTCCAGCCGTTGGCGGCTGACGACCCGCGTCGGCTGGGTGTGTTCGAGATCACCGCGCGGCTCGGCGAGGGCGGGCAGGGCGTGGTCTACCTGGGCAAGGGCCCGGCAGGCGAGCAGGTGGCGGTCAAGCTCCTGCACAACGCGCTGGTGGCCGACGCCGACGCGCGCACGAGGTTCCTGCGCGAGGTTGCGGTGGCGCAGCGGGTGGCCCGGTTCTGCACCGCGCCCGTGCTGCACGCCGATCTGGAGGGCAGCCGGCCGTACATCGTGACGGACTACGTGCCGGGGCCGTCCCTGCGGCAACTGGTCGACCAGGAGGGACCGCGCAGGGGCGCGGCCCTCGAGCGGCTGGGCATCAGCACGGCCACCGCCCTGGCGGCCATCCACCGCGCGGGCATCCTGCACCGCGACTTCAAGCCCGCGAACGTGCTCATGGGGCCGGAGGGCCCCGTGGTGATCGACTTCGGCATCGCCCGCGCCCTGGACTCCCCGGGCGCGACGGCCACGGGCATGGCCATGGGCACGCCGGCCTACCTCGCCCCCGAGCAGCTGAGCGGAGCGCCGGTCTCGGAGGCGGCCGACGTGTTCGCCTGGGGCGTCACGATGGTGTTCGCGGCGACGGGCAAGCCCGCCTTCGGCTCCGACTCCATCCCCGTGGTCATGAACCGGATCCTGAACGAGGAACCGGAGATCAGCGGGCTGGACGGGGTGCTCGGCGGCCTCGTGGCGGCCTGCCTGTCCAAGGACCCCTCGCTGCGGCCCACGGCCGAGCAGCTGGTCGCGCGTCTCACCGGCCAGACGACCGGCGAGACGGCGCTCGGGGTCCACCAGACCGGCAGCACGCTGCCGCCGCCGTTCCCCCAGCCTGGACAGCCCGGACAACCCGGACAGCCCGCCGCGCACCCCGCGGCACCGGCCGGCGGCCAGGCCGCCCCCGTCGGTGGACAGCCCGCCCCGGTCGGCGGCCAGCCCGTGCCGCCGCCCGGCGCGCCCGGGGGCCCGCCGGTGCCGCCTGGTGGCCCCGCCGTGCCGCCGCAGCCCTTCGCGCCCGGCGCTCCCCCGCCCGGCACCGCCGTCCCCGGCCAGCGCCCGCCGTCCGGCGACACGGCGCCCTCCGGCGGCCCGAGCGCCCGCCGCCGCACCGTGACCGTGGCGCTGTCGGCCGCCGCCGCCGGCGCGCTCCTGCTGGGCGGCACCGTCGTGTGGGCGAACGCCGGCAAGGCGGTCCCGGCGGAGCTGGTCGCGGTGGACTCCCCCGCCAGCGGGACCGACCAGGACCCGGCGGCCAGGAACCAGGCGGGCCCGAACCAGCCGGGGCAGGACACCACCGTGGCGCCCACCGACGTGCTGCCGCCCGACGCGCAGCCGACCGAAACCGACGTCATCCCCGAGCTGGTGGAGGCCACGCCCGGGCCCGAGGCGACCGTGTCCGGGCCGAAGGAGCGGGACGTGCCGTCGGTGTCGGTGCCGCACACCACGGTGCCGCACGCCACGGCGCCTCCCACCCAGCGCCAGCAGCCGCGGCCGACGGCGGAGCCGACCAGGAAGAGGCCGACGGCCAAACCGACCAAGAGCACCGGCCTGGTCGACCCCGACCCCGACCCGACGGGGTTGACGGAGCCGACGACCGGCGTCGCCTACGGCCAGCCCAGCACCAAGCCGACCGCCAGGCCCACGGTGAAGCCCACCGTGAAGCCCACGACCACGGTGAAGCCGACGGTGAAGCCGAGCCCGTCGCCGAAGCCGAACCCCTACACGGCGACCGGCGTCTGCGGCGCGGGCTACAAGGTGATCAACTCGCACGCGCTGGGCACGAAGGCCACGGTCTACCTGCTGTACAACACCAGCGCGGGCAAGAACTGCGTGATCACCATGTCCAAGTACGTGGTGCCCGCCAAGGTGTCGATGAACGCCGTCCTCCAGGTGCAGGGCGGCGCCAGCGGCGCCAACCCCGGTTCGTACACCGCCTACGCCGGGCCGGTGCGGCTGGCGGCGGTCAAGAAGTGCGTGATCTGGGGCGGCTCCTGGGGCACGCTGTCGTGGAAGAGCGGCTGGAGCCACTGCGGCTGAGCCACCCCCGCTGACCCGCTGAAGGGCCCGGCGGACGCCTACCCGCGTCCGCCGGGCCCTCGGCGTTGTGGGGGGCTTCCACGGGCATCACCCCGTTGCTACATTGTTGACGTGATCGTCAAGTCTGAGACGCTGACCGCGCGCGGGCGGCGGACCAGGGCCGCGCTCCTGCAGGCGGGGCGCGAGGCGTTCGAGCAGCACGGCTACGACGCCGTGCGCATCGACGACGTCTGCGCCAGAGCCGGGGTCTCCCACGGCACCTTCTACACCTACTTCGACTCGAAGGAGACGCTGTTCGGCGAGGTCGCGGGCGCGGCGGTCGGCGAGATGTTCGCCGCCAGCGTCGTCGGGCCCGCCGCCCCCGACGACCCCTACGCCCGCGTCGAGGCCGCCAACCAGCTCTACCTGCGGGCATGGGCGGCCAACTCGCGCCTGCTCAGGATGCTGGAGCACATCGCGACCGGCGACGACCGCTTCCGCGGGCTGCTGCTGGAGCTGCGGGAGGTGTTCGTCCGGCGCGGCGCCGAGGGCCTGCGCCGCCTGCAGGAGCAGGGGCTGGCCGATCCCGACCTCGACCCCAGGCTGACGGCCATCATGCTGGGCGGCATGGTGGAGCACTTCGCCCACGTGTGGCTGGACCTCGGCGAGCGCGCCGACGAGCGCACCGCCGTCGACCACCTGACCAGGCTCTGGGCCAGGGCGATCGGGCTGACGCGGCCGTCAACTTCCGAGCCGGACCCGCCGCTGACACGCACATCGACTTCCGAGCCGGACCCGCCGTTGACACGGACGTCGGCTTCCGAGCCGGACCCCCAACCGAACGAGCCCGACCCCCAGCCGAAGGGGACGTCGGCTTCCGAGCCCGAGCCGCCGTTCGTCCGGCCGGCGGACGGCGGCGGAGGATGCATGTCCGGCAGCGGCGGAAAGGAGGACAGGTGATCATCAGCAGGCTGGACCCCACCGATCCGGACTACCAGGCCCGCAGGCGCGCCATGCTCGCCAAGCTCGCCGACCTGGACGCCGAGCACGCCAAGGCCGTCGCGGGCGGCGGCGAGAAGTACGTGGAGCGCCACCGCGGACGGGGCAAGCTCCTGGCGAGGGAACGCGTCGAGCTGCTCATCGACCCCGACTCCGCCTTCCTCGAACTGTCCCCGCTGGCCGCGTGGGGGAGCGACTTCCCCGTGGGGGCGAGCGTGGTGACCGGCATCGGCGTCATCGAGGGCGTCGAATGCGTGATCACGGCCAACGACCCGACCGTCAGGGGCGGCGCGTCCAACCCGTGGACGCTCAGGAAGACCCTGCGGGCGGCCGACATCGCGCTGCGCAACCGCCTGCCGTACGTGAACCTGGTGGAGTCGGGCGGCGCCGACCTGCCGACGCAGAAGGAGATCTTCATCCCCGGCGGGCAGATCTTCAGGGACCTGACGCGGCTGTCGGCCGCGGGCGTCCCGACGATCGCGCTGGTCTTCGGCAACTCCACGGCGGGCGGCGCCTACGTGCCCGGCATGAGCGACTACGTGGTGATGGTCAAGGAGCGCGCGAAGGTGTTCCTGGGCGGCCCGCCGCTGGTCAAGATGGCCACCGGCGAGGAGTCCGACGACGAGTCGCTCGGCGGGGCCGAGATGCACGCGCGCGTCAGCGGCCTGGCCGACCACCTGGCCGCCGACGAGCACGACGCGCTGCGCATCGGCAGGGGCATCGTCAGGTCGCTGCGGTGGCGCAAGCTCGGCGTCGCCCCGCGGGCCGTACGGGAGCCGGCGTACCCGGAGGAGGAGCTGAGGGGGATCGTCCCCGAGGACCTCAAGGTGCCCTTCGACCCGCGCGAGGTGATCGCGCGGGTGGTCGACGGCAGCGAGTTCGAGGAGTTCAAGCCGCTCTACGGGCCCAGCCTGGTCACCGGGTGGGCGATGCTGCACGGCTACCCGGTGGGCATCCTCGCCAACGCGCGCGGCGTGCTGTTCAGCGAGGAGGCGCAGAAGGCCGCGCAGTTCATCCAGCTGGCCAACCAGACGCGCACGCCGCTGCTGTTCCTGCAGAACACGACCGGCTACATGGTCGGCAAGGACTACGAGCAGGGCGGCATCATCAAGCACGGCGCGATGATGATCAACGCGGTGTCGAACTCGACGGTCCCGCACCTGACGGTCGTCATGGGCGCCTCCTACGGGGCGGGCAACTACGGCATGTGCGGGCGCGCCTACGAGCCCCGCTTCCTGTTCTCCTGGCCGAGCGCGAAGTCGGCCGTGATGGGTCCCGCGCAGCTGGCCGGCGTGCTGTCGATCGTCGGCAGGCAGGCGGCGCAGGCGCGCGGGCAGCTCTACGACGAGGAGGCCGACGCGGCGATGCGGGCCATGGTGGAGGCGCAGATCGAGCAGGAGTCGCTGCCGTTCTTCCTGTCCGGCCGGCTCTACGACGACGGGGTCATCGATCCGCGCGACACCCGCACGGTCCTCGGGCTGTGCCTGTCGGCGATCAACAGCGCGGCCGTCCCCGAGGCGGCGGGATTCGGGGTGTTCCGGCCATGACCCATCCCGCGAACGGGCGGCCCGCCATCACCAGGCTGCTGGTGGCCAACAGGGGCGAGATCGCCCGCAGGATCTTCCGCACCTGCCGCGAACTCGGCATCGAGACGGTCGCGGTCTTCTCCGACGCCGACGAGGGCGCTCCGCACGTGGCGGAGGCCGACCTGGCCGTACGGCTCGGCAGGCCGTCGGCCTACCTCGACGCCGACGCGCTCGTCGCGGCGGCGCGGCGGGCGGGCGCCGACGCGGTGCACCCCGGCTACGGGTTCCTGTCGGAGAACGCCGGCTTCGCCCGCGCCGTGATCGCGGCGGGCCTGACCTGGGTGGGCCCGCCGCCGGAGGCGATCGCCGCGATGGGCTCCAAGATCGAGGCCAAGCGGCTGATGGCCGGGGCGGGCGTGCCCGTCCTGCCGTCGCTGACGCCCGGCACGGTCCGGGCACGGGAGGACGCGGCCCGGGCGCAGCAGGGCGAAGTAGGGGCACGGGAGGACGCGGCCGGGGCACGGGACGGCGAAGCCGGGGCGCAGGAGGACGCGGCCGGGGCGCAGGAGGACGCGGGCTGGCGCTACCCGCTGCTGGTCAAGGCGTCGGCCGGGGGTGGCGGGCGCGGCATGCGCGTCGTCAGGGCACCCGGCGAGCTGGAGGCGGCCCTGGCGGCCGCGGAACGGGAGGCGGAGTCCGCCTTCGGCGACGGCACCGTGTTCGTCGAGCCGCTGCTCGAGCGTGCCCGCCACATCGAGGTGCAGGTGCTCGCCGACGTCCACGGCACGGTGTGGGCACTGGGCGAGCGGGAGTGCTCGATCCAGCGCCGCCACCAGAAGGTGGTGGAGGAGTGCCCCTCCCCCGCCGTCACCCCCGCGCTGCGCGAGCGGCTGGAGGCGGCGGCGGTCGCGGCCGCCACGACGATCGGCTACGTCGGCGCGGGCACGGTGGAGTTCCTCGTCAAGGACGACACGATCGCCTTCCTGGAGATGAACACCCGCCTCCAGGTGGAACACCCGGTGACCGAGCTGGTCTACGGCGTCGACCTGGTGGAGCTGCAACTGCGCGTCGCCGAGGGCGAGCGGCTGCCGGACGCCAGGCCGGCGCCGCGCGGGCACGCGGTCGAGGTCAGGCTGTACGCGGAGGACGCCGCCCACCTGCCCCAGTCGGGGGTGGTCGAGCTGTTCGACATCCCGGGGCCGGTCCGGGTCGACTCCGGCGTCGAGTCCGGCACGGTCGTCTCCACGCACTACGACCCGATGCTGGCGAAGATCATCGGGTACGGCGGGAGCCGTACCGAGGCGATCAGGAAGCTGGCCGCCGCCCTGGGCAAGGCCCGCGTCCACGGCCTGGCCACGAACCGGTCGCTGCTGCTGGACATCGTGCGGCACCCGGCGTTCGTGGCGGGAGAGACGCACACGGGCTTCCTCGACGAGCACGACTTCCCGGGTCCCGCCGCGCCCACCGCCCTTGAGGCGCTGGCGGCGGCGCTGGCCATGGCGGCCCGCAACAGGAGCGCGGCCACCGTGCAGCGCGGCCTGCCGTCCGGATGGCGCAACGTGAGGTCGCAGCCGCAGGTGGCCAGGTTCGAGGAGATCGAGGTCCGCTACGACCCCGTGCCGGAGGAGGTGACCGTCGTCAGCGTGACGCCGCACCAGGTGGTCGTCGAGGTGGACGGCGTGCGCCGCGCGTTCGCCGTCGCCCACCACGGCGGCCGCGTCCACGTCGGCGACATCAGGCTCACGCCGCTCCCCCGCCTGCCCGAACCCGCCGAGCACCACGCCCCCGGCTCCCTGCTGGCCCCCATGCCGGGTAGCGTGCTGCGCGTCGAGGTCGAGCAGGGCGACGCCGTCGTCAAGGGGCAGGTGGTCCTGGCGCTCGAAGCGATGAAGATGGAGCATCAGATCGCCGCACCCGCCGATGGGGTCGTCGCCGCCGTCATGGTGGAGAAGGGCTCGCAGGTCGAGGCGGACGCCGTGCTGGCGGTCATCGAGGAAGGGGAAGCATGACGCGCCTGGTCCACAAGGAGCTGAAGGATGGCATCGCCACCATCACCCTCGACTCTCCGCCCAACCGCAACGCGCTGTCGGTGCGGCTGCTGGGCGATCTCGAGGACCGGCTGAACTGGGCGCTGGCCGAGCCCGAGGTGCGGGTGATCGTGCTGACCGGCACCGGCACGGTGTTCTGCTCGGGCGCCGATCTGAAGGAGCAGCGCATCGAGCCCGCGCGCGGTGTGAGCGACGCGCCCGTGACCGCGTCGTTCCCCGAGATCATGACGCTGATCTGGGAGAGCCCCAAGCCGGTCATCTGCCGCATGAACGGCACCGCCCGCGCCGGTGGCCTGGGCCTGGTGGCCTCCTGCGACTTCGCGGTCGCCCCGCTGACCGCGTCGTTCGCCTTCTCCGAGGTACGGCTCGGCGTGGTGCCCGCGATGATCTCGGTGCCGGTCCTGCGGCGCCTGGAGGCCAGGGCCGCGGCCGAGTACCTCATGACGGGCGAGGTGTTCGACGCGACGCGGGCCAGGGAGATCGGCCTCATCAACCGGGCGGTGCCGGTGGAGGAGCTCGACGCCACCGTCGCCCACTACGCCGAGATGCTGGTCAAGGGCGGCCCCGAGGCGCTGGCGATCACCAAGCGCCTGGTCCGCGACCTGCCCCAGGTCTCCTTCGAGGAGGGCCTCAGGCAGATGACGGCGCTGTCGGCCCAGCGCTTCACCTCCGAGGAGGGCCAGGAGGGCATCGCCGCCTTCATGGAGAAGAGGCCGCCGAGGTGGTGCTGAGGATCGCCAACTGCAGCGGCTTCTACGGCGACCGGCTGTCGGCGGCCCGCGAGATGGTCGAGGGCGGGCCGATCGACGTGCTCACCGGTGACTGGCTGGCGGAGCTGACCATGCTGATCCTGGCGGGCAACCGGTCGAAGGGCCGCCCCGGCTACGCGCCGACCTTCGTCAAACAGATGGAGCAGGTCCTCGGCACCTGCCTCGAACGCGGCATCAAGGTCGTCTCCAACGCCGGAGGGCTCGATCCCGAGGGGTGCGCGGCGGCGGTCGAGAACCTGGGACTGGGCGCCAAGGTCGCCTACGTCACCGGCGACGACGTCACGGGGCACGACCTCGACCTGGTCAACCTCGACACCGGTGAGAAGCTCGCCGAGCCCGTGCTGACCGCCAACGCCTACCTCGGCGCCCTGCCCATCGCCGCCGCCCTGTCCGCCGGCGCCGACGTCGTGGTCACCGGCAGGGTCACCGACGCCGCGCTGGTCACCGGTCCCGGCATCTGGCACTACGGCTGGCGGCCCGGCGACCTCGACGCCCTGGCCGGTTCGGTCGTGGCCGGGCACGTCATCGAGTGCGGCTGCCAGGCGACGGGCGGCAACTACGCCTTCCTGCACGAGGTGCCCGACCTGGCCCACTGCGGCTTCCCCCTCGTCGAGCTGCACGAGGACGGCTCGTCGGTGATCACCAAGCATCCCGGCACCGGCGGCACGGTCTCGGTGGGCACGGTCACCGCGCAGCTGCTGTACGAGATCGGCGCGCCGCGCTACCTCGGGCCCGACGTGGTGGCCCGCTTCGACACCGTCCAGCTGGCGCAGGAGGGGCCCGACCGGGTGCGCGTGTCCGGGGTGAAGGGCGAGCCGCCGCCCGGCACGCTGAAGGTGGCCGTGAACTATCTGGCCGGGTACCGCAACACGATGACGCTCGTGCTGACGGGGCTCGACCTGGAGGACAAGGCGCGGGTGGCGCAGGAGGCGATCTGGGCCAGGGTGCCGCGCGAGTCGTTCGAGTCGGTGGACGTCTCCTTCGACCCGCCGCTGCTGCGGATCACCGTCATGGACCGTGACCCCCGCCGGGTGGGGCGGGCCTTCTCCTCAGCCGTGGTGGAGACGGGCCTGGCCAGCTATCCGGGCTTCTACGGCCTGACGCCGCCGGGGGACGCCACGCCGTACGGCGTGTACTGGCCGACGCTCGTCCCCGCGGCCGAGGTGCGTCCCAGGGTCTTCGTCGGCGGTGAGGAGGTCGAGCTCCCACCGGGGGACGGCCCGCCGCCCGCCGTCGACACCCCGGCCGACACACCGCTCACCGCGGACACCCCAGCCGACCCGCCACTCACCGCGGACACCCCGGCCGACACACCGCTCACCGCGGACAGCCCGGCCGGCCGGCCAACCGCCGCCGGGGCCCGCACCGAGGCGGGGCCGTCGCGGTGGGACGGGGGCGGGAGGCCGACGGTCGCCGCGCCGCTGGGGCGGGTGGCCGGGGCCAGGTCGGGAGACAAGGGCGGCAACGCGAACCTCGGCGTGTGGGTGCGCACCCCCGAGGAGTACCGGTGGCTGGCCGAGACACTGACCGTCGAGCGGCTCGGGGCCCTGCTGCCCGCGCTGCGGGACCATCCGATCGAGCGGTACGAGCTGCCCAACCTCAACGCGCTGAACTTCGTCGTCCACGGGCTGCTGGGCCGGGGTGTCGCGGCGAGCACCCGGCTCGACCCGCAGGCCAAGGCGCTCGGTGAGGAACTGCGCGCCCAGGTGGTGGAGATCCCGGACAGTTTCCTGCGCGCCCACCGCTAGCGGCCCCTGACCGCCTGGAGCCCGTCTGGCCCGTTGGACGGTGGCGTCAGGTGGTGGCCCGGGCGGCGAGGAGGGCGGCGCCGAGCAGTCCGGCACGCGGGCCGAGCGCCGACACCTCCACCCGCGGCGGGTGCCGGAAGGCCAGGCGGCCGGCGAGGCCCGCCCGCAGCGGGGCGACCAGCGCCTCTCCCGCCTGCGCGAGCCCTCCCCCGATGACGATGATCGCCGGGTCCAGCAGCAGCGTGTAGGTGGCCAGGGCCAGGGCGAGGGCCGCCACGGCCTCCTGCCACACCTGGCGCGCCACCGCGTCGGTGCGGGCGAGCACCGCCGCGGCCGAGGTCTCCCCGCAGCGGGCGGCGATCGCCGCTGCCGAAGCGTAGGCGGCCAGGCAGCCACGCTGCCCGCAGCCGCACGGCAGCCCGTCCGGATGGACCGGGATGTGACCGATCTGCCCCGCCCATCCGCTCGCTCCGCCGTACAGGGCTCCGTCGAGCGCCATCGCGCCCGCGATGCCGGTTCCGATGGGCAGGAACAGCACGTTCGGCTCGTCGCGGGCGGCGCCGTAGGCCAGCTCGGCCGCGCCGGCCGCGCGCACGTCATGGCCGAGCGTGACGGGCAGCGGCACGTCCGCGAAGGCGGCGGCGGGCACGTCGCGCCAGCCGATGGCGGCCGAGAAGACCGCGTGCGTGGGCGTGACCAGGCCCGGGACGGCCAGGCCCACGGCGGTGGGCCGCAGCCCGCCGCGCGGCGCGGCCAGGTCGGAGACGAAGGCGGAGATCGCGGCGATCACCGCTTCGGGCCCGTCGGCCCGTGGTGTCGGACGGCTCTCGGCATGGAGGACGGTGCCGTCGCGGACGAGCCCGCCCTTCATCGTCGTCCCACCGACATCAACTGCTACAACACACTTCATTCGCATATCGTTACTCATTTGCTATAAAAACGATATGCGGTTCTGGATCGTGACGGCGTTCGGCATCGCGACGGTGGTGGCGTGCTGCGCCATCCAGGCCGGACACGGCCTCCTCACCGAGGAGCGGTGGACGGAGGCCGCACGCGCGGCGGTCATGCTCCTGGCCGGGGCGTGGACCGGAGCGCGGCGGGAGACCAGGACCATCGGCATGATCTTCATGTTCGGCGGTCTGCTGGGGCTGGTCGGGCTGGTGAGCGGCCTGCCGGGGGTGCGCGTCGACTCCGGCCAGGACGTCGGCCTGGAGACCTGGCTGCACTTCTGGATCTGGCTGCCCCAGGTGATGGCGCCGCTGCTGCTGGTCACCGCCCTCTTTCCGGACGGGCGACCGGTCTGGCCGTGGCTGACCTGGCTCTCGGTGCTGGTCATCGGGCGCGCGTCGGCCTTCCTCGCCACCTACGACTGGCCGCGGGGCGACGGGGGGCAGGGCGGCAATCCGGTCTCGCTTCCGCCCGCGGTGGAGGCCGCGGCGTCGTTCGGCGCGCTGTTCCTGACCCCGGCCGCCGCCCTGCTGGTGCTGGCTTCGCTGGTGGTCAAACAGTGGGGGGGCGACAGTCCCGCGGCGCTGTACCCGATCGCCGTGCTGCTGGCCGCCGTGCCGTTCGCGCTGTTCCAGGCGGTCGGCTGGTTCCCCGCCTTCCACGCAGCCGCCATCGCCGCGGGTAGCGCGGCCGTCGGCGCGGGGACCGGTGGGGCGGCCAGGCCGACGGCGCGCCCCTCATGGCTGCCCGCACGGGTCAGGCCGAGGCGCGTCGTCTGGCGATACGAGCGGAACAACGACGACGGCCGGCGGCGTTCGGCCGGTCGATGAAGGGCGCACCGCCGATTTGTCACCGATCGCCGCGTCCGCCAGGGTGAACCGCATGCAGATCCGCCGCCTCGACGAATCCGACCTCGACGCCTGCGCCGCCCTCGCCGTGAGCCGCGACTGGGGCCCCGAGCGGCACAAGTGGCGCTTCCTGCTGGAGGTCGGCGAGGCCTACGGCATCGACGCCCCCGACGGCGACGGCCTGGCCGCCACCAACATCGTCACCCTGTACGGCGACGACCACGCCGTGATCAGCATGGTCCTCACCGCCGCCAGGTACGCCAGGCAGGGTCTGGCCCGCGGGCTCATGGACCACGTGATGCGACGGGCGAGCGGCAGGACGGTCTCGCTGCACGCGACCGAGAACGGCCGCCCCCTCTACGAGCAGGCCGGTTTCCGCACGGTCACCCCCGTCGTCACCCACCGGGGCCGCTTCACCGGCCAGGCGCCCGGCACCACCCGCGAGGTGAAGGACCCCGCCGACCTGGAGGCTGTCGTCGCCTTCGACGCTGGCCGCTTCGGGGCCGACCGCTCGGCGGTACTGCGCGCGATGCCGGTCTTCCACGAACGGGTCAGGGTGGCCGAGCGCGATGGCGAGCTGACCGGGTTCGGCGGCGTGTGGCGCAACGACGACACGCTCGTGGTCGGTCCGGTCGTGGCCGACGACCCCGCCACCGCACGCGAGCTCATCGCCGACCTGGTGGCGGGCGCCGAGTTGCCGGTGCGTCTCGATCTCGACGTGCGCCACCCGGAGCTGGTGGCGTGGGCGGAGGCCAACGGCGTGGGCCACTTCTTCACCACCACCGCGATGGTCCACGGGGGCGATCTGCCGGGCGACTTCACGCGCCTGTTCACGCCGACGATGCAGGCGCTGGGTTGACCCGAAAACCAGAACATGGTTCGGTTCCGGGATGGCATCGAGCTCTTCGCACATCGACGTCAGCCTGATCGACTTCGACGTGCTCGGCACGTGGATGGACGCCGAGGGGCTGCCGGGAGGGCGCCTGGAGAACGTCCGGCCGGTCCAGGGCGGCACCCAGAACGTCATGGTGCGCTTCGAGCGCGGCGGCGTGCCGTACGTGCTGCGCAGGCCGCCGCAGCACGCGCGGGCGAAGAGCAACGAGGCGCTGCGCCGTGAGGCGCGGGTGCTGGCGGCGCTGCGCGGCACGGACGTGCCCGCCCCGCGACTGGTGGCCGCGCAGACGGCGCGCGAGCCGGTCTTCTACCTGATGGAGCCGGTCGACGGCGTCAACCCGACACTCGGCCTGCCCGAGCCCCATGCCTCCGATCCGGTGATCAGGCAGCGGATGGGGCTGGAGGCGGCGGTCGCGCTCGCCTCTCGGCTGGCTGGTGGCCACCCTGCCGTCGGCGCGCGAGCAGGTGCCCGGACTGCCCGCGCCCGAGGAGCTGATCGCCTGCTACGCCGAGCTGTCCGAGCGGGATCTGTCGGCGGTCGACTGGTACGTGGTCATGGCCTGTTTCAAGCTCGGCATCGTCCTGGAGAGCACGCACGCGCGCGCCTGCGCGGGCAGGGCGCCCAAGGACATCGGCGACCTCCTGCATCAGACGGCGCTCGACCTGTTCGCCGGCGCGCAGAGCTGGATGTCGCGGTAGGCGTCGTGTTCGCAGGCGCAGAGCTGGATGTCGCGGTAGGCGTCCCGACCGGCCCGCGGAGAGGAGACCCGCCGACCACCACTTAAGACCAAATACGACGATTTTTCGGTCTAAACAGACATCCAACCCCTACAATTGCGCGCAATTGTCGAGCAGTTCGGGGAAGGATCATCATGCGCATGCGGTTCCTCGGATCCACGTCGGAGGGCGGCGCCTGCCCCACCCTCTACGAGACCGACCGCGGCACCATCGTCGTCCAGGGCCTGCAGGTCACCGATCCGGAGGCGCTGGCCGACCTCAGGGACGTCCTCGACGGCGAAGGGGCGGTGGAAGTGCCGCGCGAGCTGCTGGTCGACATCGCCCGCCGCGTGCTCTGACCGCTTGATCACGATTGCGAAACTGCCCCTGGTTCGACAGCCGAGCCCGGGGCTACTCTCTGTCGGCGTGACGACGTTCCAGCAGGCGCGCATCGACCTCGGGCTGCGATTGCGGCAATTACGCGAGACGGCCAAGCTGTCCGGCAAGGACCTGGCAGCCCGGCTGCAGTGGCAGGCCTCCAAGGTCTCGCGACTGGAGAACGCCCGCCAGACGGCCACCGAGGAGGACGTCCTGGCCTGGGCGGAGGCCGTCGGCGCGCCGGCCGACGGCATCGACGAGCTGCTCGCGCTGGCCGTCTCCCTCGGCGTGCGCCAGGCCGACTGGGGCCAGCAGGACCGCGGCGGCATGGCCTCCATCCAGGAGGACATCCGCGAGATGGAGTCGAAGGCCACGGCGATGCGGGTCTTCGAGGGCGGCATCGTCCTGGGCCTGCTGCAGACCGCCGAGTACGCCCGCAACGTGCTGCTCCGCCTCAAGCACGCCTTCCAGACCAGCGAGGCGGTCGACGTCTCCGTCCGCGTGCGCATGCAGCGGCAGGAGATCCTCTACGACCCCTCGCGCACGTTCCGCTTCGTCATGACGGAGGGGGCGCTGCGCACCAGGATGGCCCCCGACCACGTGATGCGCGGTCAGTACGACCGGTTGCTCGCGGTCAGCACGCTGCCCAACGTGCGGCTCGGCATCATCCCCTTCGAGCACGAGATGCCGTCGGCGCCGATCACCGGCTTCTGGATGTTCGACGACGAGATCGTGCTGGTGCCGACGCGCACCAAGGAGGTGCGGCTCACCGAGCTCCATGAGATCGGCTTCTACGGCCGCCTGTTCGAGGACTACTGCAAGGTGGCGGAGTTCGACGAGGCGGGCCGCGCGCTGATCATGCGCATCCTTAACGGATAAGTCAAACAATCCGCACATTTGTCGCGACAATTGCTTGCATTTCGGACCAAGATCGTGCAACTCTAGCGCCAGTTGATGCGGAGGTGATGCACGATGCTGGACACCATGCTGTGCCTCGAGGTATTCGCCAGGGCGGCCGGCACCCACGCCGACCTGCGCGTGCAGAGCCTCGCACTGGCCAGCGACCCGGCATTCGTCTCCGTGGTCAACCGCTTCTCGCTCACCCTGGCCGAGACCGTCACCTGCTCGCCCGAGGGCGCCTTCGTCACCTCCTGGGGCTACCGGCTCGGCACGGTCGACGACGTCGACAGCGCCGCGGCCCGCCTGGCCTACCTGCTGGCCGCCCTTCCCGCCTGACCCTCGGGCGGACGGCGCCTCGATCCGCCCGCCCTCGGCCACCGGCGAACGCCGGTCAGCTCACCCCGCGCGTGTCGCCGGGGTGGGAGCACAGCTGGCCGATGTACCACGCGCCGACCGCGTCCTTGTCGAGCTTGGTCCGGCCGGGACCCACGCAGCGCTCGTAGTCGCCACGGAAGAGCCGGTCGACGCGGATCCACACGTTGGTGTCGGTCGCGCAGTGCTCGTAGGCCGGGTCGTCGGTGAGCGTCCTCGGTATGTAGCCGCACTGGGCGGCGGTCACCGTACCCGCCGAGACGGGGGTGAGGGGGGTGACGGCGAACGCCGCCGCGGCCGCGAGGGTGATGAGCGTCCTGAACGCCATGTCCTGCCTTCCGCCAGAGGATCATTGACTTACATACCGTAACGAGATGACTACAAATTGTAAACGGGGTTTCCTCACCTCGCCGCGGTTCATGCCGGTCACGCACGGCCGCTGTCCGCCCGTCTGCACCTCCTCACCACCGCCTACCTGGCGGAATGTGGCTCGGAGCAGGTCATGTCCTTGGCCGGGAACACCCCGTCGGCCAGATAGCGGTTGACCGTCTCGTCCACGCACGCGTTCCTGGGCGCGAAGAGCCCGCCGTACACCGTGTGGCGGACGGCGCCGCGCACCGTGACCAGCCGGGAGCCGCTCAGCGCCCGATGGGTGACAAGCTGTCCCGCGTACGGGGCGCCGGGATCGCCGGTGGCGCCGACCATCAGAACGGGCACGTCATTGGCGACCCTGACCGGCGGTTCGGCGGGCGCGGCAGGCCAGAACGAGCACGGCGTCAGGTTGCGGGTGAGCGCCCCGAAGACCGGCTCGTCACGGCGATGGGCCTGGATGTCGCGGTAGTACGTCTCAGGATCACGCGAGGCCGCCCGGTCGGCGCACATGATCGCGGTCTGCGCGCTCGCCGACCCGTCGGCGTCCGGCGCCGCCAGGCCGGCCAGCACCTGCTCCAGCACGGGCGTCGGAGTGACCTGGCGACCGCGCGCGGCCTGGCTCAGGACGCGGACGTCGGCGGCGAAGGCGCCGTAGGAGGCGTCGTCGTCCCCCGCGGTGACGGCGAACAGGATCAGCGGCAGCACCCGGGCGTCGGCCTGGTGCCGGCCGATCCGCAGCGGGGCGCGGTCGGCGGCCGTGACGATCTCGTCCACCGCGACCAGGACGGCGGCCGTGGTGGCGCCCAGGTGATAGCGCCGGTCGTGGCGGGCCGCCCACGCCGCCCAGGCGCGCAGGGCCGCGTTGACGGCGGGCCCCTGCGTCCGGCTCAGGTCGGGCCCGAACAGGTCGGTGTCCACGGCGCTGTCGAGCACGAAGCGGTCCGCGCGCCTGGGGAACAGCTGCAGGTACACCGCGCCGAGGTAGGTGCCGTACGAGGAGCCGAGGTAGGAGATGCGCTCCTCGCCCAGCGCGGCCCTGATCGCGTCCATGTCCCTGGCCGTGTTGCGGGTGGAGGCGTACGGCAGCAGGTCCGCGTGGACGGCACAGCGCCCCGCCATCTGCCTGGCCAGCGCCGCTCCGTGCTCGAAGCCACGCCGGTCCGGACCGGCCGAGCCGACGGCCACGGTGCTCCAGCCGCAGTTCAGCGGGCCGCTACGGCCGACGAAGCGCGGATCCATCCCGATCAGGTCGTAGCGCGCCGCGACAGCGGGCGCCACCTGCCTGACCCGCAGCACCAGGGAGAGCGCGGGCACGCCCGGCCCGCCGGGGTTGTACAGCAGCGTGCCGCGCCTGCGCGCGGGATCGGTGGCCTTGAAGCGGGACATGGCGATCGTGATGGTCCGGCCGCCGGGACGGCGGTGGTCGAGCGGGACAGCGAGCTCACCGCACTGGGCGCCCGCCTCGTCGAGCTGCTTGCCGGCCTCGTCGTCCTGGCCGTTCTGGCAGCGGTGCCAGGTGATCTGCCGGACGTCCGCCTGAGCCGGCGGCGCCGCCGTCAGCGTCATCCCGGCCAGCAGGATCGCCAGGCCCATGTGTCTTGTGCGCATGCCACGACGCTAGATGCGGCGGCGATCACCGCACATCAGCCCGCGGTGGGGTCGTCCCGGCTCCCGAGCACCGGTGCTGACCTGGGAAAGTACGACTGCGGTATGACGCGGGCCGCTCCCCGCGGCCGCTAGGGTGCGACCATGAATCGGCCACTGCTGTTCGACGTGGCGGTGGCGGGCGCCGTCTTCCTCGCCGGAGCGGGTCTCAACGCCGCCGTCTACCGGGACCCGGCCGGGCCGCTGCTCCTGCACGTGGCGCTGGCGCTGCCGCTCGTATGGCGGAGGAGGGCACCGGTGAGCGTGTTCTGCGCCGTCTGCGCGGCGGCCTTCGCCCAGTGGCTGGCCGGTGTCCAGCTGGTGACGGACGTGGCGCTGCTGGTCGCCGTGTACACCGTGGCCGCGCGCTCCACCTGGCGGCACACCCTGGCCGCGTGGCTGGTGCTGGAGGCCGGCGTCGTGCTGGCCTCGGTACGGTGGGCCGCGCCGTACGGCAGCTTCCTGCCCTCGGCGGTCTTCCTGACGGCCGTCGCCGCCGCCGTCACCATCGCCGGCGTGAACGCGCGGATCCGGGCAGAGCGCGCGGCGCGGCTGGCCCGCGAGCGCGTGGCCGACGAGCGCGCCCGCATCGCGCGTGAGATCCACGACGTCGTCACCCACAACCTGTCGGTCATGGTCGCGCTGGCCGACGCCGCCGCGTACGCGCAGGAAGGCGCGCCCGCCACGGCAGCGGCCGCCGTACGCCAGATCGCGGAGACCGGACGGCAGGCGCTGACCGACATGCGGCGCACGCTCGGCATCCTGCGCGCCGCCGAGGCCGGCCACGGAGGCGAGGCGGGCCACGGAGGCGAGACCGGCCGCAGAGGCGGGACCGGCGACGGAGGCCTGGCCGGCCGCGGAGGCGAGGAGGCGCCGCCCGCTGACCCGATGCCGGGCATCGCCCAGCTCGACCACCTGGCCGGGCAGATGCGCGCCGCCGGGCTGCCCACCCGGCTCGACCTGCGCGGCGACCCGGCTCTCGTCTCCCCTGGGGCCCAGCTGACCGTTTTCCGGCTGGTCCAGGAGGCGCTGACCAACACGCTCAAACACGCGCCGCCGGGCACGCGCGCCGAGGTGGTGGTGGACTGCTCGCCCACCTCCGTCACGGTGGAGGTCACCGACGACGGCCACACCGGCGGCCCCGCTCATGGCCGTGCCTCCAGCCGTGCTTTCAGCCGTACTTCCAGTTCTGCTTCCGGCCCTGCTTCCGGCCCTGCTTCCGGCCCTGCTTCCGGCACTGCTTCCGGCCGTGCTCCCGTACGGGCGGCCGGCCACGGGATCATCGGCATGCGCGAGCGGGCCTGCGCCTACGGCGGGACGGTGGCGGCAGGGCCGCTGCCGGGCCGTGGCTGGCAGGTCCGCGCCACCCTCGACCTCGGCACGGCGGCGCCGTGACGATCCGCGTCCTGCTCGCCGACGACGAGCCGCTGCTGCGCATGGCCTTCACCATGGTCCTGGGCACGCAGGACGACATGGAGGTGATCGGCGAGGCCGCCGACGGCGCCGAGGCCGTACGGCTGGCGCGGCGGCTGCGGCCCGACGTCGTGCTGATGGACGTGCGCATGCCGGGCTGCGACGGCATCGAGGCCACCCGCCGGATCGCCGCCGACCGCCTGCCCGCCCGCGTCCTCATCCTGACCACCTTCGACCTCGACGAGTACGCCTTCGCCGGGCTGCGGGCGGGGGCGTCCGGATTCCTGCTCAAGAACGCCAGGCCGGAACAGCTGCTGGCCGCCATCCGCGACGTCGCCGCCGGGGAGGCCGTGGTGTCGCCGCGCGTGACCCGCCGCCTGCTGGAGACGTTCGCCCACCGGCTGCCCACTGGTGCCGAAGCGACCCGGCAGGAACGGCTGCGGCTGCTGACCAGGCGCGAACGCGAGGTGCTCGCCGAAGTGGCGCGCGGCCTGTCCAACACCGAGATCGCCAGGGAGCTCCACGTCGCGGAGGCGACCGTGAAGACCCATCTGGGCCGGATCCTGCAGAAGCTCGAGCTGCGCGACAGGGTGCAGGCCGTCGTCTTCGCCTACCGGAGCGGTCTCAGCTGACCGCCGCTCCGGTGGCGGCGGAGCGGCGGGGTCCAGGACGCCGGTCGGCCGCTGTGACCTGGGGGTATGAACGTTCATAAATTGACTCTTGCCATGACATACCCAATGTGACATTTTACATATCACACCGTGAAGTTGGCCCGAACAGCACCCCTACGGACCAACCCCCAATCCCCCCAGGAGCGGTGATGCGGATCGCCACCCCATTAGTCCTCGCTGCCTTGATCACGTTGACGGCGCAGAGCATGCCGGCCACCGCGATCGCGGCGACTCACACCCCCACCCCGGCCCGCGCCGTCGCGACGGCGGACCGAACGGACCCCCCGCCCGTACGTGACTTCGGCGGCGAACCTGACCATCGGCAGGCCAAGCCGCTGCCGGTCGACGAGCGGCCCCCGCTGCCCGCGTCCGTCGACGAGGCCCGCCGCGACTACGACGCCCCCCACACGCTGAAGACCGACAAGCGGCCGTCGCTGAGCAGGAAAGCCGCCGCCGAGTGCGTGATCTCGGAGTTCACCGGCAAGACCGGCGACGCGCTGGTGGCGGCGATCAAAGCGGCGGACACCAGGTGCGTCAACACCCTGTTCACCCTGACCGGCGGCGACGCGCGCGGCGCCTTCGCCGAGTCCCAGATGGTCACGGTCGCCAACGCCTACCGCGCCAACGCCACCGGCTACCCCGGTGACAACAGCACGTCGACCGCGCAGCTCGTGCTCTACCTCCGTGCGGGCTACTTCGTGCAGTGGTACCACCCCGACGACGTCGGCCCCTACGGCGACGCGCTCAAGAACGCGATCAGACCCGCGCTCGAGGCGTTCTTCGCCAACAGCCACTCGGGCGACGTCACCGAAGCCAACGGCGAGACGCTCAGCGAGTCGATCGTCCTGATCGACAGCGCCCAGCAGAACGCCGCCTTCCTGCCGGTCGTGAAGCGCTTCCTCAAGGCCTACGACAGCTCCTACAACGAGCTGTGGTGGATGCGCAACGCGGTCAACTCGGTCTTCACCGTGCTGTTCCGCGGCCACCAGGTGCCGGAGTTCGTCACGGCCGTGCAGGCCGACACCAGCGTGCTGGACGCCCTGCACGACTTCGCCGCCGAGCACCTGGATCTGCTCGGCACGGAGTCCGCGTTCCTCACCGCGAACGCGGGCCGGGAACTCGGCCGCTTCCTCCAGCACGCCACGCTGCTGGACGCGGCCAAGCCGAAGGTGATCTCGCTGCTCGGGCGGACCTCGATCTCGGGGCCGACCGCGCGGCTGTGGGTGGGCCTGGCCGAGATGGCCGACGCCTACGACAAGGCCCACTGCGGCGACTACGGAGTCTGTGACCTGCAGAAGCGGGTGAAGGAAGCAGTGCTGCCGGTCGCCCACACCTGCGGCTCGTCGTTGCGCATCCTGGGCCAGGAGATCACCCCCGAACAGCTCGCCGGAGCCTGCACCAGCCTCCAGAGCCAGGACGCCTTCTTCCACAACCTCGTCAAGGACTCCGGGCCGGTCGCGGACGACAACAACACCAGCCTCGAGGTGGTCGTCTTCAACTCCTCCACCGACTACCAGACCTACGCCGGCGTGATCTACGGCATCGACACCAACAACGGCGGCATGTACCTCGAGGGCGACCCGGCCGCGGCAGGCAACCAGCCCAGGTTCATCGCCTACGAGGCCGAGTGGGCGCGTCCCGACTTCGAGATCTGGAACCTCAACCACGAGTACACCCACTACCTCGACGGCCGGTTCGACATGTTCGGCGACTTCGGCGAAGGCATGAAGACGCCGACGGTCTGGTGGGTCGAGGGGGTGGCGGAGTACGTCTCGTACTCCTACCGCGAGCTCGACAACGCCAACGCCGCCGCCGAGGCGGGCAAGCGCACCTACCGGCTGAGCACGCTGTTCGACACGGCGTACGGCGACGGCCAGACCCGCGTCTACCCGTGGGGCTACCTCGCGGTGCGCTACATGTTCGAGAAGAACCCGGCCGAGGTGACGACCTTGCTGGGGCACTACCGCAAGGGCGAGTGGGACACCGCCCGCACGTTCCTGAAGTCCCTGGACCACGACGCCGGCTTCGACGCCTGGCTCACCGAGTGCGCCGCGGGCGCCTGCGGCGGCGAGCAGGATCCGTCCACGCCCTGTAGCGCCCCCGACACCAGAGCCATGGGCCGTGACTGCACCCGCGCCGACATCACGGCGGTCAAGGGCGACTACGCCTACTTCTACATCAGGATCCCCGAAGGGGTGACACAGCTCAAGATCACCGCGAGTGGCGGCAGCGGCAACGCCGACCTCTATTTCAACAAGAGCGCATGGGCCACGACGCAAGCCCACCAGAGCCGGTCCACGAACCCTGACAACAGCGAGACGCTGACGGTGACCGACCTCGCGCCGGGCACCGACAACTTCATCAGCCTGCACGGCGTCTCCGACTTCAGCGGCGTACGCCTCACGACCGAGTACTGACCTGTCCGCCAAGCGCCTCCCACGACGGGGAGGCGCTTGTGCGTGTCCCCCCGGGAGCTCCGCCGCCTCGCCTCCGTTTGATCGCGGTCAGTCCACCGCGTCGGTGCGGAGCCGTCGGGAAGGACCCGGGTGGCCGGGCTCCTCGTCCGGCCCTTCCGGTCCGCTCTCGTGCCGGCACACCTCGAGCACGCAGGTGCGCAGCCACCGGTGCGCCGGGTCCGCGTCGAGCCGGACGTGCCACAGCAACGACACCGTCACCTCGGGAGCCTGGAAGGGCAGCTCGAAGGAGTACATCCCGCGCCGCATGTTCGCGGTGTGACGCGCCGGGACCGTGGCGACCAGGTCCGAGGCCTTCGCCAGCGCCAGGGCGGCGCTGAAGCCGTCCACGACCGTGACGACCTGCCGGTGACGGCCTGTCGGGCGAAGCGCCTCGTCCACGAGCCCCTCGGTCAGGCCACGCCGCGAGACGTGCACGTGCCGCGCGGAGGCGTACCGGGCCGTCGTGACCTTCCCGGCGCGCAGCGGGTGCTCGCTCCGCACCACCCCGATGAACCGGTCGATGAACAGGGGCGTGGTCAGCACGTCCGGGGGCGGATCGTGTTCGACGACGCCCGTCTCCAGGTCGGCACCGCCGTCCCGCAAGGGACCGGTGTCCTTGCCGGTCTTCCGCACGAACCGCAGCCGCACGCCAGGAGCCTCGGTGCCGACCTTGGCCACCAACGCGGGTCCGAACCGCTCCACGAACCCGTCGCTGCTGCGCAACACGAAAGTCCGCTCCAGCGTCGCCAGTTCGAGCGTCCTGGCCGGCCGCAGCACCTCTTCGGCGTCCTGGACCAGGCCGCGCACCCGGTCACGCAGTTCCAGGGCGCGCGGCGTGGGCACCAGCCCGCGCCCGGCCCGCACGAGCAGCGGGTCACCGGTGGCTCTTCGCAACCGCGCGAGCGCGCGGCTCATGGCGGAAGGACTGAGCGCCAGCCGTTCTCCCGCTCGCGTCACGCTCCCCTCCTCGAGCAGGACGTCGAGGGTGACCAGGAGGTTCAGATCGGGCCGTGCCATGCGCACACGATCTCACAGGCCGCCCATATATGGCGTCGCATGCACATATGACTTTCCATCTGTGCGCCTTCCGCCAGGCCCGAGAGGGGGCCTACCGTCCAAGACGACCCCCTCCCACTCCAGGAAGAGGCTTTGTCTTGAGAGGACCGACACCCGCGGGCGCCGAACCGCGGCGGGCATCGCCGGCGCGCCGGCCACCACTGGGCTGGACGCTGGCCGCGCTGTCGCTGTCCATGCTCCTGCCCTCGCTGAGCACCAGCATCGCCAACGTCGGCCTGCCGGCCATGGCCGCGGCTTTCGACGCCGCCTTCAACGAGGTCCAGTGGGTCGTGATCGCCTATCTGCTGGCCGTCACGACCCTGATCGTGGGCGCCGGCCGGCTCGGCGACATCGCCGGCCGGCGCCGTCTCCTGCTCGGCGGCATCGCCGTGTTCACGCTCGCGACGCTGCTGTGCGGTCTGGCCCCGAACCTTCCCCTCCTGGTCGCCGCCCGGGCGCTCCAAGGAGCCGGCGCCGCGTGCATGATGGCGCTGACGATGGCCTTCGTCGGCGAGAGCGTGCCCAAGGAACGCACCGGCAGCGTCATGGGGCTGCTGGGGACGATGTCGGCGGTCGGCACCGCGCTGGGGCCCTCCCTGGGTGGCGTCCTCATCGCGGTGTCCGGCTGGCGGGCGGTCTTCCTCATCGGCGTGCCGCTGGGCCTTCTCGCGTTCGCGCTGACGCTGCGGCTGCCGTCCGGTTCCGCACCCGCGACGGGCGCCGCGCGCGGGCGGTTCGACACCGCGGGTACGGCGTTGCTGGCCCTCGCCCTGGGCGCCTACGCGCTGGCCATGACGATCGAAGCCACGGCGTTCGGCCCGCCGGCCATCGGCTTGCTCGCCGTCTCCGGGGCGGCCCTCGGCCTGTTCGTCATCATCGAGCGCAGGGCCGCCTCCCCGCTGCTGACGCTCTCGATGTTCCGCGATCCCGTCCTGGCCGCCGGCCTGACGACCAGCGCGCTGGTCTCGACCGTCATGATGACCACCCTCGTCGTCGGGCCCTTCCACCTGTCCCGGGCGCTCGGGCTGGACCCGGCCTCCGTGGGACTGGCGATGTCGGCCGGTCCGGCGGTCGCCGCCCTCGCCGGCGTCCCGGCGGGCCGCGCCACCGATCGCTTCGGGCCCGAGGCCATGGTGATCGTCGGGCTCGGCGGCGTCATCGGCGGCACGGCGGCGCTCTCCTTGATGCCCGTGGCCGCCGGTGTCCTCGGATACGTCCTGCCGCTGGTCACCGTCACCGCCGGCTACGCGCTGTTCCAGGCGGCCAACAACACCGCGGTCATGAAGGACGTCTCCCCGCACCAGCGGGGCCTGGTGTCGGGCATGGTGAACCTGTCCCGGAACCTGGGCCTCATCACCGGCGCGTCGGTCATGGGCGCGATCTTCGCCTTCGCCTCAGGGACGAGCGAGGTCACGACGGCGGCGTCGGCGAAGGTGGCCCGCGGGACTCACTGGACCTTCGCCGTCGCGACCCTCCTCGTGGCCCTCGGCCTGGCCGTGGTCCTCGCGCTCCGGGCGCGTTCCCGGCGCTCGCCCGGCCGTCGGAGGACAGGCCCGTCATCCGGGCGTACGGGCAGCAGCGACCTCGCCGAACCTCCTTCTCCGCATCACCGGTCACAGAAGACGTGACACGTAGGAAATTTCCTACCTATAGTGGGCGCATGCACATCACGAAGGGGGCCCGGACCGGGTTCACCCTCGCCACCGCGTCGCCGATCCCCGCGCCGCTCCCTCCGGCCGCCGACCTGCCGTGATCGCCGAACGGACCACCGAGGACCAGGTCTTCGCGGCCCTGTCCAGCCCCGTGCGCCGCGAGGTGCTGCGGCTGCTCAGGGAGGAGGGCCCGCGACCGGTGCAGGCGCTGGCCGGGCGCTTCGAGATGTCCCGGCCGAGCTTCTCCGAACACCTGCGGGTGCTGCGCGAGGCGGGACTGGTCACCGAGCGGAAAGCAGGGCGGCAACGGCTGTACCAGCTGGAGGCGGTTCCGCTGCTCGACGTGCAGGAGTGGCTCACGCCCTTCGAGAGGTTCTGGCGCGAGAAGCTGACCGGGCTGCGCGACCTGCTCGACCGGCTCGAGGACGAAGAGCCATGAGCGACGACGATCTCACCGCCCTTCACCTCGACCAGTTCCTGCCGCATCCCCCTGCCAAGGTGTGGCGGGCGCTGACCGAACCGGACCTGCTGGCCCGGTGGCTGATGCCCGGCGACTTCCGGCTCGAGGTCGGCCACCGTTACGTCATGCGGGCCGTACCCATGCCTTCCACCGGGTTCTCGGGCACGGTCCTGGCCGAGGTGCTGGCCTTCGAGCCCGAGCGGATGCTCCGCCTCCGATGGCGGGACGCCGATCCGGCCGACGACACCGACTGGACGGTCACCTGGACGCTGGAGCCGGAGGGCACGGGCACCCGGCTCTTCCTGCGCCACGACGGCTTCGACCCGGACAACCCGCTCCAGCAGCGGGCCCGCAGGATCATGGGCGGCGGCTGGCGTTCGGCGGTCATCCGCGGCCTGGAAGACCTCCTCGACTCACTCTGAGCCGGGGCGCGCTCCTCTCCCGGACGCCGCACGGCCTGCACCCGGACGCCGCACGGCGCGACCGCGCCCTCGACCGGATCTCCCACGAACACCGATGAAGCCCTCTGCCGGATCTCCCACGAACACCGATGAAGCCCTCTGCCGGATCTTTCACGAACACCGATGAACGGAGCAGTCATGTCCGATGTCGCCGACCGCGTCGACCGCCTCGCGGCGGGCTTCCTGGCCCGCATCGAGGCGACCCCGGCCGACCGATGGGACCGGGCGAGTCCCTGCGCGGGATGGACCGCCCGCGACGTCGTGGCCCACGTCGTCAACGGGCATCGCGGCATCGTCGCGGCCGTGCGCGGCGTTCCGCCCCGGCCCTCTCACGGGGTGCGGGTCTCAGGCATGGGTGAGGCGCCGCCGGTCGAGCCGCACGCCGATCTCGCCGCCGCGTACGCCGAGGCCAGGGCCGGTCTGCGGGCCGTACTGACCGACCCTGAGCTGGCCGCCACGCCGCTGCCGTTCAGCCCGATCGGCCCCGTCCCCGTGGAGCGGGCGGCCGACGTGGTGGGCGCGCTCGAACTGCTGGTGCACACCTGGGACCTGGCCCGTGCCGTCGGCGGGGACGAGCGGCTGGACCTCGAGGCCGTCGTCAGGACCCATGAGGCGCTGCGCCCGCACTATGCCGCGCTCCAGGCGACCGACGCCTTCCGCGAGGAGATCGAGCCACCGGCCGGCGCCGACCCGCAGACGGCCTTCCTCTGCTTCACCGGCCGCCGCCCCTGACCGCTCTCCCCTGCTGTCCCGCTCCGGATTCTCCCCGGCTGTCCCGCTCCGGATTCCCCCCGGCTGTCGCGCTCCCGGATTCCCGCGCCTTCACCGCCGGCCCTGCTACGGACGGCATGGCGCCGGGACCGGCCGACGGGACCCTCGACCGGCTCTACCGGAAATGTGATGGTGGAGCTCATCAGTGGGGCGCTCCGGACGCGCTGAGCCTGCGGGCAGCGTGGGGTTCGGCGGTACGGTCCTGACCAGACGTGGAGGAGATGGAGATGTTGTCCGAGACGGTGTTCCGGAGTGACGATGTGCCCGCGGCGGATCGGTTCGATCACTGGCACGACCTCGTCAACCGGACGCACGCACCCCTGGACATGCAGAGCGATCACCGGAAGGACTTCTGGGCCGCTCAGCGTCTGCTGGATCTCGGCGCCGTCTCCGTCTGGCTGACGGCCTTCAAGCCGATGCGCTTTCGCCGGACCCCGCGGCTGATCCGCCAGTCCGACCCCGAGGGTGTGCACTTGTCGCTGCCCACGAAAGGCCCTCTCAGGACCACTCGCAGCCATCACGAGATCGAATACGGCCCATACGATTTATGCATTTTCGACACCTCGCGGCCCGCCGAGTTCCAGGCCGGTGACGTCCCCGGCCGGCACGCGGGAATAGGGCTGGAGATCCCCAAGGCGTTACTGCACCTCCCAGGGAAATCGCTCGACACCCTGGTCGTCCGCAAGCTGTCGATGAGGGAGGGTTTCGGCGCACTGCTGACCCATTTCCTCGGACAGCTGGCGAGAGGAACCGACGCGTACCGGCCGTCCGACGGACCTCGGCTGGGGATGGTCGCGGTCGACCTGGTGTCCGCGTTGTTCGCCCAAGCCCTGGACGCCGACGACGCCCTCCCGCCGGAGACGCGCCAGCGGTCTCTGCTGCTGC
The DNA here is from genome assembly GCF_040610675.1 of Nonomuraea sp. NPDC003804. Lineage (NCBI taxonomy): Bacteria > Bacillati > Actinomycetota > Actinomycetes > Streptosporangiales > Streptosporangiaceae > Nonomuraea > Nonomuraea sp. NPDC003804. Next base: position 126,650 of record NZ_JBEXMT010000006.1, read on the forward strand.
GCATTCACGCCTTCATCGAGCACAACCTCGCCGATCGGGCCCTGACGCCCGCCGCCATCGCGGCCCAGCACCACATATCGGTCCGCTACCTGCAACTTCTCTTCCAGCAGCAGGGCGAGACCGTCATGGGCCGGATCCGCCGGCGACGCCTCGAACGGTGTCGCGCGGACCTCGGCGACGCCTCGCTGCGCGTCCTGCCCATCAGCGCCATCGCCCGGCGCGGAGGTTTCGCCACTCCGGCCGACTTCAGCCGCGCGTTCCGTTCCGCGTACGGCGTGTCCCCTTCGGAATACCGTCATGCGGCACACGCCGGCGACCTGGGTGCGGCAACGCGTACCGGCGGTCCGGAGTAGCAGCGACGGCCTCCCACGGTGTGGGATCAAGCCGCGCCGACGGTGTCGCCCTTCGTCCGGGCGACGTGCGCTCATCGCCAAGGAATCTTGCACGCTGCGGTAAAGACTTCCACAACAGCTTGTCAGGATACTGAGCGGGTCGATCGCCATGGGCGGACCCGACACCGCACGTTTCCTGAACGCCTCACCCAAGGGGAGAGAAATGAAGCGGACACTCAAACGATGGAGCGCCCTCGGCTCCGCGGCCGTGTTGCTGGCCGGCGTCATGGTCGCGGGTGGGACCACGTCGGCGCAGGCGGACACCCGGTGCGAGTGGAGGTGGATCCGGATCAACGACAGCCCCGGCGGAGATCCCATGACCGATGCCCGCGGTCACTCCCACAACACGGGCAACCACTACGTCGGCGGCTACTGGCGGGACGCCAACTCCGGGATGTACATATGGGACTGGTGGGCGGACAACGACGGCGGGTCGGACGGTGACTCGCCGGACACCTATTTCAGCTCCCGCTGGTGCAGCAACGCCCCCTGGTGATCGAACCTGAACGAGCGGCGCCACCGCTCGCGAAGGCCCCGTCGCCCCGGGAGCCCGCCGCTCACGAGGAGCGGGCGAACGCGTCGGGCGAGATGCCGACCTCGCGGGCGGCGGCCATGTGCGCGTGCTCCAGCAGCCGGGGCCGCGACAGGACGTTCGGGTGGAGCGTGTAGCGGATGATCAGCCCGTCGAGCATCGCGTCGATGCGTTCGGCCGCGCCCGCCGGGTCCTCGCAGCTGAACTCGCCCGTGTCGGCCCCTTCGGAGATCACCTGCTCCAGGGCGCGCAGCCACGTCGTCTCCAGCTCCAGCACGATCTTGCGGACGGCCGGCTCCCTGAGCGCGGTGTTCCAGGCGTCGATCCACAGCAGCCAGCTCTGGTCGGAGCGCGACTGCGGGATGTAGAAGCGCAGCACCCTGTCGAGGCGTTCGACGGCGCTGCCCTCACCGGTGACCAGCTGGTCGAGCCGGGCGCTCTCGATGTCGAGCGTGGCCCGCAGCATGGCGGTGATCAGCTCGTCCTTGGTGGCGAAGTGGTAGTGGATGAGCCCGCCGCTGACGTTGACCGCCTTGGCGATGTCGGCGACCCTCGTGTTGGCCAGGCCGCGTTCGAGAACGACCTTGCGCGTGGCCTCCAGCAGCTCGGCCCTGCGCTGGTCAGCCTGGTCCGCCCTGCTGCCTCGGGCACCGTCCGCACGTCGCACCGGCCAAGACTAGCCGATGCCGCGGCGCGGGCGGCGCCCGAGGTCGCCGGGGCAGCGCGAGCTCACCCGGAGGTCACGGGGCGCACCGGTACAGTCCCTGGTGGCCGTCCCGGTGAAGCCGCCCATCGCGATCACCGGCTTGCCGGTCCTCAGGATGAGCCACGACGCCTGCCCCGCGCTGCCGACGGCGACCAGCCAGGTGGCGCCGTGCTGGTGCGCCTCCAGGTAGGCGGTCAGCTCGTCGCCGAGCTCCCAGCCCGGACCACCGCCGCCTCCGGGCATCCGTCGGCGTCGCTGCCGGCCCACACGGCGCGCAGCGCCCTGCCGCGCCCCTTCTCCTCCACCCGTACGGCCCGCACCCCCGGGTAGCGCGCGGCCAGCTCCTGGGCGATGCGCCAGGTGCCGTCGGAGCCGGCGTTGTCGGCGATCGTGATGCGGAAGCCGTAGGGGAAGGACGTGGTGAGGTGCTCGTGCAGCCTGGCGACGCAATCCGGCAACGCCCGCTGCTCGTTGTGGACCGGGACGACCACCTCGACCAGGCGCGTCCTGAGTGCAGTGCTCATGGGTCCACGGTCGCGACAGCGTCTTGAACGTGACTGAGGCCGCTCTTAAGGGTGAGTGAGAACCGGCGATCCTGGCAGGTCGACACGCGCGATCACGCCGCCGCCGGGGGCGTTGTCGAGCCGTACCTGTCCTCCCGCCTCCTGGACGGCCTGCGCCACGATGGCCAGCCCCAGCCCCGAGCCGGGCAGGCCGCGCGCCGACGGGGAGCGCCAGAAGCGTTCGAAGACGTGCGGCAGCTCCTCGGCCGGGATGCCGGGCCCGTGGTCGCGGACCGTCAGCTCGCCGCCGTGCAGTTCCACCTCGACCTTGCCGCCCGGGCTGAACTTGGCGGCGTTGTCGAGCAGGTTCATGACGGCGCGTTCGAGCGAGGAGGGGTGGCCCACGACGTACCAGGGGTCGAGGTCGGTGGTGACGTCCGCGCCGCGCAGCCCGGCACGGGCGGCGGCGGCCCCGACGACGTCGTGGAAGGCGTGCTCGACGTGCGGCTCGTGGTCGGACTGGCCCCTGGCCAGCTGCAGCAGGTCGCCGACCAGTGTGGTCAGCTCCTCGAACTGCGCCTTGAGGTTGACCAGCAGGCGCTGCTTGGCCTTGGGGTCGATGGCCCTGCCGGTGTGCTCGCTGCGCAGCAGCAGGTCGATGTTGGTGCGCAGGCTGGTGAGCGGGGTGCGCAGCTCGTGGCCGGCGTCGGCGACCAGTTGCTGCTGGCGCTCGCGGGAGCCGGCCAGGGCGCCGGTCATGGCGTTGAAGGACCGGCTGAGCCTGGCGATCTCGTCGGTGCCGTTGACCGGGATGGTGGTGTTGAGGTCCTCGGTCCTGGCGATGTGCTCGACGGCCTCGGTGAGGCGGCCGACGGGGCGCAGGGCCGTACGGGAGACGAGCAGGCCGGCGCAGGCCGCCCCGAGCACGCCGATGGCGGCGACGCTGGCCAGCAGGAACGTCAGGGTGCGCAGTGTGCCCAGGAGCTCGCCGAGCGGCCGGCTGTCCATGATCGCCATTCCTGGCACGGGGCTCTCGACGAAGACGCGGACCGGCCTGCCCTGCTCGGTGGTGCCGTTGTAGATGTCCGAGCCGCCCTGGGCCGCGATCCGCCGCACCGTGGGGGTGACGGTCAGGCCGGGGCCGACGTAGCAGTTGGGCCGCCCGTCGGCGTAGACGACCATGGTCGACTGGGGCGGCCGGCCGTAGTGCCCGGTGCTCTGGGCCGTCGGCTGGCAGTGCTTGAGCAGCCACTCGACGTCGTACCGCTTGGCCTCGGGCGGCTTCATGCGCTGCTCGTCGAAGGTGCGGTCCATCTGCACGTACAGCTCGTGCTTGACGATGAGGTAGCAGCCGACCGCAGAGACCGCGACCGCGACCGCCACCGCCAGCGTCACCAGCAGTGTCAGTCGCGAGCGCAGGCTGCGCCGTCTCACGCGGCGGCCCGCAGCACGTAGCCCACCCCGCGGACGGTGTGGATCAGCCGGGGCTCGCCCTCGGCCTCCAGCTTGCGGCGCAGGTACATCACGTAGACGTCCAGCGAGTTCGAGGTCGGCTCGAAGTCGAAGCCCCACACCTCGGTGAGGATCTGCTCCCTGGTCAGCACCTGGCGCGGGTGTGCGAGCAGCAGCTCGAGCAGCAGGTACTCGGTCCTGGTCAGGTCGAGGCGGCGGCCGCCCCTGGTGACCTCGCGCGTGGCCGGGTCCATGCGCAGGTCGCCGAAGGCCAGCGTGGCGCCGCCCGCGCCGCGCCCGCCGAGCGAGCCGCGCCGCAGCAGCGCCCGCACCCTGGCCAGGAGTTCGTCCAGCTCGAAGGGCTTGACCAGGTAGTCGTCGGCGCCCGCGTCGAGTCCCGAGACGCGGTCGCCGACGGCGTCCCTGGCGGTGAGCATGAGCACGGGCACGTGGTTGCCGACCGCGCGCAGCCTGCGGCAGGCGGTCAGCCCGTCGACGCGCGGCATCATCACGTCGAGCAGCACCGCGTCGTAGCTCTGCCGGCCCAGCTCGTCGAGGGCGGCCTGGCCGTCGGCGACGGCGGCGACCAGGTACCCCTCGAACTCCAGGCTCGACTGCAGCGCCTCCCGCAGGGCGGGCTCGTCGTCCACCACCAGCAACCGCGCGCCATCACTCATGGTGACCCACGGTAGACCCGCTTCATGAGAACGTCATGAAGGTCCCCGCAGCAGCGCCATCGCGGCGTTGTGCCCGGGGATGCCGCTGACGCCGCCGCCGCGCCGGGCGCCCGCGCCGCACAGCAGGATGCGCGGATGCTCGGTCTCCACGCCCCAGGTGCCGGCCTCGCCGTAAGGCCAGGCGAGGTCGCGGTGGAAGATGTGGCCGCCGGGCAGCCCGGCCTCGACCTCCAGGTCGTGCGGGGTCTTGGCCTCGATGCACGGCTCGCCGTCCGGACCGGTGAGCAGGCAGTCCTCCAGCGGCTCGGCGAGGACCGAGTCGATCGAGCGCAGGGTCGCGGCGACCGCCTCGTCCTTGTGGCGGGGGAAGAGCCTGGCGGGCATGTGCAGGCCGAACAACGTCATCGTCTGCGTCATCGTCTGCGCGCGCAGCCCCGGGCCGAGGATGGAGGGATCGGTGAGGGAGTGGCAGTAGACCTCGGCGGGCGGCAGGTCGGGCACCTCGCCGCGGGCCGCCTGCGCGTAGGCGCGCGCGAGCTGGTCGCGGCTCTCGTTGATGTGGAAGGTGCCGCTGAAGGCCTCGCGCGGGTCCACGTCCGGGTCCTTCAGCCGGGGCAGCCTGCTCAACACCATGTTGATCTTGAGCTGGGCGCCCTCGGGCGCCGCCGGGGAGCCTCCCATCAGCCGGTCGAGGACGGCGGGTGGCAGGTTGACCAGCAACCGTTCGCCGGTGACGGTGTGCTCGCCCCCGGCGTCGCGGAAGGTGACCTCGCCCGAGGGGTCGATCCCCACGATCTCCGCGCCCGTCGTGATGGTGGCGCCGGCCTTCCTCGCCGCCTCCTCCAGCGCGCCGGTGACCGCGCCCATCCCGCCGACGGGCACGTTCCACTCGCCCGTGCCGTCGCCGATGACGTGGTAGAGGAAGCACCTGTTGGCCAGCAGGTTCTCGGCCGGGTCGGCGAACGTGCCGATGAGCGCGTCGGTCAGCACCACCCCGCGCACGGTGTCGTCGGCGAAGCGCTCGTCGACGACCTGCCCGATCGGCCGCTCGAACAGGTCGCGCCAGGCCACCTCGTCGCCGACCACCTCGCGCAGCCGGTCGGCGGGGCGCAGCGGTTCGAGCAGGGTGGGGGCCAGCCGCTCGGCGACCCGGGCCGTCATGGCGTAGAACTCCCGCCATGCCCGGTAGTCGGACTCCCCGCCGGTGACGCGCCGGAACGACGCGGCCGTGCGTTCGTCGTCGGCGTTGTCGACGAGGAGGCCGCCGTCTCCGACGGGCGTGTAGGAGGCGAAGCGACGCCGGCGCAGGTCGAGGCGGAGCCCCAGGTCGTTGACGATCTTCGTGGGGAGAAGGCTGACCAGGTAGGAGTAGCGCGACAGGCGGGCGTCCACGCCGGGGAAGGCCCTGGTGGAGATGGCCAGGCCGCCCACGTGGTCCTGGCGTTCGAGGACGAGCACGCTGCGGCCCGCGGCGGCCAGGTAGGCCGCGGCGACCAGACCGTTGTGGCCGGCGCCGGCGATCACGACGTCATATGGCATACGACCTATTTGTCGATGAATATGTAGCGAACCGTCAAGGTGTCACGGCCGGGAGGCGATGGCCAGCAGGGTGGCGGCCGGCCCGGTCAGCGACCTGCCCCTGCGCCACACCGCCCGCAGGTTGCGCACCAGGTTGAGCCCCGCCAGCGGCACCTCCACCAGCCGTCCCGTGGCCACCTCGGCCTCGACCGCGTGCCCGCTCAGCACCGCCGGCGCCGCACCCGCCTGGGCCGCGCCCTTCACCGCCGCGTTGGAGCCCAGCTCCAGGCGCGGGCTGGCCACGTGCTGCCCGGCGAAGGCCAGGTCCAGCGTCTCCCTGGTGCCCGAGCCGGGCTCGCGCACCACCAGCGGGGTGGCCGCCAGCTCCGCCACCCGCAGCACCGTACGGCGGCGCGCCCACGGGTGCCCAGGTGAGACCACCACGACCAGGCGGTCGGTGGCCACGACCCTGCTGGCCAGGCCGTCGGGCACCGTCGGGCCCTCCACGAACCCCAGCTCCACCTTCTCGGCGAGCACCCTGGCCGCCACGTCGGCCGAGTTCATCACGTCGAGCCCCACCTGGATGTCGGGCTCCCGGCTCTGCAGCTCGCCCAGCCAGCGCGGCACCAGGTACTCCGCCACCGTCATGCTGGCCGCGACGTGCAGCTGCGCGGCCTCGCCCTGCCGTACGGCCTCGACCGCGCGCATCAGCTCGTGCGCGGCGGCCAGCACCTGCGCCGCCCAGCCGGCGACCATGCGGCCCTCGGCGGTCAGCGCCGACCCGCGGGGCGTGCGTTCGAGCAACGGCACGCCGAGCCGGCGTTCGAGCCTGGCGATCCGCTTGCTGGCCGAGGGCTGCGCGATGCCCGCGGCCCTGGCCGCCTGGCCGAGGCTGCCGAGCTCGCCCGCGTCGACCAAAAGCCGCAACGACTCCAGATCGGGCAATTCACTCATAGCCACAGGCTATGGGCTCCCAGTCAAGATCGGTCTACTGGCCGCCCCGACCTGCCCGAAGACTGGAGGCATGACCCTCACCGCCAACGCTCCCGCCACCTCCGCCGCCGTGCGCGGGCTGCTGCCAGGACTCGGCCTCACCGCCGGCGCGGTCGCCGTCGCCCTGGTGGTGAACAGCCTGGTGCCCGCGGTGAGCGCGGCCGTCGTGGCCGTCGTGCTCGGCGCGGCGCTGGCCAACACCACGGGAGTCGGCGCCGTGTTCGCGCCGGGCGTCAGGTTCGTCTCGCGGACCGTCCTGCGCGCCGCGATCGTGGTGCTCGGCCTGCAGATCGCGGTGCCGGACGTGCTGGCACTCGGCTGGCAGCCGCTCGCCGTCGTCGCACTGGCGACCGGCATCACCTTCACCGTCACCCCGCTGGCCGGCCGGTGGCTCGGGCTGTCACGGGGCACGTCACTGCTGGTCGCCACCGGCGTGTCCATCTGCGGCGCCGCCGCGGTGGCGGGCATGCACGAGGCCACGGGCGGCGAGCGCGGCGTCAGCGATGACGACGACGTGGCCGGCGCGCTCAGCGTGGTCGTCCTGTACGGCACGGCGCTCATCGCGCTGCTGCCGCTGCTGGCCTCGTGGCTCGGCCTGAACTCCCACCAGCTCGGCGTGTGGGCGGGCGCGTCGGTGCACGAGGTCGCCCAGGTCGCCGCCATCGGCGCGGCCGGCGGCGCCGCCGTTCTCACCGTGGCGGTGACGGTGAAGCTGGCCAGGGTCGTGCTGCTCGCGCCGCTGGTGGCGCTGACCTCCCTGCGCCTGCGCCGCGAGGAGACCGGCGCGCCCGGCACGCGGACGGGCACGGGATCGGACCCGGAGGCGCCGCGCAGGGCCACGCCGCTGGTCCCGGCGTTCGTGCTCGGCTTCCTGGCCATGGTCGCGGTGCGCGCCACGGGTCTGGTGCCCGAGGCGGTCACCGGCGCGGCGCCCCGGCTCAGCGCCCTGCTACTGGCCGCCGCGCTGTTCGGCCTGGGCACCGGCATCGACGTGCGCAGGCTGGTCAGGGGCGGCAGGGCGCTGCTGCTCGGCGGCATCGCCACCACCATGATCGTCACGCTCTCGCTGGGTGGCGTGGCGCTGCTCATCTGACCAGGGGTAACCTGCTCTTTTTGGAACAATCCCCGGCCTTTGGCCCGTTCCAGAAGACACCAGCACCAGCACGTCCAAGGAGCACGAACCACCCCATGCCCAGCACGACTGACCCCATCCTCCGCCCGTCCGCCGAGGTCGCCGAGGCGCTGGCCGCCGGAGCGCCCGTGGTGGCCCTGGAGTCCACGATCATCTCCCACGGCCTGCCCCAGCCGCGCAACCTCGAGGTCGCCAGGGAGCTGGAGGAGATCGTCCGCAAGGCGGGCGCCGTGCCCGCCACGATCGCGGTGCTGGACGGGGTGGCCAAGGTCGGCCTGGACGAGGACGAGCTGATCCGCATCGCCACCGAGCCCGGCCTGCGCAAGCTCGGCCAGCGCGACCTGCCCGTCGCCGCCGCCCTCGGGGCCAGCGGCGCGACCACCGTGTCGGCGACCTCGTTCCTGGCCGCCAGGGCGGGCGTGCGGATCTTCGCCACCGGCGGTCTCGGCGGCGTGCACCGCGGCTGGACGCAGGACCAGGACGAGTCGGCCGACCTGGACACGCTCGCCCGCACCCGCATCACCATCGTCTGCGCGGGCGTGAAGTCGATCCTCGACGTGCCGGCCACGCTGCAGCGGCTGGAGACGCGCGGCGTCACCATCGCGGGCCTGCGCACCGACACCTTCCCCGGCTTCTACCTGCACAGCTCGGGCGAGCCGGTCGACTGGCGGATCGAGTCGGCCGAGCAGGCCGCCGCCATCATGCGCGGCCAGGACGCTCTTGGCGGCCCCGAGACCGCGCTGATCATCGCCAACCCGGTGCCGGTGGCCGAGCAGCTCGACCCGGAGCTGCACGACCGCGTGCTGGCCGAGGCGCTGGCCGCCGCCGAGCGTGAGGGCGTGACCGGCCAGGCCATCACCCCGTTCCTGCTGTCGTACCTGGTGCGCGGCACCGGCGGCGCGTCCCTGGAGGCCAACCTCGCCGCCGTCCGCGGCAACGTCCGCGTCGCCGGCGACATCGCGGTCGCCTGGGCGCGGGGATGAGCGCGGGACTCCTGGTGATCGGCGACGTCGTCACCGACGTCGTCGCCATCCACAGCGCCCCGGTCAGCACGGGCACCGACACCGCCGCCGACATCGTGCTGCGCCCCGGCGGCTCGGGCGCCAACACCGCCTCGTGGGCCGCCCACCTGGGGGCCGACTCGCGCCTGCTGACCAGGGTGGGCTTCGACACCGGCGAATGGCACACGGCCGAGCTGGCCAAGGTGGGCGTGCGCCCGCACGTGCGCGTCGACCCCGACCACCCGACCGCCGTGGTGATCGCGATGGTCGACGTCACGGGCGAGCGCTCCATGCTCACCAACCGCGGCGCCGGCGGCCACATCTCCGTCGACGACTGGTCCCCCGACCTGCTGGACGGCGTGCGCCACCTGCACATCTCCGGCTACACGCTGTTCGCCGAGCCGGGACTCGAACTGGCCAGGCTCGCCATGACGTCAGCCGCGGCGCTGGGCCTGTCCATCAGCGTCGACCCCGCCTCGACCGGGTTCCTGCGCGAGTTCGGCGTCGAACGCTTCCTCGCCGAGACCGCGCGGGCCGGGCTGGTCATCCCCAACAGGGACGAGGCGCTCCTGCTGACCGGCGCCGGCTCCCCCGAGCCCGCCGCCGAACAGCTCAGCGACCGCTACGGCACGGCGGTGGTCAAGCTCGGCGCGAGCGGCGCGATCCTCGCCAGGAACGGACGTGTGACCGCCACGACCGAGGGCAGGGAACGCGCCGTGGTCGACTCCACCGGAGCGGGAGACGCCTTCGCCGCGGGATTCCTCACGGCGAAGCTCGCCGGCGCCGGTGACCTGGCATCTCTCGAGGCGGGATGCGATGCCGGGGCCGACGCCGTGGCCATCGTGGGGGGTCGGCCCCGGTACGGTTTGGGTTCCAACCAGCTTTACCCTATTCACACCGATTGATAGCTTGCGGCGTAGGCTGCACCATTAGCCACACGCGTCACAACTCTCTGGGGAGGATGCGGTCCGCCGATGGACGTCGAGTCATCGATCTGCCTGAGCGACCTGGTCCCAGCGCTGCGCTGGAGCCGTCCTCAGCAGGTCGCCGAAGCCCTGGCCGACCCTCGCCTCCCCGCGGGCTGGTGGGGTTCGCTCTCGCTGTCACGGGCCCTCGGCACCACCGGCATCGAGTGGATGTGCGAACGGCTGGCGCGCCTGGCCGCCTCCCGGTGGGACCATCTGCCGCTGGCCGACGTGCTTCCCGCGCTGCACGTGCATCACGTGGACCCCACCCTGCCCGGCTGGCCGGAGCCCGCCCGCACGGTCATCACCGACCTGGGCGGATGGCGCGTGCTGCGCCGGCTGAGCACGGGAGACCTGGGCTCGCCACCCTCGTCCGCCTCGACCGAGGTCGTGGTGGAGTCGGTGTTCAGGGAAGTGCTCGGCAGGATCCCCGCGACCTCCGACGCCACGGCCGTACGGCCCGCGGGAGCGCTCCCGCAACGCCCCGGCGCCGAACCCGCCCAGGGCCTCTCGCAGCCGCCTGAAGGCGGCTTCTTCGCACCGCACCAGGCCGCCCCGCAGGACAGGGGCGCGGGCGCACCGCTGCCCCAGCGGCCTGGCGCCCAGGGTCAGGGGCATGGACAGGGTCAGGCTCAGGGGCAGGGGCAGGGGCAGGGGCTTCAGCACGGGGCCGGCGCGCAGGATCCCGCCGCCGCGGCGCAGCGTCCGGGTGGTTCCGGGCCGACGGCCGGCGGCGTGTCGACCGGCTCCTTCCCTGCCGTGCCCGGCCAGACCTCCACCGGCTCGTTCGCCGCCCAACCCGGCACGGGACACCCTTCCACCGGCTCCTTCCCCGCCCAGCCGGTCGCGGGACCTCCGTCGAGCGGCTCCTTCCCCGCTCAACCCGGCACCGGACACCCTTCCACGGGCTCCTTTCCTGCCCAGCCCGTCGCGGGACCTCCGTCGAGCGGTACCTTCCCCGCCCAGCCCGTCGCGGGACCTCCGTCGAGCGGTTCCTTCCCCGCCCAATCCGGCACGGGACACCCTTCCCCCGGCTCCTTCCCCGCCCAACCCGTCGCCGGTGCCCCGGGCACGGCGGGCGCTCCAGGGGCGCCGGGCCAGCCCGGTGCGGCGGCCCCGAACGCTCCCGGTCAGGCTGGCGCTGCCCCGGGTCAACCCGGTGCTGCCCCGGGTCAGCCTGGCGCGGCAGCCCCGGCAGGCGGCGCGCCGGGTTTCGCGGGCCAGCCGGGTGCTGTTCAGGGCCAGCCAGGAGCCGCGTCCCCAAGTGGCGCCGCGGCCGCGCAGGGTCCCGCCGGTCAACCGGGTGCTGCCCCGGGCCAGCCCGGCGCCACGGCGGCTCCGACGAACGGCGCGCCGGGTTTCGCCGGCCAGCCCGGCGCAGTCGCCGGCCAGCCGGGCGGAGTCGCGGACCGGCCCGGCGGAGTCCCGGGCCAGCCCGGCGCTCCGGGGCAGGGCGCCGGCGCTCCCTCCGCCGGCCAGCCCGGTGGCGCGCGGCCTGCCGCGCCGAACCAGACCTCGCCGTTCGCCGCCCAGCCCCAGGGCTCGGCCTACCCCAAACCGCCGCTGGCCGCGCCGGCCGCGGGGAGCCCCGACGACGACTACCCGATGGTCCGCGTCGTCGACGGCCTGTTCCGCTCCTTCGACCGTCTGGAGCTGGCGGTCGCCGTCAACCGCCTGTTCGCCGCCGAGCCCGACACCCTACGCTCCCTCGCCCACAAGCTGCTGGTCGACAGGGAAGTACTGTCCCAGGCCCAGCGCACCGCCGAGGAACGCGTGTTGCACTGGCTGCGCTCCTCGGAGTCCGCGCCCGTCACGGGCCACATGTTCCGCCTCACCGAGTGGCTCGGCACCGCCGCCACCGAGGACCAGCTGATCGGTGCCGACCCCGCGCACCCCGTCATCGTGCCGACCCTGCGCAGCCCGCTGTGGCGGGTACTGGTCACGCTCATGCCCGACCGTCGCCTGCAGGACGGCTGGCTCGTCGTCGGCGACCTGGCCGGGTTGCAGGCGCGCACCAGGCGACTGCTGGCCGCCCATCCCGCCGACGCGGACGTGGAGGAACTGCTCGGCGAACTCGGCATCAGGCGGCACTCGGCCAAGGCATGGCTCGACGCGCTGCCCGCCGAAGCCCTCGTCGAGACGGCCGCGGCCGCGCCCGCCGTGCAGCAGCCGCTGCCACGCCGTACGCCGGGGGCCAACGGCCACCACCACAGGGGCGGACAGCCCGTCCCGCCCGCGCCGCAGGGCCCGATCGATCCCAGCGCCGCGCTGGCGACCCTGTCGGCGCTCTCGGGCGGACGCTCGCCGCTGCTGGCCGGCGCCGGCACACCACCCCCGCTGCTGGCGGGCACGCCTTCCTCTCCCCCGCCTCCGCTGCCGAGCCCCGCCTCCGACCCGCGGCGCTGGCAGCGCATCGACGTCACCCCCGAGCACCTGCGCGGCGGCCCCGTGGCCGTACCAGAGGGGTACGCGGCCCAGCTCGGCATGCGGCCCGGCACCCTGCTGTCGGTCACGGGCCCCGGCGACAACGCGATCGTGCTCGTCTGGCGCGACCAGCAGCCGGTGTTCGACTCGCTGCAGCCGGTCCTGATGCGCCTGAACGCCAGGCCGGGCGACCAGGTCTACGTCACCGTCGACGGCTACCGCCTCGAGGCCCAACTGACGAGCTGACCCCCGCCTCCCGTGGGGGCCAGGTCCTGCCACGCCCCCGGAATGCCCCGCTCCCCTGCTCCCGGATCGAGTACGCCTCGGGATGCTTGTACGGAATGCCCATGCCCTCAAGCGCGATCTTGTCTTCGGCGGTGACCGGTTGCGTCCGCGGGACCACTTCAGGTATCCGCCCACACGCCTAGCCGAATATTTTCCATTCACGGTGTTCGCGAGCCTTCTCCTCCCTGCGAGCACCCAGGCCAAGAGCCTGCTACGACAGGCGGCGAGCCGAAGGCGACCGGCACTCCAGCGCGCGGAACACTTCAACCGGATGCTCGGCTGCCTCTACCACTCTGCAGGAACACAAGACCTACGACGAACTCCCGCCATCGAGCAACCGGCTGAGCCTGGAGGCAGCGAACCGGACACCGCTGACACCGCCCGATCGTCAGCCGATACCAGCTTGCTCAGCCGTACCTCTTCCTCCGCATATCCCAACGCCTGGTAGAAGCTCTGGGCACGGACATTGGCCGCACCGGTTTCCAACGTTATGCGCGGCAGGACGCATTCGCGTGCATAGGATTCACCGGCGCTCGCCAGAGCGCGTCCTATATTCCTATACCCCTGCGCTCCACATCGTCGGAGTGACGAGCTCGTTCATTGGACTTTGCCCCGCGGACCACAGCAGCCGAATCGCCCGGATTGGTCTGAAGTGCTACATGCCAGGCCCTCAGGTCCGCCGCAGCGGTCAGGTAGGGGTCGGCAGGTGGAAACGGGAAACACCACAGTGGGTCTTGTTCGACCGGTATCGGCGACGCAGTCTTACAAGCAGTGACTCTCGGCTGCGCAGCGGACTGCGAGGGAGGTCCAGGTGGTTCAGGAGCCACTCAGCTTCGGCCGGGAGCTTCGCAGGCGACGGTTGGCCGTCGGTCTCACGCTCACAAGCCTGTCCAAGCTCGTCCACTACAGCAAGGGCCAGTTGAGCAAGGTCGAGCGAGGGCTGAAAGCGCCCAGCCGGGAACTGGCGCGCCTGTGTGACACGACGCTGGACGCCGGGGGTGACCTCGCGGCCCTTGCTCCCATTCGGCCCACCAATTCGGAGGCCACCAAGGCACGTGACAGCGGAGAGGAGGTGTGGGTGATGCAGTTGTCCGGTGACGGCCAGAGCTCGTTCCAGGCGTTGGACAGGCGGCAGATGCTGACCATGGGCGTCGCGTCCATCGCCGGTATAAGCATCGGCCTTCCTGGCATCACCGTCTCCGCCGACACCACTCTGCTGGGCATGTCCCGGGCGCTGTTTGACCACTACCGGCAGTTCGGACAGGTAGCGGGTCCGAGCCTGCTGTTACCGGCTCTCATTGCCCAGACGCATTCGCTACAGGAGCTGTCCTCACGTACGAGGCCGCCTACTCACGAAGGGCTCCTCCGGCTGGCCTCGCGGTATGCGGAGTACACCGGATGGATGATGCAGGAAGTCGGAAACGATGAGGCCGCATTGTGGTGGACGCAGCGAGCGATCGACCTCGCCGCCGCAGGTGGCGATGGTGATATGGCCGCGTACGGGTACGTCCGCCGCGCTCTGGTCACGCTTTATCGCGACGATGCCGGACAGACAGTCGCGCTGGCCAGGCAGGCGCAGGCCAGCAGGCTACCGCCTCGCATCCGCGGGTTGGCGGCGCAGCGTGAAGCCCAGGGGCACGCCCTCGCCGGTGACTACGACGCTTGCATGCGCAGCCTCGACAGGGCCCGAGCATTGCTCGCCCTACACCCGCAGCAATCGAATACACCCGTCATCGGCACGACGAACTTGCCCGACCCTGTCGGCATGATCAAGGGCTGGTGCCTGTACGACCTCGGCCGTCCTCAAGCGGCGGCCGAGACCATCGGCCGACAGATGGCGCTGATACCGCCTCAGGCATTGCGCACACAAGTCCGCTACGGCATGCGCCACGCGCTCGCCCATGCGATGGCGGGCGAGATCGAGAAGGCCTGCCATCTGACGGGACAGCTACTCGGCAGCGCCACCGCAATCAGCTCCGCGACCATCGCCCAGGACATGCGCGCGCTCGCGCGAACGCTGGCTCGTCACCCGAAGAACCCGGCGGTGCGGGAGCTGGCACCCGAGCTCGGCGTGGCCATGCACACCATCAACCCGTAGATCCAGAGAAAGGGACCCAGCGAAGGGGCATCAAATGGCGAACGAGGTGTTCATCAACTACCGCACGGGGGATGGCGAGAAGATCGCTGCCCTGCTCGATCAGGCTCTCTCCCACCGCTTCGGCGACGCGCACGTCTTTCGCGCCTCCAAGTCAATTCCGCCCGGAGCCGTGTATCAGGACCACCTGATCAGAGGGGTACGCCGCAGCTCCGTCGTGCTGGCTGTCATCGGTGAGAACTGGTCCAAGCATCCCCAACTGAGCGACGAAGACGACTGGGTACGCAAGGAGATCTTGGAAGCGTTCGCCTGCGGTATTGAGGTCATTCCGGTTCTGGATGGGCGGAAGGCTGAGCGGCTGAATCCGGCTGACCTGCCCGGAGAGCTGAAGCGGCTCGCCGACGTCCAGTCCGTCCCGTTGGACCTGCACGATCTCCAGTCCAATCTCATGCGCATCGGGAACCTTCTCGCCGCGAAAGTGCCCGAGCTGAAGGCCGCGGATCGGACCGCAGCTCAGGAATCGGAGGTCGGCGAGGTGCGCAACTCGGTTGGCGAGCTCCGCGGGAACGTCGTCCAGGCCCGGGAGTTCACCGGCGACGCCGGCACCGTCATCAAGGGAAATCAAGGGTCGATTCACATGGGCGATGGCAACCTTTACCACAACTCCCCACATGTCTCGGGGACGGGAGCGACCTACATCGCGGGCGACAACCAGGGCGGAATCCGGCATGACTTCGGTGGTTCACGACGCAAAGAGGAGGAGCGTTGACCGGCCCGGTGCCTCCCTACATCTCGGACAATCGCGGGGCCATGCACATGGGGGGTGGCGACCTTAACTACATGGCGTTCTTCGCCGACGCGGCAGATCGAAGCCGAAAAGCACGCTTGGCCTCCATCAAGGAGCTGGATTGGCTCCGGCAGCGCTTTGTTCACCCTCCTGGCTACGGACAGGCGTACGACATCCTGAGGACACATCGGACACTTCTCCTGGACGGCGCGCCGGGTAGCGGCAGAAGCACCGCGGCAAAGGTACTGCTGCGCGAGTTGTCCTCAGGCGGCGAACGGTTCCATGAGCTGTCCTGGGATGACGAGAACGGAAAGTACCGGGTGGAGCCAGACCTGATCGGCGACGACGATCGCGTGTGGCTAGATCTGTCACGGGCCGACGAGCGGATCTGGCAGGCCCTCCAGGACGATCTGTCCTCCCTCCGCAAGCGCGTTGACCAGCACGGTGCTCTGCTGGTGGTCGTGCTGCCCGCTAGAGGGAGTGAGACGCTCTGGCCGCAGTTTGGGCCATTACATTCCTGGATCGACCGCCCCTCGACCCTAGAGGTCCTCCGCCGGCATTTACGGTTGGAAGGGGTTCCCGGGGCCGCGACCAGCCCGCAGCCCGCTTTTCTGAGCACCGACAGGCCCATACTGGAGATCGCCAGGTTTGCCGGTTTCGTCAGGAAGGCGTACGAGAACGCGACCGGCACCGGTTACCCCGACTGGTACAAGGCCGCAGAGCGCGCGTCCACCGGTCGTGGCCCTGAAGTCGCCACCGTCGTATCGAAGCTGCGCTTCGGCCCTCAGCGGGCATTGCTCCTGGCGACGGCCATGCTGCATCGGGCCCACGTCGACCATGTCTACAGCGCCGCCACCGCGTTGCTCGAAACCGTCGACTATGCAGACGACCGCCACAGCCTGGAACGTTCCGATCTCATCGAGAGCCTGCGCGACATCGGTGCCGAACTGGATGCGGACCGCCACGTGCGTTTCACGGACCTGGGGTACGACGCCGCCGTCCGCACCCACTTCTGGCACAACATGCCGGGGCTGCGTGACGGCATACAGCGGTGGGTCGCAACGATGATCGACCATCCGGACCTGGATGCCAAAGAGCGCGACGAGCTGGTCATACGCTTCGCCGAGCAGTGCCTGCACTCAATGCACCTACCGGCACTGGTCGACTCAGTGGCCCACTGGACTAAGGGGCCGAAGCCCTACCACAGGCAGTTGGCAGCTGACCGAGCCCTTCGATCCGCGCTGAGCGTCGAAGAGCACGGCAGATTCTTCCGCCGGCAGATCTACGACTGGGCGACCGATAGCCACATCCCTGAGGCGTTGGCTCAGGTGATCATCATCATTTGTACTGAGGTCATCGCCGTCACGCACCCCGATCAGGCCATCGTGCGCCTCCACCACCTGGCCAGGCGAGAGAGCCGGACCACGGATGCCCGTAGCGCGCTGCTGGGAATGGTCGACGGCGACCCGTGGATGCGCCGGCAACTCCTCGCCCGGCTCACCAAACTTCCCACGGTTGGCAAGCAGTGGGAGCGCGACGTTGATCTCTTCCTGGGACTGGCCGACCCGGCGGCGTTCACCGCTCCTGGCACTCGCAACCGGCCACTGATCGCCGAAGCCGAAGTACGAAAGATGCTCACCGAGGGATGGAGACGCGCCTTCCAGGAACGCGGCGAGATGGACTGGAAGACGGGGCTGCGCCAGTGGCTCCAAATGGCCTTCCAGGACGATCGTTACCGTGACGTCCTCATCGGCGTCCTAGTCGCCGGAGGCGAGCAGCGCGGCGACGTCTTGGCACGTCTTTACAGCGAAGCCCGCGCCCTGCCCCGCTCCATCACGGAGAGCCGCGAGCAGTACGCCGCCTTCATCGAACTCATTCTGCAAAAGATCTTCGCGGTCCAAGGCATCCAGGTCACTTGATCAGTGGAGAAGACCATGATTTCGGGCCGGAACACGGTCATGATCTATGCGTTCACCGTCGGCGGCATCCTGCTGGCCGGCCTCATCGCTTTTGCTCCGAGGGGGATATGGCTCACGGCCGTCGGGGTCACAGTCGTGGCCATGGCGGTCCTACTGTTCAGGCTCTGGGTTCGGAGCGGGAAGCACGACCCTGTAGAGCCGGAGGCCTTCTACGTGCCTCCGCCGCCGCCTCCGATCGAGCCCCGCGAACAGCGGGTGGAACAGGTTCCGCTGCCAAGTCAGGAGGAAGACTACGACTTCCTGTTCTCCGCGACGGTTCTCTGGTCCCCTCTCAAGCAATCGTGGGACAGCACACTCGTCAACCCGGCGGCGTTGGCCGTGGACGCGATTCTTAGGCGCGCGAGAGCGATCACCGAACGCCGCGAGCCGGGACGTGCCGCGCTCGTCGCGCACGAGCTGGGCGGCGTCCTGGGCACGATGCAGGACGACGCCACCGGATATGTCCAGGCCATGGCCAAATCCGTTCAGGTCACTCTCTCCACACAAGATCAGGAACGCCTGGACAAGCTCGCTATGGTGCGCAAGGACCGAGTGGTCTGGGAACACGACCGCAAGTACGAGCAGAGCAAGCGCGAGTACCTCGGCGAGGACGTGCTCAAGGACACCGGCAGCGCCGTCGTCTGGTGGCTCGTCAAGAACGACGACCAGGTGGAGAAGACGGTGAACGACATAGGCCTGCTCGCCACGCTGTCATCGGTAGCCAACAACAAGGAAATACCCCAACAGGCCGCCTACGCGAGCCCACTCTTCGGACACAACGGTGAGGAGCCGTCCACGAACGGCGCTTCACCAGCCGACTCCCTGGCCACCTTTCTCCGCGCCCTCGATTTGCGGGAGCAGAGAGATCTCTTCACCCACCAGATAGCCCTTCTGGTCCGCCAATATGGCCAGCCCGATGTGGCTGAGGAGATCGAGCGCAGGTTCGGCTTGGCCGACCCAACAACCGCCTACGACGACGTGCCTCCGGAGGTAAGAACCAACGGGTCGGCCCCCTTCCACGACGACCAAGACAGCGACTGGCAGGACGGGCGTGACGAGCAGAACTGAGGAGACCATGCAAGCCGAACTGATCGCATTGGCCACATCTAGGCGCCACGACCTTGGTCACTCTGATGATCTCCGATGCATGGGCGCAGGCGAAAGGGAGAATCGCGCACATACTCGGCCGGGAGGCCGACGAGCAGGATGACTTCCTACAGGAGTGGGAGGTCTCCCGCATAACGCTCCTGCACGCCCTGGAGAGCGGCGACAGCGCGCGGGTGGCGACGATCGAGGCCGAATGGCGCAGCCGGCTACTGCGCCTGCTGCAATCGGAACCCAGCCTCATCGAGAAGCTGCAGAGCCTGCCGGCAGTACCGGTTGCATCCATGGAAGTGGTGTACGAGTTTGACCTGGTCACAAGCGTGGCGGCCGTGAAATAGGGACGGCCATCGCGTGATCCTTCGTGATTGCGACATCAAGATCGAAGGAGACAAGCGATGGCCGCGAACGACAGTGTCACCCCTGCCGACTGGCTGGCGCAGCAGATCGAGACCGGTGATCCGGATCTGTTGCGATCCATGGTGAAGACCATGGCCGAGGCGTTGATGTCGGCCGAGGCTGACAGCCTGTGCGGGGCGCCGTATGCAGAGCGCAGCAGCGACCGGGTCAACTCGCGCAACGGCTACCGCAGGCGTGAGTGGGACACTCGGGCGGGGTCGATCGAGCTGGCGATCCCCAAACTGCGGTCGGGCTCCTACTTCCCCGAGTGGCTGCTGGAACGCCGGCGGCGGGCCGAGCAGGCCCTGATCAGCGTGGTCGCCACCAGCTACCTGCTCGGTGTCTCCACCCGACGCGTCGACAAGCTGGTCGAGCAACTCGTTGACGCAGAAGGTGCGCGAGGGTGGGCGCACGATCAACGTGCACGCCCTGGTGGCCACCGCCGTGAACGCCAACGGGCAGCGCGAGATCCTCGGGTTGGAGGTCACCAGCGCCGAGGACGGCGCCGGCTGGCCGGCCTTCCTGCGCGGTCTGGTCGCCCGCGGTCTGTCCGGGGTGCAGTTGGTCATCTCCGATGCCCATCGCGGCCTGGTGGAGGCGATCGGCGCCGCCCTGCCGGGCGCGGCCTGGCAGCGCTGCCGCACCCACTGAAGCCGTTAAGAATCAACACGGCGAGATGGAGGCAAGGAGCGCGGCTGCGGTCCGGTGGCGAGTTGGGGCGGGTGCGGGGTTGTAGCCGTCGTGTTCCAGGAGTGGGCGGGTCTCGATGAGGGTGTTGCCGATCGTGCGGGGGCTGACTTCGAACAGTTCGCTGAGGGCTTGCCGTGTGCAGGCTTTCCGCTGGTAGAGGATGGCGGCGAGAATCCGCTCGGCGTCGGTGATCTTCTGTTGGAAGATGCCGCCTCGGGCTCCGGGAAGTCGTTCACCGCCGCGGCGCTGGTAGCGGAGGCGTTCGAGGCGGGCGGCTTGGAGCGGGGTGAGTCGCTCGATCATCAGGCGGAGTTCTTCGCGGCTCATTCCGGTCAGAGTGGGGTGCGAGAGCGTTTCGGAGATCCGGGGCCGCTGGGCGGGGACATCGTCGTTGTCCAGGAAGCTGCGCAGCTGTGCGGCGGTGGTGAACCGCATGGTGGTGGCGGGGACCGTGACCTGGTGCTCGGTGAGCAGCTTGCGAGTCTCGGCGATCCAATAGCCGATCGTGAAGTCGCTGACCTCGAGCAGGTCCGACAGGACCTTCTGGGAGCAGATCTGGCGGAGGTAGACGACTGTGATCAGCACCCGGTCCGCGTTGGAGAGCAGGCTGTGGGACCCGGCGCCCTTGGTGCGCCGGCGTTCGCCGCCGCGCTGGTGGAAGGTGCGCTGCTCGGCTCGAGCGGCCTGGGCGGGGGCGAGCCGGCGCGCCAGGTCGTCCAGTTGGGCTTCGGTCATGCCGGTCAGCCGGGAGTCGGCCAGCGCGCGTAGTGCGGCAGCGTGGATCTGCGCGCGGTCGGTGCCGACGACGGGTGGCCGGTCGGCGGCGACCAGGGCGGGGTGGATCGTGTAATTCCAGGAGCCGTGGGTGGGGTGGGCGTGGATTGGCAGCTCGGCGAACCGGGCCTTGCTCACCGTGACGCCCAGCGGATACGAGGCGGTGTCGAGTTCGGCTTCGACTCGCAGCCCGGTGCGGGTCCTCGTTGAGGCGATGATGTTGACGACGACCTCGTGGCTGGTCAGCGGCCGTCCACGCCAGTTCATCGTGATATGGGAGAACAGCCGGTGCTCGATCTTGTTCCATTTCGAGGTGCCCGGCGGGAAATGACACACAGTGATCGCCAGACCGGTCTCCGCGGCCAGGGCGGCGAGCTCGGCCTTCCAGACCCGGAACCGGTAGCTGTTGGAGCCTCCCGCGTCCGCGGTGATCAATAGCCGGGAGGCGTCCGGATAGTCCAGGCGGCCGCGGGCCTGCCACCAGCGGCGGATCGAGGCGACCGCGAACGTTGAGGTGTCGTGGTCGATGCCGACGTTCACCCAGCCGGTGTTCGCGCTGATGTCGTAGATCCCATACGGGATGGCCTGCTCGACGTCCGGCCCAGTGAAGAAGAAGCTGTGGTCCTCCACCTCGATCGGGTCGCCCTTCGGCCGCCACTCACGGCCCGGGTTGGGAAGCCGGCCGAGCTGCTCGCGTTTCTTGGTATCGACGCTGATCACCGGCTCGCCCGCAGCCTGATGCTGCTTGACCTGCTCGCTGATATAGCGGAACTGCGCATCCCGGTCCGGGTGCTGCTTCCCTTCCAGGGTCTTGGCGTTGCCCTGCAGGCTGAACCCAGCCTCTCGCAGCAGCCGCCCGACCGTCGGCGGCGATACCCGGTGCCCCTGCCGGGTCAGTTCGTCGGCCAGGTGCCGCAGCGACTTGGTTGTCCACCGCAGCGGCGACTCCGGATCACCCCGCTCATCCGGCTCGACCAACGCCAGCAGCGCCGATAACACCTGCGGATCCAACTCCTCGGCACTCTTGCGCCCACCGCCCTCGCGACGCACCCGCCCGCCCGGCAGCACATCCCCGCCGTCCTCGAGTTCGAACACCCCCTTCCGCACGGTGGACTCGCTCACCCCGGCGACCCGAGCGACCGCACGAACTCCGCCATGCCCCAGTAACCGGGCCTCGGCTGCCAGCAGCAACCGCCGCTGCCGCTCGTTCAGATGCGGCAACACCACCTCGAACTTCAACGCCAGCTGATCGAGAACAACGGGCAAGATCGCCATAACATGACATCCAACCCGAAAGATCGAATCGCTGTGTTATTTCCTCACGGCTTCACTGCCTGCGCAACCTGCTCACCACCGTGCCCAAGAGCGCGCAGCCGTGGGTGGCCACGCTGGTGCGCACCATCTTCGACCAGCCCACCGCCGAGCAGGTTCGCGCCCAGCACGCCTGGGTGATTGAGGCGCTGGAGGCCAAGTATCCGGCCGCGTGCGAGCATCTGGACGCCGCTCGGGAAGACCTGCTGGCTTTCGCCATCTTCCCCCGCGAGACCTGGCGGCAGATCTGGTCGAACAACCCCCAGGAGCGGCTGAACAAGGAGATCCGCCGCCGCACCGACGTGGTCGGCATCTTCCCCGACCGGGCCGCGATCATCCGCCTGGTCGGCGCGGTGCTGGCCGAGCAGACCGACGAATGGACCGAGGCCCGCCGCTACATGGGCCTGGACATCCTGGCCAAAGCCCGCCTGCGCGTCATCGCCGGCGACACACCGGTCCAGAATCCACTCCCGCAGACACTGACCGCTTAACCTGCAGAAACAGGATCACGCGGAGATCAACTCATACACCACGTCCGTGGACATGACCGTTGTCGGACGCGATTCTCTTTCGCCGGTGGGCGTGGTCGGGGTGGGCTGCCGCCGTCGTCGGCGCGTCTGCTTCTACGGCGCCAGGTCCTGATTCGACGTTTCCGGACGTTCGATGCGGGTGGGGTTGCCGCGTACGAGCTCATCGTGGATGCGCCAGCGGGCGGTGGTGACAGCGCGCTCTGTCGCCTCGTCGCCGTGCACGATGCGCTGTCGCAGCAGCCGCATGGCGATGCGGCGGTTGAGGCTGAACTGCCGCTCGGTGTCGACCACGACGACGATTCCTGTGGGCCGGTGGGTCGCCCGTACGGCCGTGCTGGCTTTGTTGCGATGTTGGCCGCCGGGGCCGCCGGTGCGGCAGGCGACGACGTCGACATCTGCTTCCGCGAACGTCGTGCGTGGGGTGTCGACCTGGCATGGTTGGGCGATGACGTACCAGTTCTTCCGGCCGGTGTTGGCCCGGTAGGGGCTGGGGGCCTGCCAGCACAGGGTTCCGGTCCACGAGGCGGCGAACGCCTCGGCGGCGTCTCCTGCGATTCGGATGAGAACCGATCGGTAGGTGCCGGGCCGGTCACCGGGAACAGTGTGGGCCCGATGCGTTTCCAGGTCCTGCCGGGTGGCGTCGCCTTCCAGGCGGTGCAGCAGTTGAGCCAGCGCCCAGGCGCACTCCTGCGGGCCACGCCCGGCCGACAGGAGCAGGTGGACGCTCACGGCCGGCCTCGCTTGCGGCGATGGTCCCGGTGGTCCCTCTGGGGCGCCGCCCCGAGGTCGGGTGTCTTGTAGGTGACCAGAGGAATCGTGGTGGCCACAGGCGTGGCCAGCTCGTGGTCGACAAGATCGGCGATCACTTGCTCGATGCGCTTGTAGGCCGTTGGTGCCTCCTCGAACAGGAGCTGGCGGTCGCCGCATACCACCAGCGACCCCATCGGTGTGCGGCGCAGCTCTTCGATCGTGTGCTTGGCCCGCCCGCGGCGCAGGGCGTCCGCGCGCGACATCTTGCGGCCCGCGCCGTGCGCCACGGAGTGGCCGGCGTCCGGCCCGGCGTGGGCGGCCACGAGGTAGGACGGGGTGCCGCGCGTACCGGCGATGAGCACGTCGCGGCCGTCACCCGGCGCCGCTCCCTTGCGGTGCAGGTAGATCCCGTCGCGGAGCTCGACAAGGTTGTGGCACTGGTCGAGGATCGGCTCGGTTGGCTCTGTCCCCAGCGCGTGGGCGACCCGGGCGGCCAGTAGCCGCCGGTTGAGCGACCCCCATCGTACGGCCTCGTCATGCATCGCCAGGTAGGCGCCGGGATCAGGGGCGGGACCCGCGCCGTGGAACGCAGTGTGCTCCCGCAGGATCCGTTCGCCGAGCCCCCGGGAACCGCTGTGGACGATGAGAACCAGGTCACCGGCGGCGAGGCCGAGACGGCTCGCATGGCCCGGCTCGAAGACGGCCCCGATCCGCGCCAGCTCGACGAAGTGGTTGCCCCGGCCGACCGTTCCAAGCCCCTCGACGTAACCAGCGGGTATGCCACCCTTCACGACGGCCCAGGCGGGATCGTCGGCATCTCCTTCAGGATGCAGCGCGCGATCGAGATCGGGGAACCGGGCGGCGAGCTTCTCGGGTACGGCGCGCTTGAGCTTGACGGGGAACACGGCGATGCCGCAACCGATGTCGGAGCCCACCAGGAACGGGTACAAGATGGCCGACGCCATGGCGGCGCCGATGGGGGCACCCTTGCCGGGGTGCAGGTCCGGCATGGCGGCGACGTGCATCATGCCGTCGAGGGCAGCCACCTGATGGCATTGCGCGACGGCATCGGACTCGATCCAGCTTGTGGAGGAAGCGAACACCGTGACGGTGGCCGACCCCGTGGCCGGAGTGGACGGCGACAGGAACTCCTGCCGGGAGTGTTGTTGAGACAAAGACGCTCTCTTCGCTGAACAGGGGTTTGGGCATGCGGCATCACGGCATGGGTCGGCGCCGTGGCATCTCGAGGTAGCGGGGTGCTGTCCGTCAGAGCCTCATGGGCACCACATTCTCTGAGCCCTGCCATGCCAGGCAAGCGATTTTCGGCCGTACGGGCGTGCATAGATGGATAGCCGCGCGGCTATCGGCACGCCTGCATGAGTACGCGGCCATGGGGCCTCCTACCGGAGTACCGACATTGGATGTCATGGCTTCCTCCATGGTGCGGCGCCCAGTCAACGGTTTGCTCGGACCAGATTCCGGGTTCGGCGACCCAGCCGGCGGTCATGATGAGGTGGCTTCGGCGGTCAGCCGCGAGGATCCGAAGAGATGGCTGAAGAGGAGGTCGACTCAGTAGGGCGGTGGGGCCATTCCGCCTGCGACGGCACCGAAGGCGGCTATCGCGGCGGACTCGAAGCCGGTGGCTTGAAAGGTGGTGACGGCGTTCTGCTGGGCCTGGGTGACAGCGAGGGGTGGGGCGCTGATGCCGGGGAAGTGCCCGCGGGTCGGGTCGGTCACCGTTGCCAGGCCGAAGACCTCGGGCAGATCCAGTAGGTCGTGCGTGGCGCTGACGGTGAAGCGCGGACTCTGACGTTCAGTACGTCGTCAGGGGCGTGGTCGCGGACGTGGCGGACAGTCATCCCGGGCCTGGGCTGCCCGCACACAGAAGGCTGGCCGGGGGTGGCGGGGTGGCGCCCGGCCAGTACGTCGATACCGGCGGTGAGGACGTGGCCGGGTTTCATCGAGTAGTCACCCAGAACGAGATAGACGTCGATTCCACCTGTACCCGTGACTCGAAGCAAGGTCAGCGGGCCGGCGGGGGTATCGGTGACCATCGCCCGGTCGAGTATGCGGGTGCTGCGGCGTAAGACACGGATCTCACTTCGGGCCCGCGGGCAGGTCTCGAACACGTCGATGCCCGTCGGTGAACGGCCGTAGCCACGTGGTGCAAACGGTCAATGCCATGGCTAGGACAAGGAGCACGCGGTCGGTCATCTGGAGGGGCATGGCGGAGATGAGCCCACCGGTCTGCTTCTTGGCCCAGGTGTCGAGTCGGAGTCGGTCCGCGGCTGGGTCTGAGGTCAGTTTGCCGTACACCTGGCGTTGGGTCGTTATCTCACGTAAGACACGGAATCTCCCGTCGCCCATTATTTGACTACCGTTTGGCCTGGTCAGGGCGATGTTCGTGGTGAGAGCTGCGCAAGGCGTTCCCGCTCTTCAGGTGCGGGTGTCTTCGCAAGAGTAGTGCTGTCGCAGTCGGCTCAGCTGGCGGCGGCCTTGACGTGGTGGAATATGTCAGTCGGAGGCTACTGGTCCAAACGCCAGACGAAGCGGATGGACCGCTCGTCTGCCTGGACGGCGACGCCTCCCGACGTATCGTTTCGGTCGCGACTATTTGAACCACCGGTCGTGCTGGTACTTGGAGGCCTCGGGCCCGTCGAGCTCGTGCGTCGTATTGTTGAGCCGGACGAGGAAGACCGCTCCCTTCGCCCCCGTCTTCATCCGTGTCGCGTACACCGGCGCTGAGGCAGGCGCGACGTTGATACGGGCAACCGTGCGTTCGTTGATGATGCCGAACGCGACGGTCACGTTGGCCGTCACAGCCTTGCCGAAGGCCTGAATGAGCAGGCCGGTTAGCCATTGCTCCCAGCCGTCGGTGTTCTTCTTGGAGAAGACAGTCAGATCCTCTTCCAGGCCTAGCACCGACCCATCGTCCTGAACGCCGACGAGCAGCGTCCCCCCGTGACCGTTCATGAAGCCGGCGATCGTCTTGATGACCGCCCACTCCATTGCCTGATCTTTCTGCCCGGTGTCTAGGTTCTTGCGGCCGGTCGACTTGAACTCGACGACCTTGCTCTCCCCGGCTTTGATAAGCGATTCGATACCGCGTGCCAGCGCGGCCGCGCCGCGTTGTACGGAGAAGGGGCTGTCCTGGCCGTCACCCCGGTTCACCGGTCGGCCGGTCGCATCCTCGATCTGACGGATCAGCCGTTCGTAGCGTGCGTCGAAGACGGCGCCGAAGTCGTCCTGACGGAGCGCGACCGGGTCGATGTCGTGGCTGTTGCAGATGGCGTCCAGATCCTGTGGGCTCACTGGCACACCGGTCTCGATCGCGACCAGGTACTTGCTCGGCGCACTCGCGCCCATGTATCCCCAGGTCTGCCCGTCGATGGCGGTCTTGTTGACGATGCAGTTGGCGTACGCGCTGTCAATGCCGTTCGCTGCGCACCATTTCTGCGGGAAGATGTGACGGATGTCGATCGAGTCGGCCGCGTACGCCTTCGCATCGATCGTCTCGCCGGTGCGGAAATCGCGACCGCCCCGCTTCATCACGAGCGCGTAGAGACCCTTGTAGGCGGCACTGTTGCGAGTGCGCAAGCCCAGCAGTCGTTCAGCCTGGAACTGCGACTCGCGCACCGTGCGCGGTTCCTCGCCGTCGTCCTGAACCCACGCGAGCACGTCCTGCAGGTCGTTGGCGAAGCGGGTTTCTGTGGTGCCGCCGTACAACTCGCCGAACACCCCGCACCAGTACCACTGACGCAACTTCGCGGTCGGCTCCGGCGTGAACGCGGCCTCGCCGAGCAATGTGAGAATCGCCGTTAAGGGAACGAGCTGGGTGCTGTACGGGAGGTCGCGGGCACGGAAGATGCGCTCACGCTGCAGGAACCGAACTACCCCCTGCAATGCCTGGGTGACGGTATCGGCCCAGCGCCGGTACTCGCTCAGCGGTAGCAACAGCATGTCGCGACGCTTGGCCGACACCGCCGGGACGCGGTCACTGCGAACACGGTCCCGGGTGCGCTCCTCCCAGCGGCTACGAGTCCAGAGCAGCGTGACGATCTGCAAGAAGGTTGTGGCGTCCAGATCTGCGAGGAGCGGCTCGTCCGCTCAGATCGCCTGCCGCCTCTTCCAGTCGTCGCGCAACCGGAAGTTCTCCGCGGCATACGTCGCCGTCAGCAGCTCAAAGACCGTCAGTTCGACGCCGCCAGTGTTCACCTTCTCGAAGACCTGGCAGACGGCCTCCTTGGTCGTCTTCTGATCAAGCGCGATCCGCGGAACGCTGTAATGCAGGAACGGCAGGATCAGCGCCTCCTGGAAACTCTTCCAGATCTTCACCTGCTCCTCTGGCGGTCCCGCCATTAAGAAGGCAACCTGCCAATCGGTGATGGCAGCCGGATTGAGCACGATGTCGAGCGGGAAGAGGCCCGCCTTACCGGCCCTCACCTGCATCTCGGTCGCGGAGGCGTCAAGCAGGACGTCGCCACGAGCACTTACCCGTCGCTTATCTGCCGGTAGCGACAGGATTGCGTCATTCCGGTCGGCGTCCGGGTCGATGCACGCATCGATGTCGGCGAAGTACCAACGCTCAACATCCTTCTTTCGTGTATCCCGGGTCGGGACCGGCGCTCCGGACCGGAGTGCTAGGTAGAGCGAGGTCGTGCGCTGCTGCCCATCGAGCAGCAGGTACTTTGGTTCGTCCGCCGTCGCAGAACTCGGGACTCCCTCGAGTAGCCGGGGCTGGAAGCGCACGTCAGCGTTTCCGGTCTCCAGCGTCATCACGGCGCCGATCGGGAACGAGCGAGAGACCGAGGCCAGCAGACTCACGATGTGGTCGTCGTCCCAGACCCACCCACGCTGGAAATCGGGCAGTTGCAGTATTCCTTGGTGTGCCTGATTGAGTAGGTCCGCCAGCGGAATGTCGCCGCTCTCGAACGTTTTCGCCACTCCGGTTCCTTTCCGCAGACATGCTCTCGCGACAGGGTAGACGAAAGCTCTCGTGCGGACGTCACGATTAACACCGTCTGAGGAGCTAACCAGTGAGGCGATCTCGCGCGCCAGATCGGTGAGCTGCCTCTCGTTGCCGGTGCGCCAGCTGGTTATAGTGATAAATCGAGAATATCCCTGAATGTCAGGGTTACTTCCCGCATGACAGGATGCGAGCGGGAATGCTGTGTTCATGACAGAGGGCCAGTAGTCCGGCACCGTCGATCAGTTCAAGGGGTTTGCCGCTGGCGAACTTGTAACTGTCAGGTCCGTAGCCGGACGTTGTGATCATGATGCCATTAGTGGCGCCCTCATGCTGCATGGTCCCGTACAGGTCGCGCACATGCGTGGGTTGTACGGTCTTGGCGTAGAGCTTCGCTTGAACAATGATCTTCGAGCTCGCTACGGAGCGGGCGGCGTAAGCGACACAATCGACACCGCCGTCGCCACTGGCTTCGTACAGCTTGGTGTCGAAGCCCATCTTGGTGAACAGGTTCTGGATAAACGCCTCGAACTCCTTCGGCGTGAGGTCCAGAAGGTTTGGACGCTTGTCGATATCGGAGATGATGTCCACGGGATCGACGATGCAAGGGTCGGCCATGCTGAACGGCATGACGGGCTTGACCGGCTCCAGCTCGTCGGGGTGTGGGGAGACGTCGGCGTGGAAGTGTCGGCGAATGCACTCGACCGGCTTGAGGCGGGGCTCGTTCTCCGCACACCAACGGCCTGCGGGAACGCGCCTTCGGCTCGCTCAAATACGAGCGGCTCTATCGCGAGGAGATCCGCGACGGTCCCACCCTCGCCCTGCACGCCCATGTCTACCGCGCCGACTTCAACACCCAGCGCCCGTACGAGGGCATCGCCATGAACCGGCCGATCGGGGTCTACCTCGGTCAGGCCGACCCGACGACCCCCCCAACTTGCCCCGCCCAGAAACCCTGCCACCTTCTTGACGCGGGACAATCGCGTGAAGTCGCTGGGATTACCTCGCTGCACCATCGGTGTCACGGACGTATGCCCGGTGCCTGGGCTGCGGCGGCGAGCCTGAGCGCTCGTCCCACGGCGGCGATCGGTGGGTGCTGGGAGGCGTCCCAGACAAGGTTGAGGCCGGTCGTGCTCTGTAGGACCAGCCTGCCGTAGAGCAGGACCGGGAGCTGGGCATTGTTCTTGAAGCGCCGGTCGGGACCGCCTTTCACGTTGACGTATCGCCATGTGCTGTCGACGACATGCCCGTCCGCTGGCAGGGGGCCTGTCTCGATGAAGCGGGTGGTGGAGGTGGTGACGTGGAGGTGCTGATAGGGGATGTCGGCGAAGTGCTTGCCCTCTTGAAGCAGCACCCGGTCGGGGAGGAAGTGGACGGAGCGCCGCCCGGCGGTGAGCGTCGGGACCGCAACGTTGGTGACCAGGCAGCGGGGGCCGGTCAGCGTCAGGGCGGCCGGGTGGCGTTGCAGCAACTTGGAGGCGCCGCTGTTGACCTTGTACTGATAGGTCGTGGTGACCGCGCCTGCCGCCGCGATGTGCCAGAGACGGCGGGCATTCTGGAGCGCGGTGATGGCCTGAACGATGTGGGCGAAGCGCTGGGCCGCCTCGTCATTGACGTCGTACATCACGACCACCGATCTGGCCGCGCGGTCGCGGAAGGCAAGCCAGATGACGGCGGGTGCGCTGATCAGGATGATGAGCAGTCCCCAGCCGCCGATTGTGAGGCCGATGAGGACGAACACGGCCAAGGCGAAGGGCCAGAGAGGCCAGCGGCGGGCGGCGGCCTGGAGTTGCCGGACGATGTCGCTGGCATCAGTGGCTACAAGGTTCTGGATCGCAGCGCCGGTGACGTCATGCATAGTGATGCCGGGTCCGGGGGGAGCGGGCGGCAGGTGAGGCTGTGGGATGGCCTGGTGAGCGGCCGGGCGGGGCAGGGTGGTGCGGTAGGAGATGGTGCCCGCGCCCATGCGCACGTAGTTGCCGCGCGGGCCCATGCCAACCCTGAACCCTGGGACGCCTGCTGACACCCCGAAGCCGGCTGAGGACAAGGTGAACCGGAACGGTCCAGCCTTGAGACTCGTTCGTACATAAAACCCCATGGACATTCCCTCCCCACAGAAATCCATCGGGGCCTGTCCCGTGTTACCGGCGCTGTTCAGTCCGGAGCCAGCTGGCAAGCGTGAAGGGTTCCGCCCCGCAGTCGCGAAGCGATATCCACGCCCGAGTGCGTAAAGACCGTACCGACCCTTCTGGGAGCGGTCACCCTGCGTGTGAACGGTCGGAGGCACCACGTCGGCGGACGAACCCGCGCCCGAACCCACATCATCCTCCTGGCCGATGACCTGCACGTCCGCATCGCCAACGCCGTAACTTGGGAGCTCCTGCGCGAGCTGACCATCGACCCCACCCCGCGACTACCACCCCCAGGCAAACCCCAAAACGACGAACCTGCGGTGACTTCCTCCGGGTCCCAACCGTCGCTGTATAGCGACTCCATGGCTTGCCGTAGGTAGCCGACATCGGCCCCATGAGCGTTCTGTCGAGGTCAAGATGGCCAGGGGTGGTATACGATCTTGCCCGTCAGGGCGATCGCTCAGTTGCTACAGGGATGCTGGCAAATCCTTGGGCGACCTGGGGAATACCATCAAGATCATGCCGAATATGTCCCCTGATCATGGTCCTATGGCTGATACGGGGCGCCCTCGGTTGCTATATCAAGGCCCACCAAGCAAAGGCCTGCGGTCGAGAAATCAGGTCGGAGGCTGAAAACGCCTGGTGGAGAAGAGTGCCCCCGGCATGATTCGACCATGCGACACCCGCTTTTGGAGAGCGGTGCTGCTGTCTGCCAGAAACACGACCAGAAGGACAAACCGGCTCTCCCCTTGCCTGAGGCGACGCCGCGACGAGGGCGCCGTCGCGGATACTGGCCACGTACGAGCGCCTCCCCCGGCACGACACCGAGGAACGAGAGAACCTCCACGCCCGAAGAGCCGAGCCAGAAACCCATGGCGTCACCCACCTTCGCGAACACCGAACGAGGACGCCCTTCGACACGGTCCGGAGACCGATAGAACCGTCCCCGCTCCCGCAGCAGGACACAGACCGGGAAACGGCGACGCCTGGCAGGGAGCGGTCAGGAGGCGAGGGTGTCGAACAGGTGGAGGCGGTGCGCGGTGGCCGCCGCCTCCCCGCGGGACGAGGCGCCCAGCTTCGCCAGGATGTTGGAGACGTGGACGCTGACCGTCTTCACCGAGATGAACAGCTCGCCGGCGATCTCCTTGTTGCTCTGCCCGTCCGTGACCAGCTTCAGCACCTCGAACTCCCTGGCGGTCAGCCCCAGCCGGTTGTCCTCGACCGGTTCCTCCCCTGTCAGCGAGACGCGGGCGCGTCTGGCCAGCGAGTCGATCTCGGCCACCAGCGGTGCGGCGAGCAGGCGTTCGGCCAGCGGCCGGGCCGCCGACAGCCGCTCGGCCGCCGCCTCCCTCGCGCCCGCGAGGCCTCCCGCATGACCACCCACGTGGCCGCCCGCCGGACCGCCGGCGTGGCCACCCGAAAGATCGCCCGGGCGATCACCTGCGAGACTGCTCGCCGGACCGGCGGCGTGGCCGTCCGAGAGACCTCCCGCCTGGCCCCCCGCCGGACCGCCGGCGTGGCTGCCTGAGAGACCACCCGCGTGGCCGCCTGACAGGCCGCTTGAGTGGCCACCCACGAATCCGCCCGCACGGGTGCCCGTGGCACCCGCCGGGTTGGTGGCGGGGTCGGCGACGGCGGCGCGCGCCGCGCCGAGCAGCGCCATGGCCTGCCGGTACGGCTGGCCCAGCGCCCCCCACACCTGCGCCGCCGCGTCCCACACCGTCAGCTCACGCGTCAGCGACGCCTCGAAGGTCAGCCGCCAGGCCCGCTGGAGGTCGCCCTTCGCGTCGACCTCGGCCGCGATCTCCAGCAACGACGCCAGCAACTCGTCGGCGGACGGCACAGGCCCCTCGGCAACCTCACCGCCATACCGCCCCCCAGAGCCGGCCGCCTCGGTACCGCCGACCCCCGCCCCGAACTCAGGAGCACGCCCGGCGGCGCCATACCGCTCCCCCGCGTGCGGTACCTCGCCGGCCCTGCCACCGCTGATGCGCGCACCGGACTCAGGCGCGCCACTGGCCCCGGCACCATAGCGCGCCGCCGACTCAGAAGCGCCATCCGACCCGGCGCCGCCGTACCGCGAGCCACCCTCCACAGCACCGCCCGACCCGAAACCGCCATACCGCGCCGCAGACTCAGGAGCACCGCCCGACCCCGCACCGCCGTACCGGACGCCGGACCCCGGGGCACCGGTCGAGCCGGTGTGGCCGGACAGGCCGTGGGGTGGTGGGGTGGTGAGGGCCTGGATGGCGGTGAGCATGAACGGCCACGCGTAGCGGGGGTTGCCCGGCAGGTCCTGGGTGCGCAGCGCCCGCGCGATCACCTCGAGCGCGGCCTCCTGCCGCCCCTCGGCCAGCTGGATCGCCAGTTCCCTGCCGAGGTTGGGCAGCACGGTCTGGTCGCGGTAGAAGCCCACCGACAGCAGCCCGGCGGCCTCCTCGAACAGGGCCCGCGCCCGTGCGGTGTCGCCGCGGGCGAGTGTGATGTCGAGGGTGAATCCCAGCAGGCTGGCCCGGTACGGCGGCGGCGGCGCCAGGTCGAGCGCGTGCTCGATGACCTCCAGCGCTTCGTCCCAGCGGCCCAGGGAGACCAGCGGCTCGGCCAGGTTGATCGCCAGGAATGCGCCCGAGGTGCGGGCCAGGCCGTAGTCCTCGGCGCCGGCGATGCCCCGCCTGGCCACCACGGTGGCCGCCTCGTGCCGGCCCCAGCCCTCCAGCGTGTCGGACTCGGAGATGGCGGCTCTCATCAGCGCGTTGTAGGCGCCGGCCGTGCCGGCCACCCGCCTGGCCTCGGTGTAGCCGTCGAGCTGCTGGTCGGCCTCGGCGTTGTGGCTGTCGGCCCAGGTCAGCGTGATGAGCGCGTGGGCCTCGGTGGTGGCGTCGCCGATCTGGCGGGCGATGCGCAGCGCCTCCTCCGCGTGGGCGACCTTCTCCGCCCACAGGTCGGGCGTGTTGAGCATGCGGGCCAGCGCCTCGAGGATCTTGGCGCGCAACGCCGTCGGCGGCGAGGCGGGCACCAGGCGTGCCGCCTCGCGCAGGTCGTCGACGTATCCGCGGCGGCCGAGGTCGTAGCGGGCCAGGCCGCGGTGGCGCAGCAGTCTGGCGGTGGTGATCGGGTCGGTCTCGGCGTCGACGAGGCGCAGGGCCGCCCGTGACAGCGAGATGGCCCGTTCGAACTCGCCCGCCAGGTGGGAGACCATGATCTTGGCGCGCAGCACGTCGATGTAGGAGGTCTGGATGAGTTCGGCGGCGTCGGGCACCTGCTCCCACAGGTCGATGACCCTGCTGAGCATCCTGAGCTGTTCGTCGTAGGCGGTGGCCTTCCGCGCCGCGGCCGCCGCCCGCCATGCGCTGAGCAGCGCGGGCCTGACCTCGTGGGCGGCGTGCCAGTGGTGGGCCAGCTCGATCGCCGCCCTGGTGGCGGGCAGCAGCGCCGGGTGGTCCTCCAGGGTCCTGGCGTAGCGGGTGTGCAGGCGGGTGCGCTCGCCCGGCAGCAGGTCGTCGTGGACGGCTTCGCGGATCAGCGCGTGTCTGAAGGCGTAGCCCTCGCCGTCGACGACCAGCACGTTTCCGGCGACGGCCGGGCGCAGCGCCCTGGACAGCGCCCCGTCGTCGAGCCCCGCGACCGCGGTCAGCAGCGCGTGGTCGATCCGCGCGCCGCCCGCGCTGGCCACCCGCAGCAGCTCCTGGGTGTCGTCGGGCAGCCGTTCGACGCTGGCCAGCAGCAGGTCGCGCAGCGAGTCGGGGACGCTGTCGTGGCCGTCGCCCGCCAGCAGCGCCTCGACGAACAGCGGGTTGCCCTCGCTGCGGGAGTAGACGTCGTCGATGTCGAGCCGGCCGGGCAGCCCGCCGAGGATGCCGACGGCCTGCTCGATCACCTCGCGGCGGCTCAGCCTGCGCAGTTCGAGGCGGCCGACCCACTCGACCCTGCCCAGCTCGGCCAGCAGCGGCCGCAGCGGGTGGGTGCGGTGCAGGTCGTCGGCCCGGTAGGTGACGACGATCAGCAGGGGCAGGTCGGAGCGCTGGTAGCGGACGAGGAAGGACAGCAGGTCGCGGGTGGAGCGGTCGGCCCAGTGGGTGTCCTCCACGATGAGCACGGTGGGCTCCCGCTCGGCCAGCCCCTCGAGCAGCCCGAGGACCTGCTCGAAGAGCCTGGCGCGCGCCTCGGGCCCGTCGCCCTCCGGCTCGCCGAACTCGGGCAGCAGCCTGCCGAGGCCCCGGGTGGAGCCGCCGGGCACCATGGCGGCGATCGCGTCGCGGCCGAGGTCGCGCACCAGCTTGCGCAGCACGGCGGTGAAGGGGGCGAACGGCAGGCCGTCGGTGCCGAGCTCGAGGCAGCCGCCGACCAGCACCCGCGCCTCGGTGACACGCTCGGTGAACTCCCTGATCAGCCTGGTCTTGCCGACGCCGGCCTCGCCACCGATCAGGACGGTCGACGACATGCCGGCGCGGGCCCGGCCCAGCGCCGCCTGCAGCGCGGCCAGTTCGTCGGCGCGGCCGACGAACAGGGGGCTCACCGTGTTGATGCTCACGCCCAACAGGATGCCATCAGCCGCAGACGGAACTCAGCGCAGCACCTTGCGGTAGAAGCTGGCCGACTGCTCGTACCCCAGCGCCCGGTAGAACTCGGGGGCGCGGCGGGTGGCGAGCGCGACGTAGCCCGCCTCGCGCTCGCGCGCCCAGACCTCGAACTCCTCCAGCAGGCCGCGCCCGATGCCCTGCCGTCGGAAGCCGGTCTGCACCATCGCCTCCTCGACCCAGGCGACCGGCCCGTTGGCGAACAGGGTGAGGTGCACGAAGCCGAGCAGGTAGCCGTGGACGCGGCCCTCGACGACGGCGGTGAGCACCAGCGCGTCCTGGTTGGCGAGCAGTTGCGGGAAGGCCTTGTCGAAGGCCGCGCGTTCGGGCCTGAAGGTCAGCCCGAACTCGCGGGCCAGCGCGAAGATCTCGTCAGCGTCGCTCGGCTCCGCCCTCCGTATGTGCAGATCGTCTGAGGTCATGAGGTGGACCATAGATCGTTCCCGCTGGGTCGTCCAATCCGGAACTCCGGGAACACGAGCATATGTCCTCTATCGGACCTCAGAGATCCGCCAGGCCGAGCTGCCTGGCGATCAGCATGCGCTGCACCTCGCTGGTGCCCTCGCCGATCTCCAGGATCTTCGCGTCGCGGTAGAAGCGGCCCACGGGGAACTCGTTCATGAAGCCGTAGCCGCCGAAGATCTGGGTCGCGTCGCGGGCGTTGTCCATGGCCGCGTTGGAGGAGACCAGCTTGGCGATGGCCGCCTCCTTCTTGAACGACCTGCCCGCCTCCATGAGCGACGCGGCGTGGTAGTAGGCCAGCCTGGCGGTGTGGGCGCGTGCCTCCATGTCGGCGACCTTGAACTGGATGGCCTGGTAGTGGCCGATCGGGTGGCCGAAGGCGCGCCGGTCGCGCACGTAGCGCAGCGACTCGTCCACGCAGCCCTGCGCGAGGCCGACGCTGAGCGCGGCGATGGCGACGCGCCCCTCGTCGAGGGTCTGCAGGAACTGCGCGTAGCCCCTGCCCCGCTGGCCGAGCAGGTTGGCGGCGGGCACGCGGCAGTCGGCGAAGGACAGCTCGCGGGTGTCGGAGGCGTTCCATCCGACCTTGGAGTACTTCTTCGAGACGGTGAACCCGGGGGTGCCGGACGGCACCAGGATCGTGGAGATCTCCCGCTCGCCGGTCAGCGCGGCGACGGCCACGACGCCGGTGATGTCGGTGCCGGAGTTGGTGATGAACGCCTTGGTGCCGTTGATCACCCATTCGTCGCCGTCGAGCACGGCCGTGGTCCGCATGCCGCCGGGTACGTCGCTGCCGCCGCCCGGCTCGGTCAGGCCGAAGGCGCCCAGCACGCGTCCCGAGGTCAGCTCGGGCAGCCACCGGGCCTTCTGCTCGGCCGTGCCGAAGCGGTAGATGGGCATGGCGCCGAGGGAGACGGCGGCCTCCAGTGTGATGGCGACGCTGGAGTCGACCCGGGCGAGCTCCTCCAGGGTCAGGCACAGCGCGAAGTAGTCGCCGCCCATGCCGCCGTGCTCCTCAGGGATGGGCAGCCCGAACAGGCCCATGGCGCCCATCTGGCGGACGATGTCGTAGGGGAACTCCTCGCGCTCGTAGAAGTCGCCGATCACGGGGGCGACCACGTCGCGCGCGAAGGCCTCGACGGTCTTGCGCAGCTCTTCGTACTCGTCGGTGAGCATGGTTCTTCAGCCTTTCGAGAGGGCCTGGACGACCCGGGACGGACTGGGACGGCCGAGCCGTTCGGCGAGCCAGACGCTGGTGGCGACGAGCTTGCCGAGGTCGAGTCCCGTGTCGACGCCGAGCCCGTTGAGCATCCACACCAGGTCCTCGGTGGCGAGGTTGCCGGTGGCGGACTCGGCGTAGGGGCAGCCGCCGATGCCTCCGGTGGAGGCGTCGACGACGGTGACGCCGGCCCTGAGCGCGGCGAGCGTGTTGGCCAGCGCCTGGCCGTAGGTGTCGTGGAAGTGGACGGCGAGCCGTTCGGGTGAGGGGAAGGCCTCGATGAGCGCGGTGGCGTGGCCGGGGGTGCCCACGCCGATGGTGTCGCCGAGGGACAGCTCGTGGCAGCCGAGGTCGAGCAGCCTGGTGCCGACGCGCACGACCTGCTCGATCGGCGTCGGCCCCTCCCACGGGTCGCCGAAGACCATGGAGACGTAGGCGCGCACCTTGACCCCCGACTCCAGGGCGCGGGCGACAACCGGTTCGAACATCTCGAACTGGCTGTCCAGGCCGCGGTTGAGGTTCTTGTTGGCGAAGGTCTCGGTGGCACTGGCGAAGACGGCCACCTCGTCGACGCCGCACTCCAGCGCCCGGTCAAGGCCGCGCTCGTTGGGGACCAGCACCGGGTAGCGGATGCCCGGCCGCCGCCGCAGCGTGGCCAGCAGCTCGCCGGAGTCGGCCAGCTGCGGCACCCACCTGGGGTGGACGAAGCTGGTCGCCTCGATCACGGTGTGGCCGGCGTCGGCCAGCCTGTCGATGAAGGCGGCCTTCACCTCGACGGGGATGACGGCCTTCTCGTTCTGCAGGCCGTCGCGCGGCCCGACCTCGTAGACGGTGACCCGCTCGGGCAGGCCGTCCAGCCGATACGGCATGCGGCTCACTCCTCGGAAGAGACGACGGCCAGCACCGCGTCCATGTCGACGGGCTGGCCCGCCCTGACCGGCAGCTCGGTGACGGTGCCCTGGACAGGGGCGGTGACGGTGTGCTCCATCTTCATGGCCTCGACGACGACCAGCGGCTGTCCCTCGCTGACCTGCTCGCCCGGCGCCACCTTGACCAGCAGGACGGTGCCCGGCATGGGGCTGCGGACGACCCCGTCGCCGCCGCCCGCGCCGCCCGGCCGGTCGCCGGGGTCGCCGATGCGGTGCCTGGTGAGTGTCCAGGCCGCGCCGTCGCGCCCGAGCCAGAGGGTGTCGCCGTCGCGGACCATCACGAACCGGAGGGCGCGGCCGCCGAGCGTGACGGCCAGCTCCCCGCCCTCGGTCACCGCCCTGGCGGCCACGACGCCGTCACCCGGAAGGAGCGCCTCGGCGCCGGTGCCCGAGAGGCGCGCTCCAGCGCCGGTGTCCGAAAGGCGCACTCCGGCGCCGGTGTCCGAAAGGCGCACTCCGGCGCCGGTGTCCGAAAGGCGCACTCCGGCGCCGGTGTCCGAAAGGCGCACCTCGGCGCCGGAGGCGGGCAGGCCGCGGACCTCCACCTGGTGAACCCCGTCGCGCGACTCCAGCCGCCAGGTCGTCCAGGCAGGATCGCCGATCCGCCAGCCGTCGGCGATCTCCCACGGGTCGGTGGCGGGCGGCGTGGTGTGGAAGGCGAGCGCGGCGGCGGCCAGCGCGTCGGCGGGCACGTCCGCGCTCAGCGCCAGCTCGGGCAGCACCCTTTCGACCAGGCCGGTGTCGAGCCTTCCCGCCACGACGTCCGGGTGGGCGGCCAGCGCCCGCAGGAAGGGG
This sequence comes from Nonomuraea sp. NPDC003804, assembly GCF_040610675.1. Classification (NCBI taxonomy): domain Bacteria; kingdom Bacillati; phylum Actinomycetota; class Actinomycetes; order Streptosporangiales; family Streptosporangiaceae; genus Nonomuraea; species Nonomuraea sp. NPDC003804. The sequence continues at coordinate 164,705 of NZ_JBEXMT010000006.1, forward strand.
ATGTTGGTCGTCACGCCCAGCACGCACGTCTCGGCCAGCGCCCTGTCCAGCGACCGCAGGGCGGCCTTGCGGTCCTCACCCCAGGCGACCACCTTCGACAGCATCGGGTCGAAGTCGCTGCCGACGACCACGCCTTCGGCCAGGCTGGAGTCGACCCTCGCGGTCGAGGGCTCGCGCAGCGCCAGGACCCTGCCGCCGGTCGGCAGGAAGCCGCGGGCGGGGTCCTCGGCGTAGACGCGCGCCTCCACGGCGTGGCCGCGCAGCCGTACCGACTCCTGGCCGAACGGCAGCGGCTCGCCCGCGGCCACCCGCACCTGCAGCTCCACCAGGTCAAGGCCGGTGACCAGCTCGGTGACGGGGTGCTCGACCTGCAGGCGGGTGTTCATCTCCATGAAGTGGTAGTCGCCGGAGACGCCGTCGACGATGAACTCGACGGTGCCCGCGCCGGTGTAGCCGACCGCGCGGGCCGCCTCGACGGCCGCCGCCCCCATGCCCTCGCGCATCGCCTCGGTGACGAAGGGCGAGGGCGCCTCCTCGATGATCTTCTGGTGCCTGCGCTGCAGGCTGCACTCGCGCTCGCCCAGGTGGACGGTGCCTCCGTGGGCGTCGGCGAGCACCTGGATCTCGATGTGCCGGGGGTTTTCGATGTAGCGCTCGATCAGCAGGGTGCCGTCGCCGAAGGCGGCCTCGGCCGTACGGCGGGCCGAGGCGAGCGCGTCGGGCAGCTCGGCCGCCGAGCGCACCAGCACCATGCCCTTGCCACCGCCGCCCGCGGACGGCTTGATCAGCGCGGGGAAGGCGCTCCACGTCTCGAGGTCGGCGCCGGTGCCGCCGGGCACGACCGGCACCCCGGCCGCCGCCACCGTCCGCTTGGCGCGGATCTTGTCGCCCATGGCCTCGATCGCCTCGGCGGGCGGCCCGATGAAGACCAGCCCCTCGGCCGCGCACCTGCGGGCGAAGGCGGCGTTCTCGGCGAGGAAGCCGTAGCCGGGGTGGACGGCCTGCGCGCCGGTGGCCCTGGCCGCCGCCACCAACGCCTCCATGTCCAGATATTTCGGGATCTGGAGGGCGTGGTCGGCCATGCGCACATGGAGCGCCGACGCGTCGGACTCGGTGTAGACCGCCACGGAGGTGACCCCCATGGCGCGGAGCGTCCTGATGATCCGGACGGCGATCTCGCCCCGGTTGGCGATCAGTACGGTGCTGAACATCATCACATCCGGAAGACGCCGTAGCCGACGGGTTCGAGCGGCGCGTTGGCCGCCGCGGACAGGCCCAGCCCCAGGACAGTACGGGTGTCGATCGGGTCGATCACGCCGTCGTCCCACAGCCTGGCCGTGGAGTAGTAGGGGTTGCCCTGGTGCTCGTACTGGGCCCTGATGGCGTCGGCGTCCGCGGTGCCGACGGTGGTCAGCACGTTGGCGGCCTGCTCGCCGCCCATGACCGAGATGCGGGCGTTGGGCCACATCCACAGGAAGCGCGGCGAGTAGGCCCTGCCCGCCATCGCGTAGTTGCCCGCGCCGAACGAGCCGCCGATCACCACCGTGAACTTGGGCACGCGGGCACAGGCCACCGCGGTGACCATCTTGGCGCCGTGCTTGGCGATGCCGCCGGCCTCGTAGGCCTTGCCGACCATGAAGCCGCTGATGTTCTGCAGGAAGACCAGCGGGACGCGCCGCCGGTCGCACAGCTCGATGAAGTGGGCGCCCTTCAGCGCCGACTCGGCGAACAGGATGCCGTTGTTGGCGATGATCCCGACGGGGTGGCCGTGGATGTGGGCGAAGCCGGTGACCAGTGTCGTGCCGTACTCGGCCTTGAACTCCAGGAAGCGCGAGCCGTCGACGATCCTGCGCACCACCTCGCGCACGTCGTACGGCGTGCGGGTGTCGGGGGGCACGATGCCGTACAGCTCCTGCGGGTCGAGGTGCGGCTCCTCGGCCGCCCGGCGCTCCCACGGCGGGGCGGCCTTGGGCGCGAGCGTGGCGACGATGTCGCGGACGATCGCCAGCGCGTGGGCGTCGTCCTCGGCCAGGTGGTCGGTGACGCCGCTGACGCGCGCGTGCAGGTCGCCGCCGCCCAGTTCCTCGGCGGTGACCTCCTCGCCGGTGGCGGCCTTCACCAGCGGGGGCCCGCCGAGGAAGATCGTGCCCTGGTTGCGCACGATGACCGCCTCGTCGCTCATGGCGGGCACGTAGGCGCCGCCCGCCGTGCAGGAGCCGAGGACGGCGGCGATCTGCGGGATGCCGCGCGCGGACATGGTGGCCTGGTTGTAGAAGATGCGCCCGAAGTGCTCGCGGTCGGGGAAGACCTCGTCCTGCCTGGGCAGGAACGCGCCGCCGGAGTCGACCAGGTAGAGGCAGGGCAGGTGGTTCTGCAGCGCCACCTCCTGGGCGCGCAGGTGCTTCTTGACGGTCATCGGGTAGTACGTGCCGCCCTTGACGGTGGCGTCGTTGGCCACGATCACGCACTCGCGTCCCGACACCCTGCCCACGCCGGTGATGATCCCCGCGGCGGGCGCCTGGTCGTCGTAGAGGCCGTTGGCGGCCAGCGGCGACAGCTCCAGGAAGCGGGATCCGGGGTCGAGCAGCCCGTCGACCCGGTCGCGTGGTAGCAGCTTGCCGCGCTCGACGTGGCGCTGCCTCGACCGCTCGGGCCCGCCCTTCGCGGCCTCGGCCAGGCGCTCGCGCAGCTCGGCCGCCAGCCGCTCGTTGACCTCGGCGTTGCGCTTGAACATGCCACGTAGGTTAATCATCATTAACGTCTGTGTCTAGAATGCGAGATGTGAGCACTCCTACCCGCAATCGCCGCGGCGAGATCCTGGAGGCCGCCGCGACCCTGTTCGCCGCCCGCGGCTACCACGGCGTGTCCATCGAGGAGCTCGGCGGCGCGGTCGGCGTGTCGGGTCCCGCGCTCTACCGCCACTTCAGCGGGAAGGAAGCGCTGCTGGTGGAGATGCTCACCGGCGTCAGCACGCGCCTGCGCGAGGCGGCGACCGCCGTGGTCACCACCGCCCACGACCCGCGAACCGCCCTTGAGGCGCTGCTGGACGTGCAGATCACGTTCGCGCTCGAGCAGCCCGCGCTCATCACGGTGCACGACAGGGAGCTGGGCAACGTGCCCGAACCGCACCGGCGCCAGATCAGGCGGCTGCAGCGGCTCTACGTCGAGGAGTGGGTGACCGTGCTGGCCGAGCTGCACCCCGCCTGCCCGCCCCCGCGGCTGCGGGCGGCGACCCACGCCGTGTTCGGCTTGCTCAACTCGACGCCGCACAGCGCCGGCGAGCTGCCCGCCGAGGCGATGCGCGCGCTGCTGCGCGGGATGGCGCTGGCCGCCTTCGACACCCTTGGTTAGCGGACATTAACACTCTCCCCCTTCCAGAAAACCGCTTGTTGCGCCAAATATCTAGATATATCGTTTAGGTATCTCGATAGTTGGAGTGCGACCATGCCGGATTTCGCACCGAGGGTGCGCAAGGGCGACGTGCGCGCCGCCCTGCTCAGCCTGCTGGGCGAGGAGCCCAAGAACGGCTACCAGATGATCCAGGACATCGAGCAGCGCAGCAGGGGCGTGTGGCGGCCGAGCCCCGGCTCGGTCTACCCCGCGCTCCAGCAACTGGAGGACGAGGGGCTGCTGGCCGGCGAGGACGCGGGCGGCAGCCGTACCTACCGGCTCACCGAGCAGGGGCGCAGGCATCTGCGCGAGCGGGAGGCGACGCTCGCGCCGTGGGAGCAGGTGGCGGGCTCGGTGCCCGAGGACCGGCACCAGCTGCGGCTGCTGTGGGCGCAGGTCAGCGAGGCGTTCGGGCACCTGGCGCAGACCGCCGACGACCGCCAGGTCGCCGCGGCCTCGCAGTTGCTCCGGCAGACCCGCAGGTCGATCTTCAAGATTCTGGCGGAGGGCGAATGAGTGCGGTCACGGTGAAAGACCTGACCAAGACCTACGGCAAGGTCGAGGCCGTCAAGGGCATCGACTTCGAGGTGCGGTCCGGGGAGGTGTTCGGCTTCCTCGGCCCCAACGGCGCCGGCAAGACCACCACGATCAGCATGCTGTGCACGCTGGTCAATCCGACGGGCGGCAGCGCCACGGTGGCGGGCCACGACGTGGTGCGCGAGCGCGACCAGGTCCGCCAGAACATCGGGCTGGTCTTCCAGGACCCCACCCTGGACGGCTACCTGACCGCCGAGCAGAACCTCCGCTTCCACGCCGAGCTGTACGGCGTGCCCAAGCCGCTGGTGGCCGGGCGCATCCAGCAGGTCATGGAGATGGTGGCGCTGTGGGACCGCAAGGACGCCAAGGTGATGACCTTCTCCGGCGGCATGAAGCGCCGGCTGGAGATCGCCCGCGGCCTGCTGCACTCGCCGCGCGTGCTCTTCCTCGACGAGCCGACCGTCGGCCTCGACCCGCAGACCCGGGCCGCCATCTGGGGCTACATCAACAAGCTGCGTCACAGGGAGGACATCACGATCTTCATGACGACGCACTACATGGACGAGGCCGAGTACTGCGACCGGATCGCCATCATCGACCACGGCGAGATCGTCGTCATCGACTCCCCCGAGGCGCTGAAGGCCAGTGTCGGCAAGGACAGGGTGCAGATCCACACCGGCGACGACGACACGGCGATCACCGCGCTCAGCGAGAGGTTCGGCATCGAGGCGGCCGTCCACGAGGGCGCGGTGACGTTCGCGGTGGCCTCCGGCGAGGAGTTCGTGCCGCGGCTGTTCGCCGAGCTCGGCCTGCCGATCAGGGCGGTGAGCGTGTCGCGGCCCTCGCTCGACGACGTGTTCATGTCCTACACCGGCTCGACGATCAGGGACGCCGAGTCCGGCACCGGCAACGAGTGGATGAAGGCGATGGTGAGACGATGACGACGACCGACCCCTCCACCCGCGACGACGTGGTGAGCGTGCGGATGCCCGCGCGCGGCCTGGCGCACGACCTGCGCGCGATCAAGGTGGTGCTGCACCGCGAGATGCTGCGCTTCGTCAACGACCGCACCCGCATGCTGTCGATGCTCATCCAGCCGGTGCTGTGGCTGTTCGTGATGGGCACCGGCCTCGGCACGCTGGTGCGCGGCTCGATCCCCGGCGTCGACTACCGCACGTTCATGTACCCCGGCATGATCTCGATGACGGTCATCATGACCGCGATGTTCTCCGCCGGGTCGATCGTGTGGGACAGGGAGTTCGGCTTCCTCAGGGAGATGCTGGTGGCCCCGGTCTCGCGCGGCTCGATCGTCGTGGGCAAGTGCCTGGGCGGCGCGGTGGTGGCCGTCGGTCAGGGCGTCGTCATCCTGGCGATGGCCGGCCTGGTGGGCGTGCCGTACTCGCCGGGGCTGATGGTGACGCTGCTGGCGGAGATGTTCCTCGCCGCGTTCACCATCACCGCCTTCGGGGTGACGCTGGCGGCCCGCATGCGCAACATGCAGACCTTCTTCGGGCTGATGCAGATGGCGATCATGCCGATGATGTTCCTGTCGGGCGCGATGTTCCCGCTGGCGAACCTGCCGTCGTGGCTGCACGTGCTGACCACCGTCAACCCGCTCACCTACGCGGTCGACCCGATGCGGCAGGCGGTCTTCTCCCACCTGTCCGTGCCCGCGCAGGCGCAGGCGGTGCTCAACCCCGGCGTGCGGTGGTTCGACTGGCAGGTGCCGGTGCCCGTGGAGCTGGGCCTGATCGCGCTGATCGGCCTCACTCTGCTCGGGCTGGCGGTCGCCCAGTTCAGGAAGGCCGAGTAGCCGGGCGGCCACCGGCCGGCGGGACCACGGCATGGAACGGGGCCCGGTCAGGAGACCGGGCCCCGTTCCGCCGTCGCCTACCTCTTGACGCGGACGTAGTCCCTACCGCTCTGCGAGCCGTAGGTGTCGGAGTCGCCGCTGAAGACGAACTTCCAGTAGCCCGACCTGTAGGCCTTCACCTTGGTGTACAGCTTCCCGCTGCCGGTCGAGCGGGTGGTCTTGACGTACTGCCACTTGCTCGAGCCCTTGGGCAGGAAGTACAGCGCGACCTTGGCCTCGTAGCCACCGCCGTCGACCAGGAGCGCGCCCCTGAACCGCAGGTACTTGCCGTACGTGACCGGCTCGGGGTAGGCGTTGAACGCGACCAGCTTGCTCCTGTCCTTCGCCGGCGGGGGCGGCTCGGCCACCCTCACCCAGTCGCCGGCGCTGCTGGAGCCGTCCACGCCCCGCGTGCCCTCGTACACCGCGCGCCACCAGCCGGAGGCCTGCGCGGTGGCGTCGGCCCAGAAGCGGCCGTCGCGGCCGGTCCGGTCAGCGGTCACCCGCTCCCAGCGCCTGGTGCCGTCGGCCTTGAACAGGATGACCACGTGCTGGCCGGGCAGCCCGTACCAGCCGCGCGACCCCTCGGCCTGCAGGGCTCCGGTGAAGACGAGCCTGTCGCCCTTGTCGACCGGCTCGGGGCGGGCGTCGAAGCCGACGATCCTGCTGTCGCGGGAGCCGGCCCTGACGTCGACCCTGTCGGTGTCGCTGACCGAGCTCTTGGCGCTCGCGTGGCCGCCGAACTCGGCCCGCCACCAGCCGGTGGCCTCGGCCGTCACCTTGGTGGCGAACCAGCCGCCGCGACCGGTGTCGACCGTGGTGACGTGCCGGTAGGCGTCGGTGCCCTTCTCGCGGAAGGTGATGGTGACGCGCTGCCCGCCGTAACCCTGCCAGCCGCCGCGCTCGACCTGCAGCCGGCCGGAGACGGAGATGCGCTCGCCCTTGGCGACCAGGTCGGGGTGCGCGCCGAAGTCGACGAGCCTGGTGTCCGAGGCCGTCTTTCTGACCTCGACGCCGAACGTGCCGTCAGTGGACCTCTCCCCGCCCTGCCCGTCGTGGGCGATCGTCAGGAAGCTCCACCGGCCCTCGCTCTTGGCGTCGAAGGTCTTCTTGCCCGTCCACCTGGTCCACTCGCCGTGCGGCGAGGCGGTCAGGTCGACCGGTGAGCCGACGCTCACGTCGCCAGGGGGCTTGAGCTGCAGCTCGGCCTTGCCCGCGCCCTTGGTGGTGAACGAGAACGTCGCGGTGACCTGCTGGTCCCCGGTCACGACGATGGGTGAAGGCGAGACGTCCACCTTCGAGATGCTCGGTGCCGCCGCCGCGGTCGCGGGGGACGTCAGGGCCAATGCCCCTGCTCCCACCGCCAGCGCCACGGCGGCCGCTCGGAAGCGTTGCAACATTCGGGTACTCCATTCCTTTACCCGTGGTTGAACGCGGCATGAGGGTGCCACGTCGTACGTAAAGTAGACGTTTTGGACAGGCAAAGCGTTTGAGATGTTGACAAACTGTCATTCAGATCAGTCAGACAAGAACCTGGTCCTCGCGTTCGGGCAGACGAAGACCCCATGCGCGGGACATAATCGGGCTTGTGGCGCGCGACACTGTTGAGACTCATTTCACCGAAGCGGTTGCGACGCTCAAGGCGGGCGCTCGCCGAGATCCGGCCCAACCCGTCAGAGACGGCACCACCCTGACCGGCCAACGCTGCCGTGAGCTGTTCGACCGGCAGCTGGGCAGCAGGCTCCTCGACGTGGCGGCCAGATGGTTGCGGGCGCAGAACGAGGGCTTCTACACCATCGGATCGGCCGGGCACGAGGGCAACGCCGCCGTGGCCGCGGCCGTCAGGACCACCGACCCCGCCCTGCTCCACTACCGCTCCGGCGCCTTCTACCTGACCCGGTCGGTCATGGCGGGACGCCTGCCCGAGCAGGGGCTGCGCGACGTGCTGCTGGGGCTGACCGCCTCGGCCGAGGAGCCCATCGCCGGCGGCCGGCACAAGGTCTTCGGCCACCCCGACCTCGCGGTCATCCCGCAGACCTCCACGATCGCCAGCCATCTGCCGCGCTCGGTCGGCGTCGCGCTGGCCATCGAGCGGGCCAAGGCGATCGGCCTCGAGACGGCCTGGCCCGCCGACGCGATCACGATCTGCAGCTTCGGCGACGCCTCCACCAACCACGCCAGCGCGCTGTCGGGGTTCAACACCGCCGCCTACGCCACCTACCAGGGCCAGCCGCTGCCGATCCTGTTCGTCTGCGAGGACAACGGCCTGGGCATCTCGGTCCGCACACCCAGGGGATGGGTGGAGACGGCCGCCCGCCGTCCCGGCATCGAGTACTTCCAGGCCGACGGCTGCGACCTGGCCGAGACCTACGACGCCGCCGTCCGCGCGGCCGACCACGTCCGCTCGACCCGCTCGCCCGCCTTCCTGCACCTGAGCACCGTGCGGCTGATGGGCCACGCCGGTTCCGACGTGGAGTCCTCCTACCGGACCCAGCGCGAGATCCGCGCCGACCACGAGCGCGACCCGCTGCTGCGCACCGCGGCGCTGCTGGTCGAGGCGGGGCTGGCCACGCCCGAGGAGCTGATCAAGCGCTACGAGTCCGAGCGCGAGCACGTGCTGCGGACGGCGCTGGAGACCACCCGCACCGCCAAGCTCACCTCCGCCCGCCAGATCGTCGAACCGCTGGCACCCCGCCGGTCCGAACTGATCGCCAAGATCAGCCCGGTCGCCGCCGAGCCCTCGGTCAGGGAGAAGGCCTTCGCCGGCCAGCTTCCGGAGAAGGACAAGCCGCTCACGCTGTCCCAGGCGATCAACCGCACGCTGACCGACGCGCTGGCCGTCTATCCCGAGATGATGGTCTTCGGCGAGGACGTCGCCAAGAAGGGCGGCGTCTACGGCGTGACGCGCGGCCTGCAGAAGCGCTTCGGCGCCGCCAGGGTCTTCGACACGCTGCTGGACGAGCAGGCCATCCTCGGCCTCGCGCTCGGCTCGGGCGTGTCGAAGCTGCTGCCGGTGCCCGAGATCCAGTACCTCGCCTACCTGCACAACGCCCTCGACCAGATCCGCGGCGAGGCGGCGACGCTGTCGTTCTTCTCCCGCGGCGCCTACCGCAACCCGATGGTGGTGCGAGTGGCCGGATACGCCTACCAGAAGGGGTTCGGCGGCCACTTCCACAACGACAACTCCATCGCGGCGCTGCGCGACATCCCCGGGGTGGTCATCGCCTCGCCGTCCAGGCCGGACGACGCCTCGGCGATGCTGCGCACCTGCCTGGCCGCCGCGCGCACCGAGGGCTCGGTGTGCGTGTTCCTGGAGCCGATCGCGCTGTACAACACGCGCGACCTGTTCGACGAGGGCGACAACGGGTGGCTCGCGCCGTACGCGCCGCCGTCCCGGTGGGCCGAGACGCACGTGCCGATCGGGCGGGCGCGCGGCTACGGCGACGGCCGCGACCTGACGATCGTGACCTACGGCAACGGCGTGCGGATGAGCCTGCGGGCCGCGGTCAGGCTCACCCAGGACGGCGTGAGCTGCCGGGTGCTCGACCTGCGCTGGCTGGCGCCGCTGCCCGTCGAGGACCTGATGCGGGCGGCGGAGCTGACCGGCAAGGTGCTGATCGCCGACGAGTGCAGGCGCACCGGCGGCGTCTCCGAGGGCATCGTCACCGAGATGCTCGACGCGGGATTCACCGGCCAGATCGCCCGGGTGACCTCGGCCGACAGCTTCATCCCGCTGGGCGAGGCGGCCAACCACGTGCTGCTGTCGGAGGTGGAGATCGAGCAGGCGGCCAGGAAGCTGCTCAGCTGAGCGTGCCGGGGGTACGGCAGGCGGCCCGCGCGGGCCGTACCCCCGGGCTCCGCGGCCCGCCGACGGGGTGAGGCTCGCCGGTCACAGCCAGTCGCGGCGTTTGAAGACCAGGTAGAGGACCAGGCACACCGCCGCCATGAGCACCAGCGCGAACGGATAGCCGACCGCCCAGTGCGTCTCCGGCATGTGGTCGAAGTTCATGCCGTAGATCGTGCCGACCAGGGTCGGCGCGAACAGGATGGCCGCCCAGGCGGAGATCTTCTTGACCTCCTCGCTCTGCGCGTAGCTCGCCCTGGTCTGCTCCTGCGCCACCAGCGTCGAGTTGATCACCAGGATGTCCTGCAGGAGCTGGCGGAATCCGGCCACCCGCTCCGAGACGGTGATCGCGTGGTCGGCCACGTCGCGCAGGTAGCTCTGCAGTTCCTCGTTGACCCCGTACTTCGGCGCCCCCGCGATGAACCCGTCGATCATGGGCAGCAGCGGCCTGGTCGCCCGCTGGAACTCGATGACCTCGCCGGACAGCTCGTAGACCCGGCGGGAGACCGAGGGGTCGCCGCCGAAGACCTGCACCTCGATCTCCTCGATGTCCTTCTGCAGCCCGGCCACGACGGGGGCGCAGCCGTCGACCACGGCGTCGAGGATCGCGTAGAGCACCGCCTGGGGGCCCTGGCGCAGCAGCTCGGGGTCGGACTCCATGCGGCGGCGCACGGCGGCCAGGTCGGGCGACTCGGCGTGCCGTACGGTGATCACGAAGTTGGTGCCGACGAAGACGTGCACCTCGCCGAAGGCGACCTCCTCGACGTCGTCGAGGTAGGTGGCGGCGCGCAGCACCACGAACAGCATCTCGCCGTAGCGGTCGGCCTTCGGACGCTGATGGCCGACGATGGCGTCCTCGAGGGCCAGCTCGTGCAGGCCGAACTCCTCGGCGAGCTTGGCCAGCTCCCAGTCCTTCGGCCGGTAGAGGCCGATCCACGCCATGCTGCCGGGGGTCTTCTTCAGGCTGTCGAAGGCGTCGGCCAGCGAGGCGGGGGTGCCGATGCGGTGCCCGTCGAGGTAGAGGGCGTTGTCGATCACAGTCGGCCGGTACGGCGAAGCCTCGCCGGAGCGCGGATCCATCGAGTGCTCGGGGGCGGGCTCGCGGACACCGCTGCGCAGGAAGCTCCTCATCCGTGCCATACCGGACCTCCTAGGACAGCTGGAATTCGTTGAGAGCCTGGTGGGCGTGATCGCGGATGGTCTTGCGGAACACGGGCGTCCAGCCGAGCAGCGGCCCCGCCGGCCTGCCGAGCGCCATCTTGGACCAGTGGCGGAAGTCGAAGTCGTCATGGTGGCGGACGATCAGGCCGTCCTCGAAGCGGAAGAAGGCCTTCACCTCGTTGACGACCTCGCGGCCCGTGGTGGTCAAGGTATAGCGGGCGATCCAGTGGCCGCTACCCGCGGAGGAGGAGGCGGCGAGGTCGCGGTAGGTGACCACCATGCCGCTTCCCGTGGCCAGCAGCAGCCGCCACCTGGCCATCACCCGGTCGCGGCCCTGCAGCTCCTGGAAGAGGGGGTCGCCGAAACTGACGTCGGGGTGGTAGCAGCGCTCGATGGTGCCGGTGTCGCCCTTGCTGAGCGCCGCGAAGAACGTGGTGAGCAAGGCCACGTGCCGATCGTCCATGATGTCCCCCTCTGTTTAGATCATGCGTTTCGCATTCTCCCAGCAGACCGCGCGCAGCCAGTCATCGCCCAGACCGAGTCTGTCCAGGCCGTCGAGCTGGTGGGCGTAGGCGTACGGAATGGTGGGGAAATCGCTGCCGAGCAGCACCTTCCCCGCAAGACCCAGTTCACGCAGGCGCGGCCGGAGCGCGTCGGGGAACGGCGCCAGCCGGGCGGCGAAGTCCGTGAACGCCATGGTGGTGTCGAGCGCGACGCGCTCGTGGCGTTCGGCCAGCGCGAAGAAGTCCTCGTACTCGGGCATGCCGAGATGGGCGATGACCATGCGCAGGCGCGGGTGGCGGCGCAGCACGCCGGCGACGGGCTCGACGCCGACGCAGCCGCCGGCGACGGGCACGGAGCTGGCGTGCACGACGACGGGGACGCCGGCCTCGGCCAGCAGTCCCCAGACGGGGTCCAGTTCGGGCATGCGAGGGTCGAAGGCGCCCGCCTGGAGATGGATCTTGAAGATCGCGGCGCCGTCGTCGAGCGCCTGCCGGACGTAGCCCAGGACGCCGGGCTCGGGGAAGAAGGTGGCCGACGGCAGGCACGCGGGGACCTTGCGGGCGAAGTCCAGTGTCCAGGCGTTGAGGTCGGCGGCCATGGCGGGCCGGTGCGCGTAGGCGAGGGCGGGGAAGGCCCGCACCCCCATGGCGGTCAGCAGGTCCACGCGCTCGCCGACCGGCTGCCGGTAGCGGATCTGCCAGCCGTCGCCCATGAGGGGGCCGCCGTGGTCGAAGTGATGCCAGACGCGGCGTTCCATCCGCTCGGGCAGGAAGTGGACGTGCAGGTCGATGAGACCGGGCAGGCCGAGCGCCTGCCACCAGGCCGGAACGGCAGAATCTTCTTCTATCGCCACATCGGCGACCTTACCCCTGGTCACCTCCGCCCCCCCTTCGCCGGCCGGACGGCCCTGTCAGGTCGAGCGAGCATCCGATCAACAGGAAGAGGGCCGACCGGAAAGGGTCTGGCTTGATGGACAAGCTATGGGCCCACCTGGTCGAGGCACAGCCGCCACCCGAGCTGTGGGTCGTGGCGCTCTCGGCCCTGGCCGCCTTCGCGATCGTCGCCTACCGCCCCTCGTGGCACCTTTCACGCGGCCTCGTCACGATCGCCCACGAGGGCGGCCACGCGCTGGTGGCGTTGCTGAGCCGCCGCCAACTCCAGGGCATCCGCCTGCACTCCGACACCTCGGGCGTCACCCTCACCCGGGGCAGGCCGACGGGCCCCGGCATGATCTTCACCGCGCTCGCGGGCTACCTCGCCCCCTCCCTGCTGGGCCTGGCCGGCGCGTGGCTGACCGCCGAGGGCCGGGTCACGCTGCTGGTGTGGAGCGTGCTCGGCTTCCTCGTCTGCATGCTGCTGCTGATCCGCAACCTGTACGGCGCGCTGATCCTGCTGGTCACCGGCGGCGCGGTGTTCGCCCTGTCGATGTACGCGCCGGGCGACATCCAGATGATCGTGGCGCACGTCGCGGTGTGGTTCCTGCTGTTCGGCGGGGTCCGGCCGATCCTCGAGCTGCAGCACAAGCGGCGCAGAGGGCAGGCGCCCGACTCCGACGCCGACCAGCTGGCCCGGCTGACGTTCCTGCCCGGCGGCTTCTACGTGCTGTTCTTCCTGCTGGTGGGCGCCGCCTCCGTGGCGGGCGGGGCCTGGCTCATGGTCCCCGTCACCGAGCTCGCCTGGTGGTGACCGAAGGGCTCCACAGCGGCTGACCGCCCGCTGCTCGCCCGGTCGAAGCCGCTGCGCGTCAGGGGCGCGGTGAGCCGCTGAGGAAGGCCCGGACGTCGGCCGCCTCCGCCGCCCACCCACCCGCCGCCTCCGGCTGCTCGAAGGGGGCGAGCGTCACCTGCTCGCCCTTGCGCGACCAGGTGCCCTCGATGACGCCGTCGGCCAGCATGAGCGGGCGCAGGATGCCGCCCCCGGGGAACACCGCGCGCCGGTGCCGCTCGTCCAGGATCAGCGTGCGGTCGGCCCACCCGAGGAGGTACTCGTCGAAGGCGGGCGCCAGCCGTACCGCAGGGACGCCCTCCTGCCCGCCCGGCCCTGGGCGCGGGCAGGAGGGGCCGGGCGCTGAGTCTGGACGGGCGGCGGCGGGGACCGTCCGCAGGCGGGCGCCACCGCGCGGGGCGTCCTCGAGGCAGGCGGCGACCAGGCCGAAGGCGGCGCGGGCCGTCCCGAGTGGCAGGCCCGACCAGGCGGCGAGGTCGTCGGGGGTGGCGGGGGCGTGCGCGCGCAGGTAGCGCCGGGCCAGCTCGGCCAGCGCCGTGTCGCGGTCGGGCTCGAAGGCGAGGGGCGCGCCGAACCAGTCGGCCGTGTGCACGTAGGTGGGTTTGCCGCGGCGGAGCGGCCCCAGGACGGCCAGGCCGTGGAAGGCGGCCAGCGCCACCAGGTGGACGACGCCCTGCCCGGTGGCCCGGCCGGCGAGCCTGTCCTCGAGCTCGGCCTTGGTGAGCGGGCCCTGCCCCGCGAGGGCGCGGTCGATCAGGGCGAGCAGGTCGTCGCCCGCCACCCCCTCCTGGGCCAGCCTGCGCAGGGTGCCGGTGTCGTTGCGGGTCAGGGCCAGCAGCCACGGCAGGTCGTCGCGGTGGACGAAGTGGAGAGTGCCGCGCGGCCCCCACACCCTGACGATCTCGCGCGCCTGCCAGGCGGCCTCGACCTCCTCGACGGTGACCGTGGCGGATCGGGCGCGGAAGGCCAGCAACGCCGAGGGGACGTCCTGCGCCTGGACGGCGAGCAGGTGGCCGACCATCTCACCGGCGCCGAGGCCGGGCGGGCGGTGCAGCAACTGGGCGGACAGGCGGGCGCTGCGCAGGTCGTCGGGCACGGGCGAGAGCTTAGAGGCGGGCACCGACAAAGCCACGCGTCGCGCGACATACGCCTATGTCCCCCCGGCACCGGGCCTCACCCTGGCGCCATCCGGTACCTGCCGGGCGGTCACGTCAAGTGAAACGCAACCAATCCGAAAGTGTGATTTGTCACTTTATGTCCGATATACGCCCCCCTGGGGGGGTCGGCGGTGCATCACCACGGCCGCCTTCACGGAAGACCCCGGCGTCCTGAGCCTCCTGCGGGCAACCGGCGCCACACCTCGGAGAGATCAGATGATACAGACACAGCGGCTCACCAAACGGTTCCGCGCGACCGTGGCGGTGGACGACCTGTCCATCGCCGTCGAGCCGGGAAAGGTCACCGGCTTTCTCGGGCCCAACGGCTCCGGCAAGTCGACGACCATGCGCATGATCATGGGCCTGGCCCGCCCGACCAGCGGATCGGCCACGGTGAACGGCCGGCCGTACCGCAAGCTGCGCCACCCGCTGCGCGAGATCGGCGCGCTCCTGGACGCCGAGGCCGTCCATCCCGGCCGTTCTGCGGCCAACCACCTGCTGTGGATGGCGCAGACCAACGGCCTCCCCCGCTCCCGGGTCGACGAGGTCCTCGGCCTGGTGGGGCTGTCAGGCGTGGCCGGCAAGCGGGTCGGCGGCTTCTCCCTCGGGATGAAGCAGCGCCTGGGCATCGCCGGCGCGCTGCTCGGCAACCCCGGCGTCCTCGTGCTCGACGAGCCGCTGAACGGCCTGGACCCCGAAGGGATCCTGTGGGTCCGCACGCTCATCCGGTCCTTCGCCGCGCAGGGCCGGGTCGTCTTCGTCTCCAGCCACCTCATGAACGAGATGCAGGACACGGTCGATCACGTCGTCGTCATCGGCAGGGGACGGCTCATCGCCGACGCGTCCATGAAGGACTTCGTCGCCGGCAACTCGCTGGAGGCGGTGCGCCTGCGCTCCCCGCACGCGTCGATGCTCGGCCCCGTGCTGGTGGAGGCGGGGGCGCGGGTGAGCGTGGAGCCGGACGGCTCGCTCACCGTGACCGGCCTCTCCTCGACCCGCGTCGGCGACCTCGCCCTGGCGGCAGGGGCGGCGCTGCACGAGCTCTGGACCCGGACGGAGTCGCTGGAGTCGGTGTTCATGAAGCTGACCCGGCAGAGCCTCGACTACCAGGCGAGCCCGGCCCCGGCCCGGGCGTGAGGAGCAGGACGACATGACGACACTGACACTCCCGGCGCCGGTGAAGCCCCGGTTCCGCACCATCGTCCGGGCCGAGTGGACCAAGTTCCGCTCCGTCCGGTCCTTCCGCTGGTGTCTCGCGGTCTTCGCGCTGCTCGCCGTCGGCACCAGCGTCATCGTCGCCGTGGCCGGCGCCCTCTCGCCGCACGGCCCCGAGACGGTCACCATGGGCGAGACGGTGAGCATGGTCCAGCTGGGGATGGGGTTCGCCGAACTGGTGATCCTGGTGCTCGGCGTCCTCATGGCCACCAGCGAGTACCGCACGGGGACCATCCGCGTCTCGCTGATGAGCGTCCCCCGGTGGGGACGGCTCCTGCTGGCCAAGGCGCTGGTGCTCACCGCCGTGGTCGCGGTGGCTTCCCAGGTCGTGGTGTGGGCCTCGTTCGCGATCCAGTACGCCACAGGCGAGACGCTCGGCGGCCTGGAACCCGAGATGCTGCGGGCGCTGTTCGGATTCGCCCCCTACCTGGCCGTGCTGGCCCTGTTCGGGATGGCCGTCGGCGCGATCGTGCGCCATGCCGCGGTCGGCGTGCTCGCCGGCATCGGCCTGGCCTACCTGCTGCCGGCGTTCGTCAGCCTGGCCCCGATCGTCGGCGAGACGGCGGTCCGGTTCCTGCCGTTCCCCTCCGGATCGGCGATCGTCAACATGACCGCCGAGCTTCCGTGGCTGCGGTTCGGGTTGTGCTGCGCGTGGGCCGCCGCGGTGTTCGCCCTCGCGATCCACCTGACGCACCGGCGGGACGCATGACGAGGGCGCCCTCGGCGACCTCGCGCCCGCGCGTCCTGCGCCTGCTCGGTGCAGGAGGCGTGCCGCCGGGCCCGCGCGTCCTGCGCCTGCTCGGTGCAGGAGGCGTGCTGCTGGGTCTGCTCGCCGCCGGTTGCGCCGCCGGCGGGCAGACCGACGCCAGACCGCCGTCCGTCCCCGCCGACGCCGGGGCGTTGCGCCCGTTCTACGAGCAGCGGATCTCCTGGAAGGCGTGCGAGGACGGCTTCGAGTGCGGCCGCATCAGGGTGCCGCTCGACTACGCCGATCCCGGCGGGGACACCATCACGGTGGCCGTCAACCGCAGGCGGGCCGCCGACCAGCACCGGCGGATCGGCTCGCTGCTGCTCAACCCGGGCGGTCCCGGCGCCTCCGGGCTGGCCTTCGCGCAGGAGTCCGGCTCGGTCCTCACCGATCGGCTGCGCGCCCGGTTCGACGTCGTCGGCTTCGACCCGCGCGGCGTCGGCGCAAGCGCGGCGATCAGCTGCCCCGCGCAGACGGCGGGCACGATGGCAACGCCGGTCGTGCGCAACCCGCGGGTCGCCGCCGAGCCGACGGCGAGCGACTACGTGACGGCCTTCAAGGAGTTCGCGGCCAGGTGCCGGGCGGGTTCCGGCAGGCTCCTGGGCCACGTCTCCACCGTCGAGGTCGCCAGGGACATGGACATCCTGCGCGGCGTGCTCGGCGACACCAGGCTGCACTATCTGGGCTACTCCTACGGCACCCTGCTCGGTGCCGTCTACGCCGACCTGTTCCCCGCCAGGACCGGCCGGCTGGTCCTGGACAGTGCCGTCGACCCTCGGGCGTGGCCCTCAGGCGCGCCCCTCACCCAGGCGATGGGACACGAGCTGGCCCTGGACTCCTTCGTCACCGACTGCGCCGGACGCGCCGACTGCCCGTTCGGCACCGAGCCGAAGGCGGCCAAGCGGAACCTGGTCGCGCTGCTCGACCGACTCGACCGCACCCCGCTGCCGGGAGCCGGCGCGGACCGGCTCGACAGGCGGACGGCCGTCGCCATCATCGGCATGGCCCTGTACAGCAAGAAGTCCTGGCCCGCGATGCGGGCCGCCTTCGCGGACGCCCTCGGCGGCGACGGCACGGCTCTGCTCGACCTGGGCGGGTCCCGGGAGGCCGGCGAGAACAACCTCGTGGAGGCCTCCACGGCGAACTTCTGCCTGGACGGCCCGCCCGGCCTGGCGACGACCGCGCAGGTGGAGGCGGTGCTGCCGGCGATCAGGAAGGTGGCGCCCATCTTCGGGGAGCAGAAGGCGTGGTCCGGTCTGCAGTGCGCGTACTGGCCGGTCAAGGCGGTCGGGAAGCCGCATGCGATCGCCGCGCGGGGGGCGGCGCCGATCCTGGTGGTGGGCGTGATCAAAGATCCGGCCACGCCGTACCGGTGGGCGCGGGGGCTGGCCGGACAGCTGTCCTCGGGAGTGCTGCTCACCTACGACGGCGACGGCCACGGCGCCTACGGCAAGGACGGCAGCGCGTGCGTCAACGACGCGGTCGACACCTACCTCGTCGACGGCCGCCCGCCCGCGGACGGCAAGCGCTGCACGTGACACCGGTTCGCGGAGGTCGCGGCGCGGCCCGTGCCGTCAGGATCCGTGACGTCAGGGACCGTGACGTCAGGGACCGCCACGGCAGAGTCCATGACGGCGGGACCTGCCGTGGCGGGACCTGTCACGGGACGGTCTGTCGCGGCGGGACCTGTCGCGGCCGGACCTGTCGCGGCGAGATCTGTCGCGGGAGGGTCTTCGGGCTCCTCGGGTCTGCGCGGGCCTGAGGACCCTTCCCCTTCCGCGGCGTGCCCGGCCGCCGGACCGCCTGCCGCCACGACGCGTCCGCGCGCGAAGTGTCGGCGGGAACCTCTACCTTAGAGCGCGTGCCCGAACCGCCTCTGACCCTCGACGCCGCCCTCTCGGAGGAGGCGGTGCTGTCCACCTACCGCAGGATGTTCGCGGCCCTGGCCCGCGACAGCGGTGCGGTGGTCGACGATCCCGCGATGGTCGACGTCGCCGAGACGCTCTTCGCCGCGTTCGCCGAGGCGGGTGAGGAGTGGCTGACCCACGAGCAGATGCGGTTCGCCTGCCGCGCCTACCCGGCCGACCAGTTCGACAACCGGCTGCGGGTGCTCAAGGGGCTCGGCGCGATCCGCGAGGTGTTCCCCAAGCCCAACCAGCTGCGCTACCGCGCCTCCTTCACCAGCGTGGTCGGGCTGATGTTCATCAGGCGGATGATGGACGACGGCGGCCAGTCGGAGATGCACCGCCTGCTGGCCCTCGAAGACCTCAACGTCGCCGACCCGCGCACCACGATGGAGCAGGCCAGGCAGAGCGCCGCCAACCTGGCGCGGGCCTTCCGCCTGTGGGCGCTCGAGCTGATCACGCTCACCACCGGCACGATCGAGGAGCTGCGCGAGCAGGCGCCCAAGCTGTGGGGCACCGAGGAGATCGCCCGCCGCGCGCAGAACCTGCACGGCACGATCCTCACCCGCTGGCCCGAGCTCGACAAGGTGTGCACCGACCTGCGGGCGGCCATCTACGCCTACAGCGACGCCTCACGCCGCGCCGCCGGCCGACTGGCCGACTCGGCGGGCACCACCCGCAACCTGACGCTGCTGCCGTCGGAGACCTGGCGCACGTTCGCGCAGACGGCCTCGAAGGAGCGGCTCGCGGCCGTCCTCGACGGGTTCGTCTTCGACGCCCCCGCGCCGTGGCACGATCCGGCGGCGATCGCGCGCGCGGTCGACGAGAGCCCTCGGCCCGCGCCCGCCCAGCCCACTCCCCCGCGCTCCGACCTGCCCGACCCTGGGCCCGCTGACTCCCTCGACCAGTCGCCGGGCGCTGCGGTCGAGCGCCTGGCGGCGGTGGCCGAGTCGGTGCTCGGCGGCGCCGACCGGGTGGCGCTGACCGGGCTGCTGGGCTCCGACTGGGCCGCCGCACGGCGCCTGCTGGCCGACCTGACCAGCATCGACCTGCGCCCCGAGCTGCCCTACCGGCTCACCTGGTCCGACGAGTTGACGGCCGACCCCGCCCACGAGCCCGCGTGGCTGTCGCACGGCTTCCTGGAGCGCACCTCATGACGGATTCCCTCGCCCACGCCCGTGCCAGGGCGGAGGGTCCGCTGCGGCTGGGCGCCGGAGAGGCGACACCGGCGGGCATGGTACGGCTGGCCGACCTGGCCGTCCCCGTCTGGCCCGACGGCGTGACGCCTTCACTGCTGGAAGAGCACCAGGTCGCCCCGATTCCCGTCGAGCGGTCGGGCGAGACCAGGCGGGTGCTGGCGGCGTGCCTGAAATGCTGCTGGGTGGACCTGTCCGGCGACCCGTGGCCGGGCGCGACCGCGCCGGTCGAGCTGGTGCTCGACACGTACCGGGCGCTGATCGGGCGGACCGACGACCTGATGCGCAACTGGGCGGTGGGCGCGTTGCGGCGGCTGCACGACTCGTCGTGGGTGGTGATGGCCGACGGGTTCGTCCGGCTCGGGCCGCGGTGCGCGACCTGGCCCGTGGAGTCCTACGGGCAGTTGAAGGAGCTGGTCAGGCGGCTGCCCGAGGCGGACCGGACGGCGCTGACCGTGGTACGCGACGCCGACCTGGTGGCCGCGGCGGCCTCGGTCATGACCGGCCGGAAAGACCCGGCGGATACCGGCATGGACGACCCGACCGCGCCGCCGGCGAGCGACCGCCCGTCCGACGTCGCCACGTCGCACGGACCGTCCGACGCCACGTCGCTTGGAGCGTCCGACGCCACCACACAGCTGGGACCGTCCGACGCCACCACGTCGCACGGGCCTTCCGACGTCGCCACGTCGCACGGGCCCACCCCCGGGGACGGGGTGACCGGCCCGCAGGCCGCCCCCGCGCAGGTTGAGGGCATGCCGCTCGCCTCCGCCGTCGGGGGCGACGCCACCGCACCGGCGGGCCGCGCCCGCGAGGGCGGCGAAGCGCCGCCCGGCTCCTCCAACGAGGGCGCCGACACATCGCGCCGCTCCACCCGCGACGACAGCGCCGCCGCACGGCCGGGCACCGACCATGTGGACGACCGTGCGGACATCGTCGACGACTCTGCGCAGGAGTTGCTGGGTGGCCGGGTGGAGGCGGCGCGGGCCGAGTTCGACGACCTGCTCGACGCCTTCGACGAGCGGCGCAGGGCCGAACTGGTGGCCGCGTTCATGGCGGTCGAGTTCGCCGCCGAGCCCGTCCAGGAGGCACGCTTCGCCGCGCTGCGAGATCCGGCGCTCCGCCGTACCCTCGGCGAGATGCTGGCCAGGCGCGGGCGCACGCTGATCCAGCTGCGGGAGCGGTGGATCTCCGGCTACGACGCCGGCGTGGCCGCGCGGGCGGGCAGCACGCTCGTCGAGAGCGAGCGGGCCGTTCTGACGCTGGTGCTGGTGCACTCGGTGGCGATCCCGCGGGCGGAGGGTCTGCTGCCCGAGGACACCTGGCTGTCACCGCACGCCACGCCCGTCGAGGAACTGCGCCGCCACACCCAGCTGCCCATCGGCGAGTTGGAGGCGGCGTTGCGGACCCTGCGGCATGCCGGGCTGCTGTCGCAGGTCAAGGCCGGTGAGGAGGCGGGCGGTTACGTGCCGGGCCCGCAATTCCACCGGCTCACGCAGGCGGCGCGGCGGCGCCTGCAGGAGGAGCTGATTCTCGCCGCGGGGCCGCACACGCCGCTCGCGGCGGCCGTTCGAGCACAGCGGAAGACGGGGGACGAGTAAGTGGCACTGGTGGAGAACGTCGTCGGGGACAGGGTGCTGATCGCCGTCCAGGCGGTCAACATCTCGCGGCTGTCCACCCATCCGGTGCCGACCGTGCCCGGCACGCTGATCGTCGTGGCGGGCGCCGGGCCGAAGGACTCCAACGGCGCGGGAAAGTCGTCGTTCATCGCGTCGATCACGGCGCTGCTCGGTGACGAGCAGTGGCGGTTCGCGTCGGGGGCGAAGGCGGTGTCGGAGCTGCTGTTCAACGCCGAGCTGGCCAGCGGGGCCGGAGGACGGCAGTGGGCCAGCGCCGACCACGGCTACATCGTCGGCGTCTTCGGGCCGTCCGCCCGGATAGCGCTGCCGGGCGAGGGCGCCTCCGAGACGGCCCCCCAGGGCGTGTCGGAGGCGGTGAGCGCGGGCATCGGACAGGGCGGCGGCGCACCCGGCGTGGGCGCGCCCTCCGCGCGAATTGACGGCGCGCCCTCCGCGCGAATTGACGGCGCGCCCTCCGCGCGGAGTGACGGCGCGCCCTCCGCGCGAATTGACGGCGCGCCCGACACAGCGGGCGCGGGCGCCGGGCGGAGCGGCGGCGTGCCGGGCGCAGGTTCCGGCAAGGGCGGCGGCGCGCTGGGTACGGACTCCGGCAAGGGCGGCGGCGCGTTGCCGGACGGCCTCCAGGCCGAGCTGGGCGGCCCGGACGACGACGGGGAGGGGCTCTTCCCCGCGCCCGACACCGCCAACGGCCCGATCACCGTCTGGCTGCGGGTCAACCAGGAGGCGCCGCACCTGGAGATCCGCTGGCGCGACGGCATCCACCTGGCCGCCGCGAGTTCGGAGGCCGAGCGGGTGGCCAGGGCGGACGAGGTGTGGTCGGCGCTGCCGAGGTCGGCGGGCCGCCGCGACGTGGTCGCCCGGGACCTCACCAAGGTCCTGTACGGCGACCGCGTGCGCTGCGTGTCGTTCCTGTCCACCTCGGTACGCAGCAAGGTGGCGACCAACCTGCTGTCCCAGCCGCTGAACGAGATCTCCCCCGAGCGGGTGTTCGAGGCGATCGCCGCGCTGACCGGCCTCGACGCCGAGCTGGAGCAGGAGCGGGAGGCTCGCCGCGACGAGCACGCCAAGCGGGTCAAGGCGGCGCAGGCCGTCGAACGGCTGGCGGAGTTCGAGACGGAGTCGAGCGCGCTGCTGGCCGCGTTCGACCGGCGCGACCAGGCCAGGGTGCGGCTCGCCGAGGCGTTGCGGTGCTGGCGGGGGCGGCAGGCGCGCAGGCTGGCCGACGCCGCCGACCGGGACGAGGCGTTCGCCGCCCAGCTCGAGACCCTGGAGGTCGCCGGCGAGACGGCGACCGAGGCGATCGCGACGGTCAAGGCCGAGATCGCCACGCTGAAGGACGACACGCTCGACCGCAGGGTGGCCGAGGCGCGCAAGGAGCTGGCGGTGCTGCAGGCCAGGGCCGCCAAGCTGGAAGCCGACCGGGCGGTGGCCGAGAACTCCGCCGACGAGCTGCGCGGCATGATCCCCTCGCTGGAGGAGCGGCGGCGCCTGGCCGACGGGCGTGACGTGCCGGCGGCCGAGCGGGAACTGGCCGAGGCGCGCGGACGGCTGAACGAGGCGCTCAAGGCGCTGGGCGTGGCCGACCGTGAGGTCGCCTCGGCGCAGGCGGCGCTCGACGACGCGGAGGGCGGGCCGGCCGCCGCGCAGCTCACCGCGCTCGCGGCGGCGGGGGTCGGCGCGACCGGCCTGCTCGACGCCCTCGACGTGGCCGAGCAGGCCCGCGACCACACGGGCCTGCGGGGCTGGCCCACCGAGCACGCGGTGATCGTCGACGCCGCCCAGCTCGGCGTGGCCGCCGAGGCGCTGCGCGACCTGCCGGGCTCGGTGCTGGTCAGCTCAGCGGGCGTCAGCGTGGTCGGCGCGTTCGACGGGGTCGCCACGGGCAGGGAGGCCCGCATCAAGGCGGCCGAGCAGCGGCTCAACCGTGCCAAGGACACCCAGGAAGAGGCGGCGCAGGCCGTCAAGGCGGGCGAGGAACGGGTGGCCGAGGCGCAGCAGCGGCTCGACGGCGCCCAGGCGGGTGTGCGGCTCGGCGAGATCGAACACCGGCTGTCCGAGCGCAGGACCCAGCTGGCCGAGCTGACCGAGACGCTCCAGGAGCTGACGCCCGCGGTGGCGGTGGCCGAGCAGCAGGCGTCCGCGCTCGACTTCCGGGCGCGTACCCGCGACATGGAGATCGAGCGGCTGGAGGGCCGCAGGGGCCGGCACGAGGCGGAGCGCGCCCAGGCGCGCGACGCGGCGGCCAAGCTCACCGCCGAGCGCGAGGGGCTGCGGCTCGACGAGCTGGGCCGGGAGTGGGGCGGCGCGCTCGACGAGGCCCGCGCCTGGATCGCGGCGCTGCAGGAGGAGGAGCGTCCGCGCACCGCGGAGGAGTGGTGGCGGATCGCCGAACGCCATCTCGACCAGGCCTTCCGCGACACCTTCCCGGGCGACGACGAGGAGGAGGTGCCCGAGGAGCTGCGCTTCCTCATGAGCGAGCGCACGGGCAGGGCCAGCAGGGAGCAGGCCACGTTCGCGGCGGTGTGCGGTTCGCTGGCCTCCTACCTGCGCGGGCAGGAGGAGTACGAGAAGCACCAGCGCCGCCAGATCGAGTCGCAGGTGGTGACCCGGCAGCGAGACCTCGCGGCGGCGGACAAGGGCGCCGAGGAGGCCGCGCAGTCGACGGCGGTGCACAGGGCGGCGCTGACGGCGGCGATCAAGGCGCGGCTGGGCCGGGTGGCCGAGGAGTTCGAGAAGCTCGACACCTCCTACGGCGGTTACGGCGCGACCCTGGAGTTCCCGGTGCCGCCCGCGCCCGCCGACCCCGAACAGCGCTGGCAGTGGCGGGTCACCCCCAAGTGGCGGCGCGGCGAGGGGCAGGGCTTCGTGCCGTACAACCGCAGGGCGAACACAGCGCTGATGGACGAGAAGGCCGTCAAGCTGGTGTGCGCGGCGGCCATCGCGTCCTCGGGCGGCGGTCACCTGTGCCTGGTGCTCGACGAACTGGGCCGCAACCTGGGCAAGGAGCACCGCAGGGAGGCGGTGGCGCTGTTCCGCCGGATCGGCGAGACGTACGGGATCACGGTGATCGGCGCGCTCCAGGACGACATGGAGCCGTACGCGATCGACGCGTGCGGGCAGTACATCAAGCTGCGGCGGAGCTCCGACGCGATGCCGTACAACGAGCCGCCGGTGATCGTGGGTCACGACGAGCACGCGGAACGGGTGCGTGCGCTGGCCGCGTACGTGAGCCGCCCCCGCGCCCTGGAGTCCGCGACCTGACGGAGGCCACTCACCCGCGCGCCGAGCCCCACCCACGTCACCTACGTGCCGAGCCTCACCCACGTCACCTGCACGCCGAGGCCCGCCCACGGCCGGATGTCGGCGGGGCGGGCTCCGCGGCGCTCGGCGGCGCTTCGGGTGCGATCCGGTGTCGTCCCGGCGCAGCACGGACGTCGCAGGACAAGGCCAGCCTGATCCGCCCGTCCACCGTCCCGGGAGGGCCCGGATTGGGCACCGCCCCAAACCCTTCCTCCGGAAGCGACGTCGCCGGGGCCGGGCCTCGGGCGGAAAGCGGGGGGGTGCCGGTTGATCCAAGGCCTGGGCTGCGGGTATGACGCCAGGCGATGACACATTCCGCTTCCGATGCCGAGGGGCATCGTGCCATGGCGCTGGCGTTGCGGGTCGGCGAGCTGTTGCTGGGCAGCGGCGAGGCGACCGAGAACGTCGCGGGCGCCATGCGCAGGATCCTCGAGAGGTACGGCATGCGCCAGGTCGAGGCGGACGTGAACCTGTCCGCGATCACCCTGTCGCACGTCCCGTCCGACGGCAGGCCGCCCGCGACGGCCGAGCGGCGAGTGCGCAGGCGTCAGCCCGACTACGACCGGCTGATCGCCGTGCATCACCTCGTCGGCGAGGTGGCTTCGAGGGAGCTGTCGCTGGCCGAGACCGAGGAACGGCTGAGGGAGATCACCAGGCGGGTGCGCGTCTACCCCGAGTGGGCGGTGGTGACGTCGTCGGCGTTGATCGCGGCGTCTGCGGCGGTACTGATCGGCGGCGGCCCGACGGTGGCGGCGGCGGCGTTCGTGGCGACGGTGCTCGGCGACAGGGCGGCCGCGGCGCTGGCGCGCAGGGGCGTGGCGGAGTTCTTCCAGACGGCGGTGGCCGCGATGTTCGGCTCGATGGTGCCGGTCCTGCTGATTTGGCAGCGCGTCCCGGTCGAGGCGGGAGCCGCGGTGGTCGGCGCCGTGGTCGCGCTGCTGCCCGGCAGGCCGCTGGTGGCCTGCGTGCAGGACGGCATCGCGGGCGAGTACGTCACGGCGACCGCGCGGCTGAGCGAGGTGGTGTTCATCGTGGCGGCGGTCATCGCCGGCATCAGCACGACGCTGACGGCGGCGGTCAGGCTGGGCGTGCCGATCACGGTGGAAAGCGTGCCGTCCGCGCCGCTGTCGCTGGCGCCTGCCCAGATGGGCGGCGCGCTGGCGCTGAGCCTGACGTTCGCGGTGGCGCTGCTGGTGCCGCCCCGCCATCTGCTGCCGGGTGCGCTGGGCGGCGGGCTGATCTGGCTGACGTTCGTGTCGCTGGCCGCCAACGGCATGCCCGCTCTGGGTGCGACGACGGTCGCGGCCGCGGTGGTCGGGCTGCTCGGCGCCGTGTACGGGCGGCTGGTGCGGGTGCCGTCGGCGGTGGTGGTGATCCCGTCGATCGGCCCGCTGCTGCCGGGCAGCGCGCTGTACCGGGGGATGCTGGAACTGAGCCTCGACAACGTGCTGTCGGGCCTGCTTCACCTGGTCGAGGCGCTGTCGCTCGCGGTCGGCATCGGCGCGGGAGTGATTCTGGGCGCGGAGATCCTGCGCGCGTTCCGCGGGCGCGGCATCGCCCGCAGGACGCGTCCCGCCGCCCGCCGCACCCGCGGCTACTGACCGGGCGGGCGACGGTACGGCGGTGCCGCCGGCCGGGGGTTCCCCGAGGACTGGCACGCGCGGCGAGCGCGGGTCGCGCTGACCGGTGAGTACGGGGGCAAGGCCGGCTCCCGGCACGTCATGGACGGTCTGGAGGTGGAGGTGAAGGAGGAGGAGCTGACGTTCGAACTGGTCCAGCTCTGCAACGCGATGACCGGCAGGCCGCTGACCGACGACGAGCTCCGGCTGATCGCCGCTCATCCGCGCGAGCTGCCGCTCCTGTTCCCTGGCCGGCTGTGACTCGCCTCCCCGTCCGGCCTTATCGCGCCATGGTTTGATTCGCCTCCACCATGCGGCCTTGTCGAGCCATGGCCTGGCCGGCTTTGTCGCGTCTCCCCGGACGGCCTTGTCGCGCCGTGGCAGGGCCGTTGTCGCGTCTCCCCCGTTCCCCGGTCGTCCCGAGCATCGCGCCGCCGTCCCTTTGAGGGGTGTTTCTCCAGCCCGGACCGCTATTCTCCGGCGAGCTGCCGTGTGCCGGTCTCCGGCAGGGCGAGCAGGCACAGCAGGCTGAGAACGGCCATCGCGGAGACGTAGACGCCGACGTAGAACACCGGCAGCCCGCTGACCTGCATTTGGGTGGCGACCAACGGCGGGATCGCGCCGCCGAGGACACCGCCCAGACTGTAGGCCACCGACGCGCCGCTGTACCGGTACTCGGTGCGGAACAGCTCGGGCAGGTAGGCGCCCATCGGCCCGAAGATCAACCCCATCAGCGTCAGCGCGCCCGCGAGCGCCAGCCCGACCAACGGCACGGAGGCCGTCTGCATCAGCGGGAACATCACCAGCCCCCACCCGATCGCGGCGGCGGTGCCGTAGCCGAGCGTACGGCGGCGGCCGATGCGGTCGGAGGCCGACGCGGAGACGGCCGTGCCGATCCCCATGAACACCACGCCGACCATCGTGAGGGCCAGCATCGTGGTCCGCGGAATCTTCAGTGTCGCGGTGCCGTACGCCAGGCCGTACGTGGTGGCCGTGTAGAAGAGGGTGTATGTGATCACCATCGTGCCCGCGCCGAGCAGTACCCTGCGCCACTGGTGGCGCAGCAGGCCAGCGAGCGGCACCCTGGCGAGCCTCCGCTGGTCCATCGCCGCCTGGAAGACCGGCGTCTCGGAGATCTTCACCCGGACGTAGAGGCCGACCGCCACCAACACCAGACTCGCCACGAACGGCAGCCGCCAGCCCCATCCGAGGAACTGCTCGTCGGTCAGCACACCGCCGAGGACGAGGAAGAGCCCGTTGGCGGCGATGAAGCCGACCGGCGGTCCGAGCTGCGGGAACATCGCGTAGTGGCCGCGCTTGCCCGGCGGCGCGTGTTCGGTGGCCAGCAGCGCGGCGCCGCCCCACTCGCCGCCCAGGCCGATGCCCTGGGTGAAGCGCAGCAGCACCAGCAGCACCGGCGCGGCCACCCCGATGGCCGCGTACCCGGGCAGCAGGCCGATCGCGACCGTCGACAGTCCCATGAGCAGCAGCGACACGACCAGCATGGACGTGCGGCCGATGCGGTCGCCCCAATGCCCGAAGATCGCCGAACCGAGCGGGCGTGCCACGAACGCCACGGCGAAGGTGGAGAAGGCCGCCAAGGTACCGGCAAGTTCGTCCAGTTCGGGGAAGAAGGCGGTGTTGAGTACCAGGGCGGCGGCCGTGCCGTAGATGTAGAAGTCGTAGAACTCGATCGCGGTGCCGACGAGGCTGGCTGCAGCGACGCGGGTCCTGGTCGGCGGCGGCGCGCCCACCCGCGGCTCGGGCCCGTTCGACGGCATGCCCGCCTGCGGGTCGGGCCCGTTCGGCGGCGTGCCCGGCTGCGGGTCGGATCCGTTCGACGGCATGCCCGCCTGCGGCTCGGGTCGGCCTGGTGGCGGCGTGCTCATCCGTGACTCAGGTCGATGACGCAGAACCTGTTGCCCTCCGGGTCGGCGAGCACGACGAAGTCCGCGTCGTCCGGGTAGTGGTCCCATTGCACCCGCTCGGCGCCCAGCGCGACCAGCCGCTCGATCTCCTGCTGCTGCTCCTGCGTCGTCTCCGCGAACAGGTCCAGGTGGATGCGCGGGACCGGCTCCACCGGCGACGAGCTGAGCCCCAGCGCGACGGGGACGCCCAGGCCGTTCACCGGATCGAGGATCGTCCATCGGTCCGTGACCGCTCCGGCCCTCGGGATGTAGTGCAACGCCTGTGTCCAGAACCGTACCGCCCGTGGCATCTCCGTGACGCCGAGAACCACCTGCCCGATGCTCACCATGCGCCCATCCTGTCAGGCGAGGGCACCGGGCAGCCGCGCCTCCACCGTCAACACCGGGATCGACGCGGTCGTGTCCGGGTGCGGCGGCCCCTGGGACACGACCGCACGGCCGGGCCACACCGGCGCCAAGCCACCGTGACCGACAGCGTAGATCCGGGCCCGCGCCTCGGCCAGGAGACCGTGACCGACAGTGTCGATCCGGGACCGTGCCTTGACTAGGGAGCCGTGACCGACAGTGTCGATCCCGCCCTCGCCTTGGTGACCTTGAGCTGCGCCGGAATCCTGGTGCGCAGCTCCCCCACGTGGCTGACGATGCCGACCGCCCTCCCGCCGTCGCGCAACCCGTCGAGGATGTCGAGCACCCCGTCGAGCGTGTCCTCGTCGAGCGTGCCGAACCCCTCGTCCACGAACAGCATCCCGATCTCCGCGCCGCCCGCCTCCGCGCTCACTACGTCGGCCAGGCCCAGCGCCAGCGCCAGCGAGGTGATGAAGCTCTCCCCTCCCGACAGCGTCGCCGGGTCGCGGTCGACGCCCGTCCACGCGTCGAGCACCCGCAACCCGAGCCCGCCGCCCGCCCGTCCACGCGCGCCCGCCGTCTTGCGCAGGTCGTGCTGGAGCTGGTAGCGGCCGTCCGACATGTGGTCGAGGCGCTCATTGGCGGCGTCGACGACCTGCCTGAGCCGCTCGCCCAGCACGTACGACGACAGGCTCATACTCCACTGGTTGTCGCCCGAGGTGCCGTTGGCCAGCGCCGCCAGCCGTTCGGCCAGCCGATGCCGGTCGGCCGCGGGCTGCCAGCGGTCGAGACAGGCCACCAGCTCCTCGTGCAGCTCGGCCAGCCTGCGCACGCGCCGCTCCGCCCGGTCACGCGCCGAGGCCAGCGCGGTGTGCGCCCGTTCGGCCTCCTCCCTCGCGGCCGCCATCGCCGCCAGGTCAGGCACCGGCTCCGCCGCGGCGGCCACCAGCTCGGGGTCGGCCAGCGCGCGCGTCACCGCCGCGTGCGCGGCGTCGAGCTCGCGGAGCCGTTCGGCCTTCCGCTCCCTTTCTTCAGAGGTGCGTACGGCAGGCAGCACGTCCTCCACGTCCGCGAACCCCGCGGCCACGGCCGCCTGCTTCGCCGCCTCGACGGCCTTGCGGTGCTCGGCCGCGGCGGCCTCGGCGGCCTGCGTGGCCTCGTGGGCCTCGCGCATGAGCTGCGCCTCCTCCCGCAGCCGTTCGAGCCTGGCGGTGAGCGTCGGGTCGGCGCCCCTGGCGGCGTCGATGCGGGACGCCAGCCGTACGGTCTCGGCTTCGAGCTCCTCGCATCTGGTACGGCAGGCGGCCAGCCGCAGGCCGAGCTCGCGGAAGGCGTCGGCGGTGCCGGCGTGTTCGGCGGCCAGCTCGGCCGCCCTGGAGGCCAGCCGGGGATGCGCGGCGGCGGCCGACCTCAGCCTGGCCACCTCCCGGTCGGCCGCGTCGAGCTCGGCGGCGGCCCACGCTCTGGTGACCCGGGCCGCCCAGGTCCGCGGATCCGCCTGGCGGGCCGCGACCTCGGGCTGCCGCTCGTCCGCCCCGTCACCACCATCGGGCCTCGACCAGTCAGGCGAGGACAGGGCTGCTCCGGCGGCGACCGAAGAGGGAGCATCCCCCACGACGCCACCGCCCGTGATGCCACCGGAGTGCCCCGTGCCGGAGTGCCCCGTGCCGGAGTGCTCGGCGCCATAATGCCCAGAGCCAGGATGCCCAGCGTCGGAGTGCTCGGCGCCGAAGTGCCCTGCGCCGGGGTGCCCAGCGCCGGGGTGTCCGGTGGCGGAGCCGTTGAATCCGCCGTCATCCGCCCTGGAATCGACCGAAGCCGCGGCGGGGACCGAGGCCGGGGCAAGGAGCCGGGCGAGGGTGTCGAGGGCGTCGTCGAGCCGGGCGGTGATCTCCTCCGCCCGTTCGGCGGTCCTGGTCAGCTCGGTCAGCAGGCGGATCTCGTCGCCGAGCCGCCGCCTGCGCGCTCCCAGACCGGCGTCGGCGCCTCGAGCTGCTTCCAGGCGAGCGTGGATGCGCTCCCGCTCCCCCGTCAGCGCCGACACCTCCGCCCGCGCCTCCGTCAGCCGCCGCTCCGTCTCGTGGAGCTGGTCACGAGCCTGGTCCAGCTCCGACTCCAGCGCCAGCACGGCGCGCTCGCACGCGGACTCCTCCCCAGCCAGCGCCGCCAGCACCGCCATCTCGCCCTCGACGACGGCCAGTTCCGCCTCCGCAACCTCGGGGGCGGGGGCCTCGGCCAGTTCGTCCAGCCGCGAGATGAGCGAGGACAGCAGCCCGTCGGACGCCTGCCGCTCGGCGAGCGCGGCGTCATAGGCGGCCTGCGCCTCGATCTCGTCATCTGCGGCATAGGCGATCCCGGCGGGGGCGGCGGGCGCGGGGTGCTCGGCCGACCCACACACCGCGCACGGCTGCCCGTCGGCCAGCTCGGCCGCCAGTTCGGCCGCCATCCCGTCGATGCGGGCCTGCCGTACCTCCTGCAACCGGTCGCGGAGGTCCTGTGCGAGCTCGACCGCCATGCCATGGGCGGCGCGTGCGGCCTCCAGGTCGCCTTCCAGCTCCTGCCGCCGCCCGGCCGCCGCGAGCCGGGACGCCGCCGCATCCCGGGCGGCCGCCGCCGACGGCAGTCGGCCGGCGGCGGCACGCGCCTCCGCCAGCCGCGCCGCCATGTCGTGAAGCGTGGCGGGAAGCTCGTCCACGGCGGCCCGGCCCGTGGCTTCACGTTCGGCGAGGGTGCCGAGCTCTCCGGTCAGTACGGCGAGCCGTTCGTCGAGCTCGGCGAGCCTGGCCTCGTCGGCGCGCAAC
Source organism: Nonomuraea sp. NPDC003804 (assembly GCF_040610675.1). Lineage (NCBI taxonomy): Bacteria > Bacillati > Actinomycetota > Actinomycetes > Streptosporangiales > Streptosporangiaceae > Nonomuraea > Nonomuraea sp. NPDC003804. Next base: position 195,571 of record NZ_JBEXMT010000006.1, read on the forward strand.
CCTTCGAGAGCGGCGAGCTGGTCGCGCATCGCGCGTTCGGCCGGCCGCGCCCACGCCGTGACGCTCCGCCACGGCGCTTGCTGCCCGGGAGGACCAGCCGCTGCTGCGGCCACGCTGGTGTCGCCGGAGTCGGCCAGGTGGTCCGCCAGGTTCGCGAGCGCATCGCCGAGCGCGAGATCCCGCCGGCGGATGGCGTGCTCGGCGCCGACCGGATCCGTCAGCCAGGCCACCAACTCGTCGATGACCGGCCGGGTCGCCGCCTCGCCACCGGCCACACCGGTCCTACCGGGGCGGATCCGGCCCGCCTCCAGGTCATCCAGAGGCAGACCGCCTGGGCGGGCGGCCTTCTCACCAACTCCGGCCACACCAGAACCAGGCAGACCCGCCGCCGGGCCAGCCAGGGCCAGATCACCCGGGCGGGCGGCCTTCTCACCAACTCCGGCCACACCGGTCCTACCGGACCCGAGCAGATCTGCCGCCCTGTCAGCCAGGGCCAGATCACCCGGGCGGGCGCTCGTCTCATCGACTCCGGCGATACCGGTCGACGCGCCGGTCCTGCTGGAACCCGTCAGGCCCGGCGCCTCGTCGACCCCAGTGGGGTCAGCCGGCGGGGATGCCGTCTCACCACGGAGTGCGCCGGTCTTCCCGGGACGGGGCAGGTCTCCCGGCTGGTCAGCCGCGACCGGGTCAGCCACGTGGGTGGCCGGCTCGTCGGCGGCGAAGTCGCCCACGCCTGTTGTCGCGTGGGTGGTCGGCTCATCGCCGGCAGAATCCTCCGCAACGGTCACCGCGCCAGCACTGCCCGGGGGGGCCGCACAGGTCAGGTCAGCTTCGGCTGGGCCTGCCGAACGGGTCACTTCGGCCCGGCCTGCCGAACGGGTCAGATCGGTCAGGTGGGCTTCGGCCGGGCCCGTCAAGTGGGTCAGCAGGTCGGTGAGCGCATACGCGAGGGCCGGGTCGCGAAGGCGGGCAGCCAGGGCCGTCCGGGCGGCGGCGAGGTCGGCCAGCAAGTGGTCGCGGCGTTCGATCGCCTCGAGACGTGTGGCGGCGCCGGACCTGGCGACCTCTGCGCCGGGGATCATCGCCGCGTCGAGCCTGGCCTTGGCCACGGCGTCATCGGCCGCCTTCACCAGGCCCGGGAGTTCTTCCAGACGGGCGGCTGCTGCGCGCTCCCTGGTGGACAGCGCCACGATCTCCTGCTCACCGGCGCGCAGCTCGTGCCGGAGCTGGACGAGCCTGCTCTCGTCGGCGAGCAGTTCCGAGACCCTGGTGATCTCGCCCAGCCGTTCCCGCTCGAGCTCCGCCAGCACGCCCGGAGCAACCGCGAATCCGGGCGAGCCGGCTTCAGACCGGCCAGGGAATCCCCCGTCCCCGAGCGCGTAGGCGTCCGGTCGGCCTGGGGAACGGCCGGGCCTGTGCGCGTCGGCTCCAGGCTCGTCCAGATCTGGGCCGCCGGGTCGCCCACCATCGTCGAAGGCTTCCCGGCCTTTGTCCTGAGGGGCGCCGGAAGAGGTGAGCGGATCAACGGCTGGGCGGCTGCCCGGGGTTGGGGTCGTGGGGGCGAGGTGCGCCCGGGTGTCGAGGAAGGGGGTGGCGCGGGCTATCGCGTCGGTGGCGAGGTGCCGAGCCTTGCTCGCGGCGGCGGCACGCTGGCGGGCGGCGTTGATCAGCGGCAGCACGCGGTCGGCGCGTGCCGCCTCGTCGAGGACCGTGAGCAGGTCGGAACGCTCCTCCGCGCGTTCGTCGAACGTGCGGCGCTGGGCCAGCGCGTCGGCGTGGCGGCGCTGCCGGTCGGCCAGCGCGCTCGCCCGCTCGAACCTCTCGCGGTGCTCCCGCAGGGCCGCCTCCCCTGCCTCGCACGCCTGCGTTGCACGGTTCACCACCGCCGCGGCCGCCGCGCGCAACAGGCCGGACCACGCCAGCGGGTCGCTCTCCGCCGTCGGCGGGTCGTCGGCGCCACTACGGGGAGCGGGCACGGCGCCCGGCGACACGGCGCGCACCGCGGCGCTGCGAGCGGCTCGGGGAGCGGGAACATGCGAGCCAGGGTCGAGCCCCTCGGCATCGGGACCCACGCCGCCAGGAACGGAACCCCTGCCGTCAGCGACCCGCCCCATGGCGCCGGGCGCGGAGCCGGAACCGTCACCACCGGCGCCGATGACCCCAGGAGCGGAGCCAGAACCGTCATCGCCCAAGGCGGCGCCAGGAGCGGTGACCAGACCGTCGTCCCTCAAGCCCACGCCGCCGGCAGCGGAGCCCGAACCGTCGCCGCCCGCGCCGGTGCCAGGAGCGGAAACCAGACCGTCGCCGTCCGCAGCGCAGGCAAGGCCGTCGGGTCGGGACGAGGCGGCCTCGAGGACGTCGCCCGCCGCCTCCTCCAGCCGCTTGACCGCGTACTCGACCTCCTGCCGCCCCTCCTGCGACTCCCGCCAGGTCTGCTTGCGCCGTTCGGCCAGCCACGCCTCCGCCGCGGTGAACACCTTCACCGTGAACAACCGCTCCAGCAGCCGCCGCCGTTCCTCCCCGTCGGCCCGCAGGAAGCGCGCGAAGTCGCCCTGCGGCAGCATCGCGACCTGGCAGAACTGGTCGGCGTTCATCCCGAGCAGCCCGCCCACCAGGTCGCCCGCCTCGTCGGCGCGGGTGGTCAGCCCCTGCCAGCCCTCCTCGCGGACGTGCTCGGAGACGATGACCTTCGCCTTCTCCTCGGTGACGCCGGTGCCGCGCAGCTTGGGTCGCGTCCAGGCGGGCGAGCGCTGGATGCGCAGCAACCGCCCCCGCAGCGTCACCTCGAGCGTCACCGAAGGCCCCACCGACGGCGGCGCGTGGTCGCAGCGCAGGCTGCGCGCGCTGTTGCGCTGCCCCGGCACCACGCCGTAGAGGGCGAAGCAGAGCGCGTCGAGCAGCGTGGTCTTGCCCGCGCCCGTGGGCCCGTGGACGAGGAACAGCCCCGCCTCCGACAGGGTGTCGAAGTCGACCGTCTCGGTGCCGGGGAAGGACCCGAAAGCGGTGAGGGTCAGCCGGTGCGGCCGCATCTAGACCATGACCTCCTTGATCCTCGACGCCTCGACGGCCTCGCGCAGCAGCCGCTCCTCCAGGGGGTCGGCGGGCTCGCCTCTGACCTCGCGCACGAAGTCGAGTGCCACCTCGACCTCCGGGCGCCCGGCCAGCCGTACGGGGCGGCGGGCGGGGGCGGCGCCCTGCGGGTCGAAGGCGAGGGCGAGCGTGTGCGGGAAACGGGCGCGCAGCCGGTCCATCGCCGACCTGGGGCGCACCGCGTCGGTCAGGGTGACGTGGAGCCAGTGGCCCTCGCGCGCGGCGAGCGCGGGGTCGGCCAGCAGGTCGTCGAGCGTGCCGCGCAGCCTGCCGACGGGGCGGGGCACGGGCGCGGGCACGAAGTCGGCGCCGGGTGAGCCGACCGTCACCAGCCACGAGCCCTTCACGTGGTCGGTCTCGGAGAAGGAGTAGGCCAGCGGCGAGCCGGAGTAGCGGACGTGGTCGGCCATCCGCTGGCGGCCGTGCAGGTGGCCGAGCGCGACGTAGTCGACCCCGTCGAAGGCGGCGAGCGGCACGTGGGCGACGCCGCCGACGCTGATGTCGCGCTCGCTGTCGCTGGCCGTGCCGCCGGCCACGAAGGCGTGGGCGAGCACCACGGAGTGGCGGTGCCGTACGGCGTCGGCCCTGATCAGCCCCATCGCGTGGGACAGGGCCGCGGTGTGGCTGCGCTCGGCCAGCTGCCACGGGCCGCGCACCAGCTCGGGCTCCAGGTAGGGGATGCCGTAGAGGGCGACGTCGCCGACGACCACGGGCTGCCACGCGCGCGTGGGGTCGGTACGCAGGTGGACGCCCGCCGCGTCGATGAGATCGGCGCCGAAGCCGAGACGGCGGGCCGAGTCGTGGTTGCCGCTGATCATGACGACTCGGGCGCCCGCCGCGACGAGCCGGCGCAGCGCCTCGTTGCAGAGCGCCACGGCGTCGACGGGCGGCAGTGCCCGGTCGTAGACGTCGCCGGAGACCGCGACGACGTCGACCTTCTCCGCGCGCACGGTCTCGACCAGGTGGTCGACGAACGCCGCCTGCGCCTCGATGAGGCTCTCGCGGTGGAAGGACCTGCCGAGGTGCCAGTCGGAGGTGTGCAGGAGGCGCATGTCGCAGGAAGCTAACAGTTCCCACCGACAAAAGCAGGCTCAACGACATCCAGAGCATCACTCCACCCCCGGGAGTAGGCTGAAAGATCAGCGGGCAGACCAACTCACATGGAGAGGCCGATGCGCAACGGCCGAGGCACATTGAGCGTGGCGGTCGGCTTGGTGCTGATGGCCCTCGCCACGGTCGGCTACGCGCTACCCCCTGCCTTCGACCCCCCGCCCCTGGCCGCCGACCCGGTCTTCCAGTCGCTGCCGCCGCAGTCGGCGGCCGAGCGGCGGCCCGTGGCGGCCACCGGCACGTTCCGCACCGAGCGCTTCTCCATCGCCGCCGAGGGCCAGTGGCTGCACGGCACGATCAGGGCGCCGCTGGCGCCGGGCAGGCATCCGGCGATGGTGTTCGTGTCGGGTTCGGGCAACGGGTCGAGGGAGGAGTTCACGCCCCAGGCCGAGTTCCTCGCCAGGGCGGGTGTGGTGACGCTCGCCTACGACAAGCGCGAGGTCGGCTACAACTTCCGCAGCAGGGACTTCGGCCTGCTCGCCGACGACGTGCTGCGCATGGTGGCGCATCTGCGCGCCAGGCCCGACGTCGATCCGCTGCGCACCGGCGTGTGGGGCGTCAGCGAGGGCGGCTGGGTGGTGCCGATCGCCGCGGCCAAGAGCACCGACGTGGGCTTCGTCGTGCTGGTCTCCTCGCCGAACGTCTCGCCGCTGCGCCAGGTCGCGTGGGCGCTGAACGAGCAGTTGCTGCGCCTGCACGCCCCGATCGGCGCGCGCGACCTGCTGACCAGGGCGATGGGCGGGGTGGGCTTCGACTTCCTGCGCTACGACGCGACGCCGGCGCTGGAGCGGATCAGCCAACCGGTCCTGGCCCTGTACGGCACGGCCGACCCGTCCATCCCGTTCGTGGAGAGCACCGAGGCGCTGATCAAGGGCTTGACGAAGGCCGGCAACGCCAAGTACACGATCCGCTACCTGGCCAGGGCGGACCACGCGATGCGTATCAGCGGCGGCCCGTTCACCCCCGGTTACCTCGACACGCTCGGCAACTGGATCCTCGGCCTGCCCCGCACCGCCGAGCCCCCGCTGCACCTGGCGGGCGCCACCCCGGTGCAGCGCTTCGCGGCCAGCGACGTGCCCGCCGCGCCCTGGTACGCCGGCGGGGCGATGCTCGGGCTGACGATCTGCCTGGCGGCCGTCGGCTACGTCGCCGGTCCCGTCGCGGTGATGTTCGTACGGCTGCGCGGCCGCCACACCACGCTGGAGGAGACCAACGCCAGGCTGTGGCCGCCGATCCGGCGCCGGCTGCGCCGGATGGCCTGGACGGGCGTCGGTCTGCTGGCCGCGGTGCTGGCCTTCATCACGCTGCTGGTGATGTTCTCGATCAACCAGGCGGGCGCGTGGCCCGCCGTGCTCGCCGGTTGGCTGGTCGTGCGGGTGCTGGCCGTCCTCATGCTGCTGCAGGAGGTGACGGCCGTGGCGGCGGTGGTGTCGGGCCTGCGTGAGGGCATGCGGCCGAGCAGGTGGCAGCACGTGGCCATCGCGGGCGTGCTCGGCGGCACGGGCCTGCTGCTGGTGGCCGCCGCCTACTACGGCCTGTTCGCCTTCCCCTGGTGAGCGAGGGGGCTCCGGTGACCGCCGCTTGCCTGTCGCGTGCGCTGTCCCCGGCGGCCGGGGCCTCCTGTCGCGCCGGGCCTGTTCCGGTGGTTCAGAGGTAGGCGCGCTGCCATCGCTCGATCTGGTCGAAGACCTGCTTGCGCACGGGCTCGGCCGACAGCACCAGGTCGTGGATGCCGTCCTGGACGCGTACGCAGGTGACGTGCGGGCCGAGCGAGGTGGACCAGCGGGCGATCTGCCGCGGGTCGAGCACCACGTCGGCCGAGCGCGCCTCGGGCACGAAGTCGCGCACGCGCAGGCCGGTCGAGGCGGCCATCACCAGCACGGGGACGTCGACGGCGAGCCCCCCGTGCAGGCGGCGCTGCGCCCTGCGGATCGCGGCGAGCCACGTGGCGTGCACGTCGAACCCGCCGAGGGGTTTGAGCTGCAGGTCGAAGTCCCATTCGCCGCCGTGGTCGCGGTGGATGCTCTTGCCGTAGGCGGTGCTGAGGCCGAGCGGCAGCGGCCGCGTGGTGTAGGACAGCGGCGTCTTCAGCAGGTCGGCGGCCAGCCGCAGCGGATAGGGCACGTTGAGGTCGAAGAACGGGCTGTTGAGCACCAGCGCGTCGAACAGGCCCCGGCCGCGCACCCTGTCGGCCCATAGCGCGGCGACCAGGCCGCCGGTGGAGTGGGCGTTGACGACGAGCTGGTCGTGGCCCTCGCGGATGATCCGCACCGCCTGGTCGATCTCGGGGAAGTAGTCGGTGACGCTCCTGATCAGCCCCCTGGTCTGGTGCGGGAGCAGCGACCTGCCGTACTTGCGCAGGTCGAGGGCGTAGAAGTCGAAGCCCTGGTCGAGGTAGAAGTCGGCCAGGTGGTCCTGGAAGAAGTAGTCGGTGAAGCCGTGGAGGTAGAGGACCGCGCGGCGCGAGCCGGCCGTCCTGGCGAGGAGCGTCGCCACGACTTCGCCCTCGAAGTCGGTGGGGAGCTTCAGGACCGTTGTCTCGTACACGCTAGTCACCCTAGGGATTTTCCGGCCAGAACGGCACATCCGCCTCGCTCGCCTTCGTGGTGAAGCGGGCCGGGCGGCGCGCACCGGGTCGTCGGCATCGCAACGGTCAAAAGCTTCGATCATTTCCCTACGCATGGTCCACGTGAACTCGTTCCGGCGTTCCGGGCGATTCAATATCAGGGTGGCGATTCCGTCTGCCAGGGCATGGACCGAATGTTATTCGGTCGGCAGGGTTTGCTGGATGTTCACCCCCACATAGGTAGATATTTCGTACAAGTCCGTAGGCTCCCGTCGGCCTAGGACGGAGCGCACGGGGAAGCGGGTAACGCGTGGGGCACAGGACGAAACCTGCCGGTTCGGGCGCTGTCGTGGGCTGGACGCTGCTCTCCGCGATCGCCCCGGGGGCCGCCCACCTGCGGGCGGGCCGGCGCAGGACCGGGCTGGCCCTGCTGATCGGCTACGCCGTGCTGCTGCTCGGCCTGCTGTGGCTGGTGCTGACGGCCGACGGCGACCTGGTGGGCGCGCTGGCGGGCGCGCTGACCTCCGACTCGCTGCTGACCGTGGTCATCATCGCCGTCGTGGCGCTGGGCCTGGGCTGGTTCGCCCTGATCCTGCACTCCTACCTGGTGCTGGCTCCCGGCAGGCTGCCCCAGGCGGGGCAGATCCTCAGCGGCACGCTCGCGGGACTGCTGGCCGTCGGGATGGTCCTGCCGTTCGGGCTCGCGGCGCAGTACGTGTGGGTCTACCAGCAGACGCTCAACAGCGTCTTCGACACCCCCACCGAGCCGCAGGCGGCCGAGCAGGCGCCGAAGGACCCGTGGGCGGACCGGACACGGGTCAACGTCCTGCTGCTCGGCGGTGACGCCGACGACAACAGGATCGGCGTGCGGACCGACAGCATGCACGTGGCCAGCATCGACGTGAAGTCGGGCAACACCGTGCTGTTCAGCCTGCCGCGCAACCTGGAGGACGTCCGCTTCCCTCCCGGCACCCCGATGGCCGAGCGCTTCCCCCAGGGGTTCAGGCTGCCGCCCGACGCGAACGGCGGGCGCAGTGACCTGCTCAACAGCGTCTGGGAGTACGCCGACGCGCACCCGGAGATCTTCGGCGGCAAGAAGCGGCAGGGCCCGCACGTGCTGAAGGAGACCATCGGCTACACCCTCGGCCTCAAGATCGACTGGTACGCGCTGGTCAACATGTGGGGCTTCGCCCGGCTGATCGACGCGATCGGCGGCATCGAGCTCACCGTCGAGCAGGACGTCGTCTTCGGCAAGTACAACGAGGGCCTGGTCAAGGCGGGAACGCGCCGGCTCAAGGGCGCCGACGCCATGTGGTACGCCCGCTCGCGCACCTTCAGCGACGACTTCACCCGGATGCGCAGGCAGCGCTGCGTGATGGGCGCCCTGCTCACCCAGGCCGACCCGGCCACGGTGCTGCTGAGGTTCAACGGCATCGCCGCGGCGACGAAGCAGCTGGTGCGGACCGACATCCCCCGTCCGGTGCTGGAGCACCTGGTGCCGCTCGCGCTGAAGGTGAAGAGCGCCAGGGTGACCAGCGTGCAGTTCGTCCCGCCGCTGATCAACACCGGCTACCCCGACTGGGTGAAGATCCGTGCGGTGACCGCCAAGGCGCTGCGCGACTCGGTCAGGCCCCGGCCCAGCGCCGCCACGGCCGACCAGTCCGCCACTCCCACAGCCACGCCATCAGGGACGCCGTCGGGCACGCCCGCGGCCAGGCCGTCCGGCACGCCCACGCCGAAGCCCCGCGACGTCGCCGCCCCCAAGGGCATCACGGACGGCTGCGCGGCGCCCTAGTGGTGAGAAACGTGGACGTTTCTCATGAGTAGCGGCCGAGCGTCCGCAGCAGCAGGTCCCGCAGCTGGACGCGCTCGGCCTCGGTCAGCGTGGCCAGCGGCTCGGCGGCGAACCCGAGGGTGCCGCTGAGCTCGTCGACCACGCGCCTGCCCTCCTCGGTCAACGCGACGTTCTTCACCCGGCGATCGGCCGGGCTCGCCACCCGTCCGGCCAGCCCGCGCCGCTCCAGCCGGTCGACGATGCCCGTCACGTTGGACGGGTCGCACCGGAACAGCTCCGCCATGCGGCGCATGGGCAGCGGCTCGCGTGACAGCAGGACCAGCGCCTTGGCCTGGAGCGCGGTCAGCTGCCGGTCGGCGGCCGCCTGCTCGTAGGCCTCGTTGTACCTGGCCGCCACCTCGGCCATCAGGGCCACGACCTCCCGTGTCACGCTCATGCCGTTGAGTATAGTTGATGCATCTCAACTATTTAGGGGGATCAACCATGCCTCGTCAGTTCGTCCTGGCCTCGCGGCCGTCCGGCTGGCCGACCACCGGCAACTTCGCGCTCGAAGAGGCTCCCGCCCAGCCGCTGGAAGAGGGCCAGATCAGGGTCCACAACCAGTTCATGTCCGTGGACCCCTACATGCGGGGGCGGATGAACGACGTCGAGTCGTACGTCCCGCCGTTCGAGCTCGGCCGGCCGCTCGACGGCGGCGCGGTCGGCGAGGTCGTCGAGTCGCGCGCGCCCGGCTTCGCCCCCGGCGACCTGGTCCTGCACGGGCTCGGCTGGCGCGACGAGGCCGTGCTCGACGGCGCCCGCGCCAGGAAGGTGGCACCCGTCGAGGGGCTGCCGAACTCGGCGTTCCTGTCCGTGCTCGGCATGACGGCGCTGACCGCCTACGTGGGGCTGCTCGACGTGGCCTCCTTCAAGGAGGGCGAGGCGGTGTTCGTCTCGGGCGCGGCGGGGGCGGTCGGCGGCATCGCCGGCCAGATCGCCAAGCTCAAGGGCGCCTCCCGGGTGATCGGCAGCGCCGGATCGGCCGAGAAGGTCGCCTACCTGCGCGACATCGGGTTCGACGCGGCGTTCGACTACCGGCAGGCACCGGTGGCCGAGCAGCTCAGGGCGGCCGCGCCGGACGGGATCGACGTGTACTTCGACAACGTGGGCGCGGACCACCTGGAGGCCGCCATCGGGTCGCTGCGGACCTTCGGCAGGGTGGCCATGTGCGGGGCGATCGCGGCCTACAACACCACCGAGCCGCCCGCCGCCCCGCGCAACCTGGCCCTGGCGATCGGCAAACGGCTGACGCTGCGCGGATTCATCGTGAGCGACCACATGAACCGGATGTCCGACATGGTGACGGAGATCGGCGGGTGGCTGCGCGAGGGCAGGATCTCCTACCAGGAGACGGTCGTCGACGGCCTCGAGAACGCGCCCGAGGCGTTCCTGGGGATGCTGCGCGGCGAGAACACCGGCAAGATGATCGTCCGCGTGTAGCCGTCAGGCGCGGAAGGAGTCCTTCGCCAGCCGCCGCACGCGGTCCTCGTCGATCGAGTGCCCGAGGCCCGGCTGGGTCAGCGGCACCGCCACCACCCCGCCCGACGCCCCGACCGCCGGTGTCACGATCTGCGCGTTGCGCGGCGGCTGGGTCACGTCACACGGCAGCGTGCATCCCGGCAGGCTGGCCACCGCGACCGCCGCGGCCCGCGCCAGCCCCGCACCCTGGCCGCCGGCGCACTGGATGTCCCACCCGGCGGCCGCGGCGCGGTCGTGCGCCCTGCGGGCGTCGCTCAGGGACGGCAGCGCCGCCGGCCTCAGCAGCAGCACCTTCGCCGCGCGCAGCGTCAGGTAGTCGTCGAGCTCGGCGGTCGAGCGCGGCTCGACCGCGACCGAGGCGCGCACCCTGTCCTGCAGATCGGCGTGGGCGTAGGGGTCGTCGACGGGGAACGGCCGCTCGATCACCTCCAGGCCGTACTCGTCGAGCGCGGCCAGTTGCTCGGAGGAGGTGTACGCGCCGCCGCAGTCGACGGCGAGGCTCAGGGCGGGATAGGTCTGCCGTACGGCACGCACGGGCTCGATGTCCCACCCGGGTCGCACGTCCAGCGTCACGTGCGCGTAGCCGCCACAGATCTGCTGGTTGACCCGGGCGACGAGGCTCTCGGTGGACGGGTCGAGCCCCAGCCGGACCGTCGCCATGAGCGAGGTGCCGCCCCCGCCGAGCGCGTGGGACAGGGGGACGCCGCGCATCTTGGTCCACAGGTCCCACAGCGCCATGTCGACCGCGCTGCCCCCGCCCGGCACCTGGTCGGGATGCTCCCAGTCGACGCCGATGAGCCGCGCGGCCAGCCCCTCCTCCAGGGCGCCCCACAGCTTCGGCTCGGGCGAGACGATCTCGCCCCATCCGCTCATCCCCCCGTGGTCGGTGAGCCGGACGAGCAGGGTTTCCGGTCGCCTGCCGTACGGCAGGACCAACCGGAAGACCTCCAGCTCGCGCACTCGCGGCATGTTTCCCCCTAAGAACGGACTCCTTCCATGGTGCCCGGAGGAACCGGCTGCGCCAAACGGGGCGCGATCACGGCGGCCAGGACGGCGAGCGCGAAGGCGAAGGCGAACCCGACCACGTAGTGCTCGCCGCTGGCGGTGAACAGGGCGCCGGTGACCGCGACGGCCACGACGGTGAAGACGGACTCGCCGACGCCGACGGCCGCGGTGTTCTGGCCCTCCTCGCCCGGCTTGGACCTCTCCAGCACCAGCACCGAGACCGTCGGGTGCAGGGCGCCGATGCCCAGGCCGGAGATCGCCATGGCGACGTAGGCGAGCGCGATGGGCACGGCATCGACCAGGACGAGCGCGATCAGCGCGATGCCGAGGGCGATCATCAGGGCGCCGCCGCGCAGGGCGGCCAGGTTGCCGACGGTGCCGCGGCCCTTGATCCACGATCCGGTGGACCAGCCGAGCGCGCCGACGGTCAGGACGACGCCGGCGCCGATCGGCGACATGCCGCGTTCGTTGATGAGCATGAGCGGGATCAGCACCTGGGCGGCGGTCAGCGAGCCGAAGGCCAGGCCGCGCAGCACGGGGGCGGTCGGCAGGCCGGGGGCGGACCTGAGGGAGCCGGGCAGCAGCAGCCTGGGCAGCGCCACGGCCAGCAGGACCACGCCGGCGACCAGCAGCGGGACGCCGCCGAGGGCCAGCGCGCTGCCGTACTGGATCAGGGCGGCGGCCACGGCCGTCAGGGTCGCCCAGACGAGCTTGCCGCCCAGGCCGGGGGCGGGCTCGGCGGTGCCGGTGTCGAGCCGGAGGCCCGCCGTACCGCGCCAGAGCACCAGGGCGGACGGGACCACGATCAGGGCCACGCCGAGGAAGACCCAGCGCCAGTCGACGTTCTCCACGACCAGGCCCGCGATCGCGGGGCCGACCATGGACGGGATGACCCACGCGGCCGAGAACAACGCGAACACCTTGGGATGCATCGCCTGCGGATAGGCCCTGGCGACCAGGACGTAGAGGGAGACCTGGATCAGGCCGGCGCCGAGGCCCTGGATGAAGCGGCCCCCGACGAACACCTCCATGGTGGGTGCGAACCCGGCGATCAGCAGCCCGCCGACAAAGGTGACCACGCCGACGGCGATGGGCGGCAACGGCCCTTTCACGTCGCTCCACCGGCCGCCGAGGACGGTCGCGATCACGCTGGCTGCCAGGGTGGCGCTGAAGGCGAGGTTGTACAGGTGCATGCCGTCGAGCTCGCGGGCGACGACGGGCATGGCGGTGGCCACCGCCATCGCCTCGAACGCCACGAGCATGACGAGCGCGACCAGGCCGAAGCTGAGGGACCGGTACGCGCTGGACACCACACTGACGGGAGGAGCGGGGTCAAGGGTCGCTTTCATGCCGGAAACGTATGGGTGGGGCGGGGTCCGGCACATCGGGCAGGGGTCCTAGGCATTTGGTCTGACGACCGGCGGCACCGGCCCGGCCGGTCCGCGTCCCGCCTCGGACCACCCGGGGCCGGTCGGGGCAGGTCGCGGCAGGTCGCGGCAGGTCAGTGCCTTTGCCGTCAGTCGATCAGTGCCTGCTCGGGGTCTCCGATCGCGCGCAGGACGGTGGCGGGGACGACCAGGTCGGCGCGGCCCCGGGTGGTGGCGACGAGGTCGGCGTTGCGCTGGTCGGTGCCGAGCACCCAGGCCACGGCGGCGTCGTGGGCCTTGCCGAACCGCTCGTGGCGGGCCACCAGGCGGCGCACCCGCTCGTCCGCGTCGAGGTCGCAATACCAGACCTCGTGCAGCCGGGGTCGCACGCGCGCCCAGTCACCCTGGTCGACCAGCAGGTAGTTGCCCTCGGTGACGATCAGCCTGGCCGCGCGCGCGACCGGGATGCTGCCGGCGATCGGCTGCTCCAGGTCGCGTTCGAACGCGGGCGCGTAGACCACGTCGTCCTCGTCGTCCCTCAGCCGGGCGAGCAGCGCCGCGTAGCCGGCGGCGTCGAAGGTGTCGGGCGCTCCCTTGCGGTCGCGCCGTCCGAGCCGGTCGAGCTCGACGTCGGCCAGGTGGAAACCGTCCATCGGCACGTAGGCCACCCACTCCTGCGGCGGCAGACCGGCCGGAGGGGCCTGCCGCAGCAGGGCGACCAGGTTCTCGGCGAGCGTGGTCTTGCCCGACCCCGGGCTTCCCGCGATGCCGAGCAGCGCGCGGTGCCCGTCCCTGACGAGGGAGCGGGCCCGCTCCACCAGATCGTCGAGAGCCGTCATCGCGAGCGGCTCGTGTGGAGCTGGTCGGTGATGAAGGCGTGGGCGTGACGCGCCAGGTCCTCGCCGTCCGACCAGAGATCGCGCCAGATGGCCAGGTCGTTGGACAGTCCGCGCATCACGACCGCCGCGGAGAAGGATTCGAAGGTGATCGGCCCACCGTAGCCGACGTCGGCCAGCGCGTGGAAGAACGAGGTGAAGTCCAGGTGCCCCGAGCCGAGGTAGCCGCGGTGGTTCTCGCCGACGTGGACGTAGCCGAGCCGGTCGCCCACCTCGTGCACGGGCCGGACGAAGTCGTCCTCCTCGATGTTCATGTGGTAGGTGTCGAGGTGGATGAGCACGTTGTCCTCGCCGATGTCGTCGGCGAGCACGAGCGCGTCGTGCGCGGTGTTGATGACGTTGGTCTCGTAGCGGTTGCAGATCTCCAGGCCGAGCGTCATGTGCCGGCGGCCGGCCTCCCTGGCCAGGACGCGCAGCACCCCCACCACGTTGCGGCGTCCCGCGGCGGTGAGCGGGTGACCGTACTTGCCGAGGGCGCTGTAGAGGGCGCCGGTGAAGTGGGTGCCGCCGAGGGCGGCGGTCGCGGCGAGCGAGTCGTGCAGCAGCTTCTCGCCCCGCTCCACCACAGCCGGGTCCTCGCTGGAGACGTCGGCGTCGAAGGCCAGGCCGCGCGAGCAGGCCACGCCCAGCCCGGCGGCGCGCAGGGCCTCCCGCGTGGCGCCGACGTCGAGGTTGGCCGAGTCGTGCAGGGAGATCTCCAGCAGGTCGAACCCGGCGGCCTTGGTCTTCTCGACCGCGGCCGCCATGGACGCCGGGGTTGTGTCGCCGGCCCACACCAGGGCGTGCACGCCGATCGGGTTGGTCTTGGTGGTCATGGTTCCTCGTGTCGGTTGTCGGGGGTCGTGGCTCGTTGCCCGGCTGCCCTCGGGGGCCGCGGGGTCACCTGGCCGCGGCACCGGTGATCAGGGCGACGATCTCCTCGCCGGTGGTCTCTGCCGTACGGCGCCCGCCGACGCAGCGGCCGGCGCGCATGACCCACACCTGCCGGCTGAGGCGCATCACCTGGGCGAAGTTGTGGCTGATGAGCAGGACGGCGTGCCCCTCGTCGCGCAGCCTGACGATGAGCTCCTCCACGCGCGCGGTCTCCTGGACGCCGAGCGCCGCGGTGGGCTCGTCCATGATGACGAGCTTGGAGCTGAAGCCCGCCGCGCGGCAGATGGCCACGGCCTGGCGCTGCCCGCCGGACAGCCGCCTGACGCGTGAGCGGACCGCGGGCACGTTGACCGCGAGCGTGGAGACCATCTCCCTGGCACGTGACTGCATGGCCCGCCGGTCCAGGAGCGCCACGGGGCCCACCCGGTGGACGATCTCACGGTTGAGGAAGAGGTTCTGCCAGACCGTGAGGTCCTCGACGAGCGCCAGGTTCTGGTGGACGGTCTCGATGCCGGCCTCACGGGCGTCCTCGGGCGAGTGGAAGTCGATCTCGGTGCCGTCGAAGACGATGCGCCCGCTGTGCGGCCGGTGGATCCCCGAGATGCAGCGCACCAGCGTGGACTTGCCCGCGCCGTTGTCGCCGACGAGGGCGGTGATCTCACCCGCGCTCAGCGTCAGCGAGACCTCCACCAGGGCGCGGACGTTGCCGAAGGACAGCGAGACGTTCTCGCAGCGGAGCAGGGTGTCGCCGGCCACGGGGCCGGGCTCGGGCTGGACGGTCATCGCTGGAACCTCGTCAGGAGTGCGGCCAGCACCACGACGATGCCGACGGCCAGTGGCTGGTAGAACTGCGAGACGCCGAGCAGGGTGAGGCCGTTGACCAGCGCCACCAGCAGCAGGGCGCCGATGAACGGGCCGATGATGGTGCCCCGCCCGCCGAAGAGGCTCACGCCGCCGAGCACGACCGCGGCCACGGAGTTCAGCAGGAAGGAGGTGTTGGCGGCCGGCTCCGCGGCACCGATCCGGGCCACCAGCAGGATCGCGCCGAGCCCGGCGAGGACGCCGCTGATCGTGTAGACGGCGATCTTGATGCGGGCGGTGCTGATCCCCATGGCCGTGGCCGACTCCGGCGCGCCGCCCGTGGCCAGCAGGTGGGTGCCGAACCTGGTGTGGAAGAGCGTCACGTGCGCCGCGAGGGCGACCGCGACCGCGATGAGGAACGGCCAGCCGAAGATGCCGATGCCGCCGGTCGACAGGCGCAGCAGTGCCGGATCGATGATGGTCACAGGCTTGCCGTCGGACAGGATGAGCGCCAGCCCCGAGGCCGCTGACAGCGTTCCCAGCGTCACGATGAAGTCCGTGATCCTGCCCTTGGCGATGATCACCCCGTTGATGACGCCGACCAGGGCTGCGGCGACGATCCCCAGCACGCACGCCGGCACGAGTCCCCACCCGGCGGCGTAGGCCTGGCCGAAGGCGACCGCGCCCAGCGTCATGGTGGAGGCGATCGACAGGTCGATGCCCGCCGTGGCGACGACGAAGGTCTGGCCCACCGCCAGGACGATCAGGATCGCCGCGGCCACCAGCATGGAGGCGATGTTTCCCGGGCTCAGGAACGTCGGGTTGAGCACCTGGAAGACGACCACCAGGACGACCAGCCCGACGAGGGCGGCCCACTCGGCCCAGAATCCCAGGTCCTTGAGCCGGGCGGACCAGGCTTCGCGGTCGGGCGCCGCGAGGGTTGCGTTTGCCATGTCTGTTCTCTCCATGTCGCCGCGCTCCTGACGGTTCGCCGCGACGGTGGTGCGGCTACTGGGTGAGGGCCTTGAACGGGTCGTCGTAGGCCTGGAACGGCTTGGGCGCGGTGGCCAGCGCCTGGTCGGCGTTGTCCTTGACGATCATCTCGATCGGCGCCTTCACGGTGGGCGGTAGCGTCTTGCCCGCCGTGGCGGCCTGGCACGCCTCGACGCCCATCACGCCGATCGCGTACGGGTACTGCGAGACGGTGCCGTTCAGCGTTCCGGCCTTGACCGCCTCGACGGCCTCCTTGTTGCCGTCGACGCTGATGACCTTGACCTTGCCCGTCCTGCCCTCGTTGGCGACGGCACGCGCGACACCGAGGCCCATGTCGTCGTTGGCGGCGAAGAAGCCGGCCAGATCCGGGTGCGCCCGCATGATGTCGGTCGCCGCGGTGAGCGCCGCCTGGCGCTCCCAGTTGGCCGCCACGGTCTGGACGACCTTGAGGTTGGGGCCGAGCCCCTGCTGGAAGCCCTCCACCCGAGCGCCGCTGGTGACGTCGCCCGCGATGCCGCCGATGACGGCGACGTTCCCGCCCGAGGGCAGCAGCTTGGTCATCTGCTGCCCCGCCGTCTTGCCGGCCTCGACGTTGTCGGTGCCGATGTAGGTGGCGAGCTTGACGTTGGCGCTCTTTGCCGCGGCCGGGTCGACGGGGCTGTCGATGTTGACGATGGGCTTGTTCATCGCCGAGATCTGGGCGAGGCCCTGGATGAGGTTGGTGCCGGTGATCGGGTTGACCACGTAGCAGGAGAAGTCCTGCCCGGCGAGGCCGTTCAGCTTGTCGGCCTGGCCGGTGGTGTCGGTGATGGAGTTGGCCGCCTGGACGGTGACCGTCACGCCGCCCGCGCCGGCCTGGTCGTCGATGCCCTGCTTCATGGCCTGGAAGAACGGGTTGTCGAGACCCTTGATCACCGCGGCGTACTTCTCCTGGGCGGCCTTCTGCTGGGCGGCCGATCCGCCGCCCGCGCCCGCCGCCTCCACCTTCGTCCCCGAGCCGGACGGCTGGCCGGAAGCGCACGCTCCCAGCATCAGCGCCTCCAGGGCCACGACCGCGCCTATCGCCACGGCTCGCCGGTTTCTGCTGTTGACGTGCATCGGATGCCCCTTTCAGCGTCGATGGCACGACCGTAAGCCGCCTTCTGAAATCCGACAACCCATCTTTTGACTTTAGAAATCGAAAGATTCTTGACTTACGTCTAGTTCCAGCCATGGCTACAGTGGTCCAGTGGACATAACCACCGTCGCCGTCCCGCGTTGGGGAGTCAGCGCGGGCGAGATCCTCAGCCTGTTCCGCGGCTCGTCCGACGGCCTCACCAAGGCGGACGTGATGCGCAGGACCGGCCTCTCGCGCACCACCGTCAACCAGCGCCTCGACGGGCTGCTCGCCGCCGGGCTGCTGGTCCCCGCGCCCGAGGACGCGCGCACCCGCGGCCGGCCCGCGGGCCAATTCGTCGTCAACCACGACCGCGGGGTGCTGCTGGTGGCCGACATCGGCGCCACCGGGCTGCGCACCGCGCTGTGCGACCTGGGCGGGCGGGTCCGGGCCGAGCGCGAGGCCCGCGCCGACGTGACGGCGGGCCCGCAGACCATCCTCGGCATCGTCGACGAGCTGTTCACCGAGATCCTCGAGGAAGGACGGCACCGGCCGAGCTCGGTGCTCGGCATCGGCATCGACGTGCCCGGCCCCGTCGACTTCGCCACCGGGCGCGTGGTCAGCCCGCCGATCATGACCGGGTGGGACCGCTTCGACATCCCCGGATGGTTCGCCACCCGCTACGCCTGCCCCGTCCTGGTCGACAAGGACGTCAACGCCATGGCCTTCGGCGAGCAGCGCCTGCGCCACCCGGACGTCCCCCACCTGCTCATGGTCAAGGTGGGCACCGGAGTCGGCACCGGCCTCGTCGCGGGCGGCCAGGTGCACCGCGGCGCCGACGGCGCGGCCGGCGACGTCGGCCACACCCAGGTCACCGTCGACGACACCGCCGAGCCCCCGCTCTGCCGGTGCGGGAACGCCGGCTGCGTGGAGGCCTACGCCGGAGGATGGGCCCTGGTACGCGACCTCCGGGCGGCCGGGCGCGAGGTGGACACCGTCGACGACGCCGTCCGCCTCATCCGCGGCGGCGACCTCGTCGCGGTACGGCTCGCCCGGCGCGCGGCCCGCATCCTCGGCGGCGCCATCGCCGACACCGTTAACCTGTTCAACCCGCGCGTCATCGCAATCGGCGGCCAGCTCGCCCACACCGACGAGCTGCTCTTCGCCGGGATCCGCGAGATCGTCTACCGGCGCTCGCTGCCGCTGGCCACCCGCAACCTGCAGATCGTCCGCAGCGAGCTGGACCCGCACGCGGGAATCCTCGGGCTGGCGCAACTGCTGGTGGACGGCATCTACGCGCCGCAGCGCGTGCAGGAACTGGTCGACGGGGCGGCACCGTAGCCGCACCGACACGCACGGCACCGCCCACACACCCACACCGGCACACGCGGCACCGCCGGACACGCACGCCCGCCCCGCGCCACACCGCCGTCGATACGCGCACCCCGCCGAGACACCCACGCCGGCACGCGCCACACCGCCGGGACGTCCGACCCGCCGCGACGTCGGCAGCACCACACGGCTGGGACACGCACGTCCCGCATGCGCGGCACCGCCGCCGAGGCCGGCCGAACCCTCCGGAGGAGAGCGCCCGTCCCACCTGGGCGCGGGCGCCCCGCCTCGTGGGTGACGCCGGGTAGGCATGTCAGTCGGAGCGGACGTGCGCCGCGAGCCCCGCGATCAGCAGGTCCAGCCCGAGCTCGAACCGCTCCTCCCCGCTCGGCCGCACCATCTCCGCCGCGTACCGGGTCAGATACGGGAACCGCTCCGGGGGCAGGTTGCGGAGGTAGTCCTCCATCTGCGTGAACATGTCGGCCACGAAGGTCTCGACGTCCATCCCGCTGGACCGCTGCTGGGAGGTGTACAGCGATCCCTCGTAGGCGTCGGCCGCGACGAGCATCCCGAGCCGGTCGACCGCGATGGCGGCCAGCCGGGGCGGCACCCCGCCCTCGATCATGATGGCCAGCATGCCCTCGCCCAGGCGCATGGAGTTCGCCCCCATCGGCACGTTGGCCAGCGACACTCTCCCGATGTCGCCATGGGAGTTGAGCACCTGGTGCATGGTGAGCACGGTCTCGCGCAGTTGCTCGGCCCAGCGTTCCGGCTCGGGAGCCGGCACCTCGATCTCGGCCAGGACCCGCTCGTAGATCAGTTCCAGCAGTTCCTCCTTGTTGGCGACGTGCGCGTAGAGGGAGGCCGGTCCGGTGTCGAGTTCCTGGGCGACCTTGCGCATGCTCAGCGCGTCGAGGCCTTCACGGCCCACGATGCGCTGCCCCGTCTCCACGATGAGGTCCTGGGTGAGCTGCGGCTTCACCGGCTTGGGGGTACGTGTCTTCCGCCACGGAGGCGCGGGCAGTGGCTCCATGACGAACAATGTACTTGACACGAACGGCGTTCGTACATAGAACAGTGTTTGCCACGAACGCCGTTCGTCTTGAGGAACGGGGTTCGAATACAGAACGTTGTTCCCCTCAAGGAGCCCCCCATGACGACGACCACCTCCGCCACGGCGGACACCGTGGCCTACCGGTGGCGCTGGCCCGCCCTTTTCGTGATCCTCGCCGCCGAGATCATGGACCTGATCGACGCGCTCATCACCCAGATCGCCGCCCCGACCATCCAGAAGGAGCTCGGCGGCTCGGCCAGCCTCATCCAGTGGCTGATCTCCGGCTACACCCTCGCCATGGCGGTCGGGCTGATCACCGGTGGCCGGCTCGGCGACCTCTACGGCCGCAAGCGCATGTTCGTGATCGGCGCCCTCGGCTTCACCGCCGCCTCCCTGCTGTGCGGCGTGTCCGTCAGCCCCGAGATGCTGATCGCCGCCCGCGTGCTGCAAGGACTGTTCGGCTCGGTGATGATCCCCCAGGGCCTCGGCCTGATCAAGGAGATGTTCCCGCCCGAGGAGATCGGCAAGGCGTTCGGCATGTTCGGCCCTGTGATGACCATCTCCTCCGTCGGCGGCCCCGTGCTGGCCGGCTGGCTGGTCGACGCCGACCTGTTCGGCACGGGCTGGCGCATGATCTTCCTGATCAACCTGCCGATCGGCGTCGCCGCCGTGCTCGCCGCGCTGAAGTTCCTGCCGGAGTTCCGCATGTCCAACGCCACCAGGCTCGACCTGGTCGGCATGCTGATCGTCTCCGCCGCCGCCTTCCTGCTGATCTTCCCGCTGATCCAGGGACAGGAGCAGGACTGGCCCGCCTGGACGTTCGTCTCGATGGCCGGCTCGATCGTGATGTTCGCGATCTTCGGCGCCTACGAGTCGCGCCGCCAGCGTACGGGCAAGGACCCGCTGGTCACCCCCAGCCTGTTCCGCAAGCGCGCCTTCACCGGCGGCCTCGTCGCGGGCCTGTCGTTCTTCACCGGCATGATCGGCCTGTCCCTGGTCTTCATGCTGTACGTCCAGGAGGGCCTGCACTTCACCCCGTTCCAGGCCGGCCTGGCCAGCCTTCCGCAGGCGATCGGCGGCATCGCGGGCTTCGGCATCGCCATGGCCCTGGTCGCCAAGCTCGGCCGTACGCTCCTGCAGATCGGCACCGCCGTCATGGCGACCGGCGCGGGCGTGCTCGGCCTTACCATCCACCTCGCGGGACTCGACGTCAGCGCCTGGCAGCTGGCTCCCGGCCTCGCGCTGGTCGGCATCGGTATGGGCCTGACCATGGCCCCGTTCTTCGACATCGTGCTGGCGGGCGTCGAGCCGCACGAGTCCGGCTCGGCCTCCGGCACGCTGACCGCCATCCAGCAGCTCGGTAGCGCGCTCGGCGCCGCCGTGCTCGGCACGCTGTTCTTCAACCTGCTCAAGAGCCAGTGGAGCTTCGGCGACGCGATGCAGGTGACGGTGTGGGTGGAGATCGGGTTGCTGCTCGTGACCTGCGCGCTCTCCTTCCTCCTGCCCCGCCACGCTCGCGAGGAGTCCATGCACTGATCTCCGCCACGGCAGGCGCCCCGGTCACCTCATGACCGGGGCTTCGCCGTTCCACCCCTTCTTGCGGTACGGCGACGCGGACCGCGTACGGCGGCCTCGCCCGAATGCAAGCCCGCCGGAACAGCGAGCCGCCAGACCGCCTCGCCCAGAAGCTGACGGAAGGGCGGCACCGCCGCCTCACCCCGAAGAAACCCAACGGAACAGCGGCACCGGCCGCAGGCAAAGAAGACCCACCGGTACGAGACAGCCCCGCGCGGCGCGAGATACCTCAGCCGCGCATCCACCGGCATCCGCCGGAGCCCCCGGCATCCGCCCGCGAGCTTCCGGGCGTCTGGTCAGCGGCCGTCGACCCGCTGGGAGGACTCCCCGAACACCCAGGCGGAGGTCTGCGCGATGAAGTCGTGCGGAAACCCGGCGACGAAACCGGTGGCCTCCTCCAGCCGCCGCATCGCGGTGTCCGGCAGCTCGCAGTCGAGCGCGGCGAGGTTGTCGGCCAGCTGGGCCGCGGTGCGTGCCCCGACGATGGGGTGGACGGCACGCGAACGGGCCCGCGTCCAGGCGATGGCCACCTGCGCGCTGGTGACATCCAGTTCCTCGGCCACCTCCTGTACCACGTTGGCGACGGCCAGGTCCTGCGCGCTGATCGACTCGGCCTTGATGCGGGTGCCCGGCCCCGCCGTACCCTGGGCGAACTTGCCCGACAGCACCCCGCCCGCCAGCGGGCTCCAGGCGGCCACCGTCATCCCGTACGCCTCGGCCATGGGCAGCAGTTCCCGCTCGATGTCGCGGTTGAGCAGGCTGTAGGGGACCTGCAGCCCCGCGAAAGGGGTCCAGCCGCGCCATTCGGCCAGCGTGTTCGCCCGGGAGACGATCCAGGCAGGCGCGTCGGAGATGCCGACGTACAGGACCTTCCCGGCGCGGACCGCGTCGTCGAGGGCGCGCATGGTCTCCTCGACCGGTGTGTGCCTGTCCCACAGGTGCACCCAGTAGATGTCGAGGTAGTCGGTGCGCAGCCGGCGCAGGCTGGTCTCCAGGGAGGCCGTGAGGTTCTTGCGGTGGTTGCCCGCCGCGTTGGGATCGGCGCCGCCGCGGGAGACGGTGTACTTGCTGGCCAGCACGAACGAGTCCCTGCGGCCGTCGAGCAGTTCGCCGAGGATCTCCTCGCTGGCCCCGCCGCGGTAGTTGATCGCCGTGTCGAGCACGTTGCCGCCCGCCTCGGCGTACATGTCCAGCATCTTGCGGCATTCCTCGACCGGCGCCCCCACCCCGCCCTGCTCCCCGAACGTCATCGCGCCCAAGAACAGTTCCGAGACCCGCAGGCCGGTCGATCCGAACAGCCGGTAACGCATGATCAGTCCTTTCCATGGCAGGGGCGTCGACGCGCTCCCTGCCGATCATCAGCGTTCGCCCCGACTCCGTCCCTGATCCTCGCCGCGGCGATGCCGCGTCCTTCGCAGTGCCTGGCGAGCCGGAGGGAGGCCCACGGGCTCAGGACGCCCGCCGCTGCGCCAGGACGGGCACCGCGTTGCCTTCCACATCATTGTGATCTTTACGGCGAGGACTGTAAACGATCGCGAGCGCCACCGGACGACCGGACCCGAGCGGCCCGCCCGTCAAGCCCCGGCCGTCAGAGCCGGGCCGTCAGGGAAGGTGGCGTTCCTTCCACTGGGTGAGGTCCTGCCGCTGGATCGCGGCCGCCATGAGGTCGGGGAAGGCGTCGGGAGTGCAGGCGAACGCCGGGACCCCCAGCGCCGCCAGCGCCGCCGCGTTGTCGTGGTCGTAGAACGGCGCGCCCTCGTCCGACAGCGCCAGCAGGACGATCACCTGCACCCCGGCTCGCGTCATCGCCGCGACCCTGCGCAGCATCTCCTGGCGCACGCCGCCCTCGAACAGGTCGCTGACCAGGATGAAGATGGAGTCAGCCGGCCTGGTGACCAACTCCTGACCGTAGGCGAGGGCCCTGTTGATGTCCGTGCCGCCGCCGAGCTGCGTGCCGAACAGCACCTGCACCGGATCGTGCAGCTGGTCGGTGAGGTCGACCACCGCCGTGTCGAACACCACCAGCGACGTCTTCAGCGACCGCATCGACGCCAGGACCGCCCCGAACACCCCCGAGTACACCACCGAGGACGCCATCGACCCGCTCTGGTCGACGCACAGCACCACCTCACGCCGCACGGCGCTCTGCTGCCGGGCGTAGCCGACCAGCTTGGACGGCACGACGGTGCGCCGGTCGGGAAGGTAGTGCCGCAGGTTCGCCCTGATCGTGCGGTCCCAGTCGATGTCGGCGGCGTTGCGTGGCCGGCGGGTCCTCGCCGTCCGGTCGAGGGCGCCCGCGATCGCCGACCTGGTGCGTTCGGTCAGCCGGCGTTGCAGCTCGCCCACCACCCGCCGGACGACCGCGCGTGCCGACTCCCGCGACTCGTCTGGCATGACCCTGTTGAGTGCGAGAAGGGTGCCGACGAGATGGACGTCCGGTTCGACGGCGTCGAGCATCTCCGGTTCGAGCAGCAGCCGGGTGAGGTTCAGCCGTGTGATGGCGTCCCGCTGCATGACCTGCACGACCGTGGAAGGGAAGCAGGACCTGATGTCGCCCAGCCAGCGCGCCACCCGCGGCGCCGACGCGCCGAGCCCGCCGGCCCGGTCCGGCTCGCTCTCG
This sequence comes from Nonomuraea sp. NPDC003804, assembly GCF_040610675.1. Taxonomy (NCBI): domain Bacteria; kingdom Bacillati; phylum Actinomycetota; class Actinomycetes; order Streptosporangiales; family Streptosporangiaceae; genus Nonomuraea; species Nonomuraea sp. NPDC003804. The sequence continues at coordinate 219,262 of NZ_JBEXMT010000006.1, forward strand.
TAGACGGCGGCGAGCGCCTCGTCCATCCGGGCGTCGGCGCCGCGCGGCACGACCCCCGTGCCGTCGGCGTCACCGCCGCCCAGCACCAGCCGCCACCTGCGCAGCCGCTCATCCACGTGCCACCCCCAGGATCAACTGCACGGTGCGTACGGCAGGCGCCGCCCGGCCCTCGTCCACCTCGACCGGACGGCCGGCCGTACCGGCGCCCGTGGCCTGCTGCACCCGCTCCCCGATCGCGCGCCGCTCCGGAGCCTCGAAGGCGGCGAAGGTACGGCGCAGCAGCGGCAGCACCTCGGTGAACTGGTCGCCGGTCAGGCCCGTCAGCCAGCCGTCGACGAGGGCCAGCAGGCGAGGGTCGTGGACGAGCATGAGCGCGCCGCCTGCCAGGAAACCCTCGACCCACGCGGCGGACCTGGCGGGAGGGTTGCCGTGGGACATCGCCCTGGACATGCGGTCGCTCGCGTCGTTGAGGGCGAGCTGTCCGGTGTCGAGGAGGAGGCGGGTGAGACGGCCCTCGATGAGGCCGTGCGGCTCGGAGCGGTCGCACACGGCGTGCAACGTCGCCAGCCATCGGGTCTTCGGCTCCGCCTTGGGGGATGCGCCGCCACCCGGCAGGTCGAACGAAGATCGGTCGGAGGTGGCCGGTTCATTCGCGAATCCCCCGGTCGAGGGCCGATCAGGTGAGGATCGGTCGGGTGAGAGCCGGTCAGACCCGAGATGCTCGCCTGCGGATCGCTCGGGCACCGTTGAACCGGATGAAGGCGACGCCGACGCGGGCCGATCGGAAACCGACGGGGCGGGGGTGAGGAGGGTGGCGGCGGTGTGGACGGCGTCGATGTGGGTGACCAGGGCCGCCGCCGACTCGTCGCTCAGTCCCGTCACCGCCGCCGGCAGTCCCGCGCAGATCCGGTCCAGCATCGACTCGGCCACCGCCGCCAGCCCCGCCGCCGAGGTTCCGCGCACGTCGCCGTACCGGTGGGCGCGGGCCATGGCGGGCAGGGCGGCCATGAGGTGGGTGAGGTCGGCGTCCAGCGCCGCCTTCGCCGACAGCGCCGCCAGCACGTCGGGCAGCGCCTCCCGCAGGTCCGCCAGCAGGCACCGCTCCACCAGCAGCGTCAGTCCGGCCAACCCGGCCGGATCCGCCTGCCTGGTCAGCCCCGCCCTCCCGCCCGGAGAGACCCCTCCTCCCGGAGACGCCGGCCCTGCCGGAGAGACCCGTCCACTCGGAGAGACCGGCCCTCCCGGAGACGCCGATCCACCCGGAGAGACTCGTCCACCCGGAGAGACGCCTCCCGGAGACGCCGGACCAGCCGCGGGCGGCGGGATTGTCACGGTTGTGGAACCATCCAGCCCCGCACCGTCCCGTCCCCCGTCGCCCGCCGCGGCGGCGAGGTCGCGGGCGTGGCGGGTGGCGGCCGACTCCACGCTGGTGCCGAGCGCGGCCGCCTCGATGAGCGTCAGGTCGAACTCCGGGTGCCAGGCCAGCCGCCACACCTCTCTGAACGTCCCCTTCCCCCGGGTCTCGGCCGGCCGGCCCCACTCCACGCCGAGCAGCCGCAGCCGGTGCAGGAGGTGGCTGCGCGCGAGGTCGAGCGGCCTGCGCAGGTCGAGGTCGAGCTCCCGCTCCCCCGGCTCGGCCTTGAGCCGCACCTTCCTGCGCTGTTCGCGCAGGTCGCGCTGGAGCGGCACCATCGGGGTGCGCTCGCTCACCGTCCCGAGGCGGTCGCTGACCACCATGCGTCGCTGGACCAGCTCGACCAGGAGTTCGTCGCCGTCGCACAGCACGGCCCGGACCGCGTCCGTCACCTCGCCGAGCCCGGCGAGCGGCCGGCCGCGCAGCGCGGCGAGCCCTTCGGCCAGCCGTACCGCCTCGATGACGTGGGCGGAGGAGACGGTCCTGCCCTCTTCGCGCAGGACGTCCGCCGCGGCGGTGAGCCAGCGTTCGACGGGCCGGTCGGGGACGGTGAACAGGTGGTGGTACCAGCCGGGCGAGGTGATGCCCGCGCCGTAGCCGCTCCACGAGGCGAGCCTGCCGTACGTCCATGGGACCCAGGTCAGTTCGGCCTTCACCTTCGGCAGCCCGCGCAGCAGCGCGTTGTCGGCGGTCGCGGACGGCAGCCGGCCGGTCAGGGCCGGGACGTGCCAGGCGCCGCAGACGACCGCGACGCGCTCGAAGCCCTCCTTGATCGCCGCGCGCAGGGATCGGCGCATGTGGGCCTCGCGGCGGGCCTCCCGCTCGCCGGGCCGGTGCCCCTCGCGGACGGCGGCCATGGCCTCGGCGATCGCCTGGAAGGGCGTGTCACCGCGATGCTCGACGGCGTCCTCCCACCAGCGTTCGGGATCGTCGTAGCCGGCGGCGGCGGCCAGCTCGCCGAGCGGGTCGGTGTGCGCGTCGGTGCCGGGCGCGGCCAGGGTGTGGGCGGCTGGCAGGTCGATGAAGCGGACCGGGATCCCGGCCGCCGTGCCGTACAGGATGGCCTGCCATTCGGGGGAGAACACCGCGAAGGGCCAGAAGACGGCCGTGTCGCCCGCGTGCGCGAGCAGCGCCACGGGCGGCTCCATCTCGGGCGCCAGGGAGACCAGGGCGTCGGCCTCCGGCGGGCCCTCGACGAGGATCGCGTCGGGCTCGAGCCTGCGCAGCTCCTCTCGTACGGCACGCGCCGAGCCGGGGCCGTGGTGGCGGATCCCGAGCACCGAGACGGTCGCGGAGACGGTCACGGCACCTCCCGGCAGGCGCGGTAGAAGTCTCGCCAGTCGTCGCGTTCGCGGACCACGGTCTCGAGGTATTCGCGCCACACCACCTGGTCGGACACCGGCTCGCGCACGACCGCGCCGACGATGCCCGCCGCCACGTCGGCGGCGCGCACGACGCCGTCGCCGAAGTGGGCGGCCAGCGCGATGCCGCTGGTCAGCACCGAGATGGCCTCGGCGGTGGACAGGGTGCCGCTGGGCGACTTGAGCTTGGTGCGCCCGTCGTGGGTGACGCCTTCGCGCAGCTCGCGGAAGATGGTCACGACCCGGCGGATCTCGGTGAGGTCGGCGGCGGTCTCCGGGAGTTCGAGCGAGCGGCCGAGCTCGGCGACGCGGCGGGTGACGATGGCGACCTCCTCCTCCGCGCTGGCGGGCACGGGCAGGACGACGGTGTTGAAGCGCCGCCGCAGCGCGCTGGACAGCTCGTTGACGCCCCGGTCGCGGTCGTTGGCGGTGGCGATGAGGTTGAACCCGCGCCTGGCCTGGATCTCCTGGTTGAGCTCGGGAATGGGCAGCGTCTTCTCCGACAGCACGGTGATCAGCGCGTCCTGGACGTCGGACGGCATCCGGGTGAGCTCCTCGACCCTGGCGATCCTGCCCTCGGCCATCGCGCGCATGATCGGTGAGGGGGTGAGCGCGTCGCGCGAGGGGCCCTCGGCTAGCAGCCTGGCGTAGTTCCAGCCGTAGCGGATCGCCTCTTCGGCGGTGCCGGCCGTGCCCTGCACGAGGAGCGTGGAGTCGCCGCTGATGGCGGCGGCCAGGTGCTCGGACAGCCACGTCTTGGCGGTGCCGGGCACGCCGAGCAGCAGCAGCGCCCGGTCGGTGGCCAGGGTGGCGACGGCGACCTCGACGATGCGGCGCCGGCCGATGTACTTGGGCGTGATGCGGTCGCCGTCGCCCAGCAGGTAGGTGGTGACCGCCCACGGCGACAGCCGCCAGCCGGGCGGCCTGGCCCTGTCGTCCTCCTTGGCCAGCAGCGCCAGCTCCTCGGCGTAGTGGTCTTCGGCGTGCGGTCGCAGAACGGTCGTCACGTGAGCTCCTTCATCATCGCGGCGCGGAATCCCAGCAGGCCGGAGACCTCGCTCAACCCGTCGGCCAGGAAGCGGTCGGCGGGGTCGATCCGCTCGCCTGCCATCCTGGCCAGCTCGTCGAGGTTCCACGGCTGGGTGGCGGCCACCTTTCTGATCTTGGTGAGGACGGCGTGCGTCAGCCCACGCCCCCAGGGCGCCGAGGCGCCGCCCAACACCATGATCATCTGGCCGTCGACGCCGTGCCGCCGCACGAAGTCGGCGGCCACCTCGTCCTGGTCGCCGGGCGGCAGCACGGCCAGCAGGTCGGCCAGCGGATCCCACGCGAACAGCGCCCTGGCCCACACCGGGTCCCGTTGCAGGACGGTGGCCCGCACCCAGCCGGAGCGCACCTCCCGGTCCCACGCGGGGATGGTCATCCTGAGCATCGCCGGGTCCCACATCCGCAGCGGCGCCCTGGAGACGACCTGCTGCAGCCACCAGGCCCGCTCGCCGGTGCCCCGGGGCGGCCTGGCCCTGACGCCGTCGCGCTCCATGCCCGGGTCGCACGCGGCGGGCGGCTCGACGACGATCCTGCCCTCCCGTACGGCCAGGCAGCGTGCGGCGCGCTCGGCCATCCTGGCCGCGAGCCGGGAGCCGGGCAGCCTGGTGAGCAGGTCGGCGGCCTGCTGGCGCACCTCCCTGCGCCGGTCGTCGAGCACGCTCTCGAGGAACGGCTCGTCGGCCATCGACAGCCCCTCGCCCAGCACGGTCAGGAACTCAGCCCGGTCGTCGGGCGTCTCCTTCTCCCACGCCTCCTCCAGCAGCCGCCTGGCCGCCGCGGGATCGCGTGCGCGCAGCTCCCCGAGGTAGGCCATGCGGTCGCCGTGACCGCCGAGCTCCCAGCTCTCGCCCGTCGGCTCGGCCAGCAGGTAGGACCACGCGGGGTTGAGCCCGGCCAGCCACCTGCCGCGCCGACCCGCCAGCACCCCCAGCGACGGCCTGATCGACCGGTCTCGCGCGCCCTTGTCGAGGAGTTCGGGCAGCAGCCGGGGCGGCACCCTGCGCCCGGTCGCCGCCGCCACGGCCAGCCACTCGGGCAGCAGGCGCGGCTGCTCACCGGCCAGGATCCTGGCCAGGCGCGCGGCGGCCGCCGCCCCGACCTGCTCCTGGTCCTCCTCGGGCGCGGGCGTGAGCGCGGGGCCCTCCGAAGGTTCCGGCAGCCGGCCCGCCCTGCGCCGGACCAGCTCGGCGGCGGCGTCGGCCAGCAGGTCGCCGGGGTACGGCCGGCGGTCGGTGCCGACCAGCGCGGCCGACACCAGCTCCTCCCACGCCTCGCTCACAGGATCACCGCCTGCCCCTGCTCGTCCCAGGCGGTCAGCGGCACCAGGCCGCGCGGGGTCCATTCGGCGGCCACGGTCAGCGGCCGGCCGCCCGACACGGCGATCAGCCGCCACGGCGTCTCCAGCCTGGGGTGCAGGCGCAGCCCGCCGAGCCGGCCCGCCGAAGGGACGACGCCCGCCAGGACCAGCGGCCACGACTCGGTCCACGGATCGCCGGCCAGCGCCGCCGCCACCTGCTCGAGCGCCTCCCGCTCGGTCGTGCCGGGCGGGGGCGACGGCGGGCGGAGGCCGTCGTGCCGGGCCGACACCAGCGCCCGCAGCGGGGCGGCGCCCGGGTAGAAGGCCAGGCAGGCGTCGACCACGTCGCCGGCCGCCAGGGAGTCGTCGAGCGCGTGACCCACCGGCGCGAACGTCAGCACCAGCGCCGCCCGCCCCGTGGCCCGGCCCTTCAGCCAGACCCGCCGCGCCACCAGCCGGTCGCGCGTCTCGTCGCGCCTGCCGACCACGTGCCACAGGTCGCGTACGCCCGGCCCGGCCAGCACCTCCTCGCGCGGGATCGGGAAGCCCACCCTGGTGCGGACCGTCCTGGCCAGGTCGCCGGGCAGCTCGCCGGACCTGCGGTAGCCGACGGCCAGCAGGTGGAGCAGCGCGTACTCCTCCAGCAGCCGCTCCGGCCAGCCGGCCGCGGCCCTGATCCCGCCGAGCCGCCCCACGGCGCCCGCCACGCCCGGCGCCTGGGCGTCGACCAGCCGCCTGGCCAGCTCCGCCCACTCACGCTCGCCCGCGCCGGCCAGACCGTGGCGCACCTGGTCGGCCAGCCACCGCTCCAGCTCCGACAGCCCGGCCGCCACCCGCGTGTGGCGCGCGCCGGCGGCGGCGTGGCTCGACCGTTCGTTCACCTGCCGCACCCTAGCGACCCCCTCCGACAATTCCGCCACGGATGCGATGATGATCGCCATGTCAGGCGTCGAGTCGGCGGTGATCGCCGCGGGAAAGGCCATCGCGGAGCGGGCGGTGCGCGAGTGGCTGGCCGCCCGTGGCGCCAGGGAGCAGCGTGCCGCGGAGCTGAAGGACCTCGTGCAGAGCGCGTTCAGGGACCGGATCCTGCGCAGGCGGTTCGACAACCAGGTGGAGGGCATCGCCCTCGCGGTCGAGGACCGGCTGAGGCCGCTGGTCGAGCAGGAGTTCCGCGGCCTGGAGGACCACGACCGCGCCGCGGTGCTGATGGAGGTCGTGGACGCGTTGCGCCGGGCCGACCTGTCCGACGCGGCCGTGCTCGGCGCGGACGGCGACGCCGTACGGCTGGCCGAGCGGGTGCGCGCCGCGCTGCCTCCGCCGAGGCTCGGCGAGGCGCAGGACCGGCTGTACGAGGTGCTGCTGGCCGAGTCGCTGGAGTGCCTGGTCAGGATGATCCAGCAGCTGCCGCAGTTCCTGCCCAGGGCCGCGGCCGAGACCCTGTCCCGGCTGTCGGGCCTGGCCGAGCAGGTGGAGCGGCTGCTGGCGCGCATGCCGGTCCGCACGCTCGAAGCGCCCGAGGGGCGCCAGGACGACGCCGCGTTCGAGCGCCGCTACCTCGACCACGTCAGCCGGGTGCTGGACCAGGTGGAGCTGTTCGGGGTGCGCGTGGAGAGCTTCCGGCCGCGCACCTCGCTCAGCGTCGCCTACATCAGCCTCAGCGTCTCCACGGCCGAGCCGGGGCGGGCCGCGGCCCCGCCGCCGCTCGCCTCGCTGACCGGACGGCACGAGCCCGACCCCGCGACGCTCCGGATCGAGGCGGCGCTCGGCAGGTCGCGGCTGACGCTGCTGCGCGGGGAGGCGGGTTCGGGCAAGAGCACGCTGCTGCGCTGGCTGGCGGTGACGGCGGCGCGCGGCGCCTTCTCCGGCGAGCTGGCCGGGTGGAACGGCTGCGTCCCGCTGATGGTCAAGCTGCGCAGCCACGCCGACGGCCGCCTGCCCGGCCCGGACGCCGTCCTCGACGACGTCGCCCAGGAGATCGCGGGTCTCGCGCCGCGCGCCTGGGCCGAGCGGGTGCTGCTGTCGGGGCGGGGCCTGCTGCTGGTCGACGGGGTCGACGAGCTGCTGGTACGGCACCGCCCCGCCGTACGGCAGTGGCTGTCGAGGATGCTGGCCGCCTACCCGGGCACCAGGGTCGTGGTGACCTCCAGGCCGGCCGCCGCGGAGGGCAGGTGGCTGGCCGACGAGGGCTTCGCCGCCTGCCAGCTCGAACCGATGACGCCCGGCGACCTGCGGGAGCTGGTCCGGCAGTGGCATCTGGCGATGCGCGACTGCCCGAGCCTGCCGTGCGAGCCCGACGAGCTCGACGGGTACGAGGGCGCGCTGCTGGCCCGTCTGGAGAGCAACGCCCACCTGCGCGTGCTGGCCACCACCCCGCTGCTGGCCGGCATGCTGTGCGCGCTCAACCTGGACCGGCGCAAGCAGCTGCCGCGCAGCCGGATGGGCCTGTACGACGCGGTGCTCGGGATGCTGCTCGAACGCCGTGACGCCGAGCGCGGCATCACCGACGACATCGTGCTCGACCCTGAGCAGAAGGTGTGGATCCTGCGGGACCTGGCCTGGCGGCTGGTGTCGATGGGGCGTTCGGAGCTGTCGAAGGCCACGGCGCTGAAGCGGGTGGGGCAGCGGCTGGGCTCCATGACGCGGATGCCGTACCGGGCCGAGGAGGTGGTCGAGCATCTGCTGCGCAGGAGCGGCGTGCTGCGCGAGCCGGTGCCGGGACGGATCGACTTCGCGCACAAGACGGTCCAGGAGTACCTGGCGGCCGGCCAGCTCGCCGACGACGAGGACGTGGAGGCGGCGGTCGAGCGTGCCCACCTCGACCAGTGGCGCGAGGTCGTGATCATGGCGGCCGGGCACGCGACCGGCCGGTTGCGCCACGAGCTGCTGGCCGGGTTGCTCGACCGGGCGGCGCGCGAGCCCCGGCACGCCAGGCGGCTGCGGCTGCTGGTCGCCTCGTGCCTGGAGACCATCCAGGAGATCCCGGTGGAGCTGCGTGACAGGGTCGAGAAGTGCCTGGCCGCGGTGATCCCGCCGCGGAACGAGGACGAGGCGCGGATGCTCGCCGCGGCGGGCGAGGAGATCCTCCGGCGGCTGCCCCGGACCCTGGGGGGCGTGCCGGACGGGGCCGCCGCGATGGCGGTCAGGACGGCGTGGCTGGTCAACGGCCCGGCATCGCTGGACCTGCTGGCCGCCTACGCGCCCGACGGCCGCGACTGCGTCAACGAGGCCCTCCAGGAGGGCTGGCGGTTCTACGATCCCGAGGAGTACGCGCGCAGGGTACTGGCGCTGGCCCCCCGGTTGTGGCTGGGGGTCATCGGCGATCCGTGGCTGTTGCCCGGCCTGAGACATCTGGACGTGCAGGACAGCCTGCTGATCACGGCGCCGGTCACGGATCTGGGCTTCCTCGACGGCCTGCGGGAGCTGCGGAGCCTGCAGCTCTACGAGCTGGGCACGGCCGAGCTCGACCCGTTGCGCCGTCTGCCGCTGCTGGAGTCCCTCTTCCTCTTCTTCGAGGGCCTGCCGGCCGTCGACTTCGGCGCCTTCCCCGAGCTGGGCTCGCTGCGGGAGCTGTCGCTGTGGGGGACGGTGAGCGCCGACGGCCTCGGATTCCTCGACCGTTTCGCCGGGTTGCGCAAGCTCGGCCTCGAGGTGCCGGACGGCGGCCTGTCGTCGCTGAGCAGAGCGCTGGAGGCCCTGGCGCTCGACTGCCGCGGCCAGGCGTTCGACCCGCGGTCACTGGCCGGGGTCACCGGGCTGACCACCCTGCTGATCGAGGGCGCCGCGGACATCGCCGGCAGCGTGGCCGAGATCGCCGCGCTCTTCCCCGCCCTGCAGCAGCTCGGCCTGACGGGCACCGCGGGACCCGCCGGCCTCGACGCGCTGGAGCGGCTGCCGCTGTCATGGCTGGAACTGGGCGGCCCCTGGGTCACCGACCTGGACTGGCTCCCGGACGGACCCCGCGACCTCACGGTCCTGCGGCTCATCGGCACCGCCGTGGCCGACCTGAGGCCCCTGGCCGGGACGGACCGGCTGACGCTCCTCTACCTCGAACGCTGCGACCAGGTGAAGGACCTCAGCCCGCTCGCGCGGCTGACCGGGCTGGAGACCCTTCACCTGCGCGACATGCCCGACACCCTCGACCTCGCGCCGCTTGCCGGCCTGGGCCACCTGACCGTGCACCGGACCTAGACTCGCCCCATGGAGCTGATGATCTATCCGGACGGCCCCGTCACCGAGGTCGCCGACGAGGCGGAGGCGCTGGCCAGCGACCTGGAAGGCCAGCTCGTCCTCGACCGCACCCGCTTCCTGCGCCGCGACGTCAGGGGCGACGCCGTCGCCTTCGTCCAGCGCCCGCCGATCGCCGCGGCGCTCGACCTGCTCCCCCATCCCGAGGGCGGCTGGTACCGGCAGACCTGGAAGAGCGCCGTCACCTTCGAACCCGAGGGCTACGACGGGCCGCGGGCCAGCGCGACCGGCATCTACTTCCTCCTCCAGCCGGGCGAGGAGTCGGTGCCGCACATGGTCAGGTCCGACGAGATCTGGCTGTGGCACCGGGGCGGCCCGCTCGCCCTGACCATCGGCGACGAGCAGGTCCTGCTCGGCCCGGCCGTCGAGGAGGGACAAGTCCCGCAGGTCAGGGTGCCCGCCGGGGTGTGGCAGGCCGCGCGTCCCGCGGGTGACGAGGAGGTGCTGGTGAGCTGCGTCGTCTCCCCCGGATTCGAGTTCGCGGATTTCACCGCCTGAAGGCGGTGTTTCCCGCAAGTCGTGCGGAATGATTGGCTTGCGGCAGGAAGAACCACAAGGAGGTCACCGGTGACCCGTCAGATCGTCTCCGTCGTCGGCGGCAAGGAAGCCGCCGCCACCACCACCTACGACTCGACGAACCCCGCCGACACCGCCCAGGTCGTCGCGCGCGTGGGCCTCGCGGACGCGGCCGCCTTCGCCGCGGCCTGCCGTACCGCCAAGGAGGCGCAGCGGGAGTGGGCGCGCACGCCGGCGCCGGTCCGCGGCAGGGTGATCGCCTCGATCGGCCGGCTGGTCGAGGCGAACGCCGAAGCGCTTGCCAGGCTGGTGACCGAGGAGATCGGCAAGCCGTACGCGGAGTCTCTCGGCGAGGTGCGCGAGATCGTCGACACCTGCGACTTCTTCCTCGGCGAGGGCCGCAGGCTGTACGGCCAGACCGTGCCGTCGGAGATGCCGGACAAGAACCTGTTCACCTTCCGCAACCCCGTCGGCGTGGCCGCGGTGATCACCGCCGGCAACTTCCCGGTGGCGGTGCCGAGCTGGTACCTGGTGCCCGCGCTGCTGTGCGGCAACGCCGTGGTGTGGAAGCCCGCCGAGTACGCCGCGGCGTCGGCGCACGCGATGTACCAGCTGTTCGCCGCCTCGGGCCTGCCCGACGGCGTGCTCAACGTGGTCTTCGCCGACGGCCGGGAGACCTTCGAGGGGCTGGAGACGGCTCTCGGCGAAGGCACGGTGCAGAAGGTCGGCTTCACCGGCTCCTCCGAGGTCGGCAGGAAGATCGGCGAGCTGTGCGGCCGTCACCTGCAGTCGCCCTGCCTGGAGCTCGGCGGCAAGAACCCCATGGTGATCATGCCGGACGCCGACCTCGACCTGGCCGTCGAGGGCGCGCTGTTCGCCGGCTTCGGTACGGCGGGCCAGCGTTGCACCAGCCTCGGCACCGCCATCGTGCACGCGTCGGTGCACGACGAGTTCGTCGAGCGCTTCGCCAGGGCGCTGGCGACGGCCGAGATCGGCGACCCGAAGGGCGAGGTGCTCGCCGGGCCGCTGCTGGACGGAAAGTTCGCCGACCGGTTCGAGGAGTTCCTGACCTGGGTGCAGCCGCACCACACGGTGCTCACCCCGCAGGGCAGGATCAGCGCCGCCAACCCGCGCGGCTCCTTCACCGGCGACGGCGGCATCTACTACCACCCGACGATCGTCGACGGGGTCAGGCCGGGCGACCGGCTGTTCATGGAGGAGACCTTCGGCCCGATCGTCGGCGTCACCACCTTCAGCACCCTCGACGAGGCGATCGAGCTGGCCAACCTGCCCTGTTACGGCCTGTCCTCCTCGATCTACACCACCGACCCGCGCAGCGCCTTCCGCTTCCGCGAGGGCATCTCGGCGGGCATGGTCAGCGTCAACAACTCCACCAGCGGCGCCGAGGCGCACCTGCCGTTCGGCGGCAACGGCAAGTCCGGCAACGGCAGCCGCCAGTCCGGGATGTGGGTGCTCGACCAGTTCACCCGCTGGCAGGCGATGAACTGGGACCACTCCGGACGGCTGCAGAAGGCCCAGATGGACGTCGCCGAGATCACCCCGGACCTGGAGTTCCGTATCTGAGTTGATCTGGGTCGAAGCTGAGTCAACCCGGGTGTGGAAAAACCACATCCGCTCCTCCGCAGGTCGGTGCCGGGCTGTGTCACGATGACGACGCCTGCGATTACGGGGAGAAACCGATGCGTGACGATCCGATGCTGCCCGCACCTGTGGCCCGCATGCTGGAGGAGTACCGCCAGCTGCTCGCCGATCACGGAATGACATGGGGCGAACCCCCCATCGCCTATGTCAGGGTCATGAGCCAGTCGCGGTTCGTGGACGTCGGCCCCTTCTGGCGGGAGGCCAGGCGCCAGGCCAGGGAGCAGGCCCCCGGGGCCGGGCCCGCCGAGCTGCAACGCCTGGAGTGCGAGCTCGACTACGACGAGGTGCTGCGCGGCGCGCTCGGCCCCGTCCCGCCGGAGGGGCTGGCCGTGCTGCGCCTCACACCCGACGGCCACGACCTGCGCGGCCGTACCCGGGCGGTGGTGGGCGGCACGCCGCTGCCGCTCACGCTGCTGATCGACAGCGCCTGCGACCACGCGGCGTGGGTGACGGTCGGCGACCAGGAGTACGAGGTGCCCGCCAAGGGTGCGCGCCTGATCGAGCTCGACACGGCGGCCGACGTGCGCGTCGACGGCCGCGGCCTCGACCTGTCCGGCCTGACCAGGAGCGCGCCCAGGGCGGCGCTGCGGCTGCGGGCCGGCTTCCCGTGCCGGTGGAGCGTGTGGAACGCCGACGGCCAGGGCTGGTACCCGCCAGGGGTGCCGCCCAAGCGCGACTTCAACGGCGTGCCGTACTTCCACGGCGACGATCTGATGCTCTTCGTCCCAGCCGAGCCGCTGACGGTCAGGGTGACGCGGGGCATGGAGTACGGCTGGGCGGAGACCTCGCTCACCCCTCCCGAGCACATCGAGACGCTGGTCGAGCTGACCCCCAAGCGCATCTACGACGCCGCGGCCAGAGGCTGGTACGGCGGCGACCTGCACGTCCACCTCAACTACGTCGGCGACCTGGTGGCGCCGCCGCAGTGGGCGGCCGACTCCCAGCACGGCGAGGACCTCCACGTGCTGAGCCTGCTGGCCGCGAACGTCTCCGGCGAGCGGGTGCTGGACAAGGAGGCGCTGGAGCACTGGGCGGGCCAGGACCTGCCGTGGTCGGACGCCACCCACGTGGCCAGGATGGGGGTCGAGCACCGCAACGACCTGTTCGGCCACCTGCACGCCTTCGCGCCGGCGGCCCCGCCGTCGCTCTACGCCACCGGGTTCGCCGGCGCGCCCGACTGGCCGCCGACGACGGGGGCGCTGAGAGAGCTGCGCGAGCTGGGCGCGCTCGTCGGCTACGCGCACGCCTTCCGCGGGCCGACCGAGACCCCCGAGCAGCTGGTCGGCACGCCCGGCTGCACGGCCAGGATGGCGGTCGTCGACGCGGCGCTCGGCCTGGTCGACGGGTTCGAGCTGCTGCACTTCTCCTGCGCCACGGGGTCCGCGCGGGCCTACCGGCGGCTGATCGGCGCGGGCAACCGGCTGGCGGCCGTCGCCGGCACCGACTCGATGCTGACCTACACCAGGCAGCGCATGGAGATGGTGGCCAGCCCCGTCGGCTGGGAGCGCACCTACGCGCGGGTCGAGGGGCCGCTGACCGCGGACTCCTACGCCGACGCCGTACGGCGGGGCCGCACGTTCGCCACCACGGGGCCTTTCCTGGAACTGCTGGTCGACGGACAGGGGCCGGGCGAGACGCTGAACCTCACGCCGGGCCGGACGGTCCGGGTGACGGCCCGGGTGATCGGTCCCGAGGTGGAACGGCTGACCGTGCTGACCGCCGACGGGGAGCTGGCCTCGACGTCGGGCTCGGAGGTGAGCGCGGAGCTGGCCGTGCAGTGGCCGACGTACGTGGTGGCCGTGGCGGAAGGAGGCGCGCATCCCCGCTCGCTCTTCACGCACGTGTACGCGCACACGAGTCCGGTGTACCTCGACGTGGAGCATCGGCGGGTGGCCAGGGAGGACGACGTCATGTTCTGCCTGCGGTGGATCGAGCTCCTCGAAGAACTGGTGAGAACGGCGGCCAGATTCGACGAGCAATGGCAGATGGACGATTACCTGAAGGCGATCGAGGAGGCGCGCCGCATTTATCGGGCCCGGCTGGCCATATAGCTTTTCGGCATAACGCAACAACACTCTGCGCATGCATTCGATAACGTTCCGTGCATGCCCTCTCCGGAACACGACACACTCAATCTGCTTTTTCGGTCCCGTCCGGCTTTCGCGGTGGAAATCCTGGCGGACCTTTTCGAAATGGAATCCCTCGACGGCGCCATGGCGCACGTCGCGCCCGCGGATTTCAACGACAGGCTCTCGGTCGACTTCCAGGCCGACTCGGTGATCATCGCTGGGCCGCAGCACGACCCCGAGCACGGGATCGTGATCGAGATCCAGCAGGCGATCAACGAGGACAAGCGCGAAACCTGGCCGCGCTACGCCGCCGCACTGTGGCTGCGGCTGCGCCGACCGGTCACCGTCCTGGCCGTCTGCCCCGACCCCAAGGTGGCCGCCTGGGCGGCCAAGCCCATCGCCACCGGCCTTCCCGGCTTCACCCTCACGCCGCGCGTTCTCGGGCCGGAGGCCATCCCGGCGGTCACCGACCTGTCCTGCGCGATCGAACGACCAGAGCTGGCAGCCATGTCAGTGATGGTCCACGGAGACAGACCGGACGTGGTCGAAGTCTTCCTCGCAGCACTGGAGAAGGTCGATCCCGAACACGCTCCGCAGTACTATGAATACGCATATCGTCTGGCCTCGCCGGCGACCAAGCGCCTCCTGGAGGAGATCATGACGTCCACCACCTGGCCCGTCTACAGCCCGTTCGCCAAGGAGCACTTCTACCGAGGCAAGGAAGTAGGCATGGAGGAAGGCAGGGCACAGGGCCGGGAAGAAGGCCGCGAAGAGGGCCGGGAAGTGGGTCGCGAGGAAGGCATGGCGCGGGGGGAAGCGCATTGTGTGCTCATGCTCCTCGAGCACCATGGCGTAGCCGTTTCCGAGGAGGTCCGTCAGCGCATCCTCAGCTGTAACGACCTGGACCAGCTCGCGCAATGGGTCCTGCGCGCGGGCGCCGTCACCACCACTGACGAGCTCTTCGGTTAATCACCCACAACCGCCTTCCAAGGAGCCCACCGCCATTCTCCGGCGTTGGGCTCTTTGTTTTCCGGAATCCACTCGTCATGCACGTGGTGTCGAGCAACTGGATCCCTCAGGAGGCAGGCCGGGGCCTATCTGCCGCTGAACGTCGATTTGTTCAGCTCCCTGGTGTCATGTGTCCGTCTCCGGGGAGGGAGTTGAGCCATCCGATGAGGGAGGCGCCCTGCCGTTCCATGATGCCGGGGTCGCGCAGGGCGTTGGCCAGCAGGGACATGCCCTGGTAGGCGCCCACCATCGTCAGGGCGAGGCCGTCGGGTTCGGGCAGCCCGAGGTCGCGGAACTGGCGTTCCACCCAGTCCAGGAGGAGCCGGATGACCCGCCCGGCCTCGACGTCCAGGCCGCCCTCGGCGCGCTTGTCCAGCTCGACGGCCAGCGTTCCGGTCGGGCAGCCGTAGCGGGCGGCGAGATCGCGCTGGCTGACCCACGCCGCCACCAGGCCCTTGAGCCGTTCCATGGGATCGGGAAGCTCGTCCAGCCGTCCGGTGAGGATCTCCAGCTGCCGGGCGTGCTCGCCGAGCGCGGCCGCGACGAGTTCGTCCTTGGTCTTGAAGTAGTAGTACACGTTGCCGACCGGGACGTCGGCGGCGCGGGCGATGTCGGCGATGGTGGTCCGCTCGGCGCCCTGCTGATGCACGACCCGCGCGGCGGCCGCCATCAGCCGCTGCCGCTTGGCGCTCGCGGCCCGCACCCGGGAACCCTTCGAGTCAGTCACCTGACTCACTATAGGCGTCCGTGGCATGCCGCCAGTATGGGATGGACGAGACGTCGGACTTGAACCTCCAGCAGGGGGAGGCGCGAAGGTGAGGGCATGCACGACGACACGCTCTACTCGATCGGCGACCTGGCCCGACGCACCGGGCTGACGGTCAAGACCGTCCGGTTCTACTCCGACCGGGGGATCGTGCCGCCCGCTGACCGCAGCCCTGCCGGTCACCGTCTGTACGGCATCGACGCCGTCGCCCGCCTGGACCTCGTGCGCACGCTGCGCGACCTGGGGCTGGATCTGCCCACGATCCGCAGGGTCGTCGACCGGGAGGTCTCGCTTCCCGAGGTCGCCGCCACGCACGCCGAGGCGCTGGCGGTGCAGATCCGCACGCTACGGCTGCGGCGGGCGGTGCTGACGGCGGTGGCCAGGCGCGGCTCCACCCCGGAGGAGATGGATCTCATGCACAAGCTGGCCAAGCTGTCCGAGGACGAACGCCACGTCCTGATCGACGACTTCCTCGACACCGTCTTCGGCGGTCTGGAGGCCGCCGCGCCGGAGTTGGCGGGTGTCCGGCGCTCGATGACTCCCGAACTGCCCGACAACCCCGAGGCCGAGCAGGTCGAGGCGTGGGTGGAGCTGGCCGAGCTGTCCCAGGACCCGGGTTTCCGCGCCGGCATGCGCCGGATGGCCGAGGACCATGCGGCCGAGCGCGCCAACGCCGGCGGGCCGGGACCGCGCCGCGATCTCGCCGCTGTCGTCCGGGACCACATCGCGCCGGCCGTGGCGCGCGGCCTCGACCCGGCCTCCCCCGGCGCCGAGCCGATCGTCGGATCGCTCACGGCCCGCTACGCGCGCCTCCTCGGCCGGCCGGACGGAGCCGAGGTCGGGCGGCTGCTGCTGGCGCGACTGGAGAGTATGAACGATCCTCGCCGGGAGCGATACTCGCGGCTTCTCGCGGTCGTCAACGACTGGCCCGCGCCGGAAAGCCTGACGCCGGTGTTCGGCTGGTGCATCCAGGCGCTGCGCGCCCGCGCGGAGCCGTAGCGGACCGCGCTCCGCAGGGTCAGCGTCCGCCTCGACGCGCACCCGGACGAACGGCGAGCAGAGCCACCTCGATGCGGACCCGGACGAACGGGGAGCTGAGCCACCTTGTCACGAGCGACGGCTTGGTGGGTTTCGTGCCACACTGCTTGCGCGGCGCCGGCAGCATCACTGGGGCGAGGGGGAGTGACGCGGATGGGCTTGGCGGTCGAGAGCCGATCGTCCGACTCGCCGTACATCGAGCGGGTGTGGCGGAGCAGCAGCGACGACGTCGGCCGGATGACGTCGGTCGCGACGGCGCGCTGGGATCTGGTCTTCTGGGACCACCGCGGCCAGATCCACGTCGCGATTCAGGGCCCGGAGTCGAGGGCGAGCACGGCCCCCGTTCCCGAGGAGGCCACGTTCTTCGGGATCATCTTCTCGCTCGGCACGTCGATGCCCCATCTTCCGGTCGGTGGGCTCGTCGACGGTTCGGTGGAGCTCCCCGATGCGACGCGTAGGTCGTTCCAGCTGAAGGGTTCCGCCTGGCGCCTTCCCGACTACGACAACGCCGAGGAGTTCGTCGGGCGGATGGCACGTGAGGGGGTCCTGGACCGTGACCCGATCGTCGCCGCGGTGCTTCGTGGCGGGTCGCCGGAGGTGTCCGAGCGCACCGTTCAGCGGCGCTTCGTGGCGGCGACCGGGCTCACACGCGGCGCCGTCCGGCAGATCGATCGGGCCAGGCGGGCGGCGGTCCTCATCCAGGAGGGCGTGCCGGCCCATGATGTGATCGACCGGCTCGGGTACTTCGACCAACCGCACCTGGCGCGGTCGCTGGCCCGCTATGTCGGGCGGACCGCCACGCAGTTGCGCGACCGGGACGCGCCGGAGCCGCTGTCGCTTCTGTACAAGACCTGACCGGCGTTTCCGCCTAGTCTGCCGGTCGCGGGCCACCGTCAGAGGAGGATCGCGCGGCCGGCGTCTGCAGCCGCGACACGTGCGGCGAGGGTGCCTGCCGTACATGCGGGCGTAGGTGCCTGCCGTACATGCGGCGTAGGTGCCTGCCGTACATGCGGGCGTAGGTGCCTGCCGCGACATGTGCGGCGGCGGTGCCTGCCGTGGCGCCCTCCTCGTCACCCACGACGACCGAGGAGCAGAGCATATGGGCAGGATCGTTTCGAACTTCTTCATTTCCCTGAACGGCGTGGTCGAGTCGCCGGACCAGTGGCACTTCCCGTACTGGAACGACGAGATGGGCGCCGCGGTCGAAGCGGGCATGCAGCGCGCGGCGGCGTTCCTGATGGGCCGCAGGCTGTACGAGGAGTGGTCCGCGTACTGGACGACGACGGACAACGACCAGGACGCCGCCGCGTTCCTCAACAACGTGCGCAAGTACGTCGTGTCGAACACCCTGGAGAAGGCGGACTGGAACAACACCACCGTCGTCTCCGGTGACGTGGTGGCCGCGCTGCGCGAGGTCAAGGAGCGGACGGACGGCGACATCCAGATGTCCGGCTCGGCGACGACCGTGCGGTGGCTGCTGGCCAACGGGTTGCTCGACGAGCTGAACCTGCTGGTCCACCCGATCGCCGTCGGCCATGGCCGGCGGCTGTTCGAGGACACCCCGACCCACCGGCTGAAGCTCACCAGGTCGGAGACGTTCACGACCGGCGTGCTCAACCTGAGCTACGTTCCGGACGCCGGCTGACCGATACTCGCGGGCCGCCGTCATGGTGCGGAGCGCGGGGCTGGGCATGAGGAAAGCCCACCGCTGCCGGAACAGCGGTGGGCTTCTTCATGCTCGGCGAACCGGCGCACCGATGCGCGCGGCCGGTCCGAGCCGGAGTTCGGGGACCCGCCGGGCCGTCGGCCCCGGCCGGCCTGCCGTCGGACCCGGCCGGCCTGCCGTCAGACCTGGCCGGCCTTCTCCAGGGCGGTGCAGCAGGTGTCCACCAGCAGGCGGGTCACCACGTACGGGTCGACGTTGGCGTTCGGGCGACGGTCCTCGATGTAGCCCTTCTTGTCCACCTCGACCTGCCACGGAATGCGCACCGAGGCGCCGCGGTGCGAGACGCCGTAGGTGTACTTGTTCCACGGCGCGGTCTCGTGGTGGCCGGTCAGGCGGGACTCGATGCCGGAGCCGTACTGGGTGACGTGCTCCATGGGCTTGTCGCCCTCGCCGAGCGCCTCGCAGGCGGTGATGATGGCGTCGTAGCCTTCGCGCATCGCCTTGGTGGAGAAGTTGGTGTGGGCGCCGGCGCCGTTCCAGTCGCCGCGGGCGGGCTTGGCGTCGAGCGTGGCCTCCACGCCGAACTCCTCGGCGGTGCGGTAGAGCAGCCAGCGGGCGATCCACAGGTGGTCGGAGACCTCGAGCGGGCCGCCCGGGCCTACCTGGAACTCCCACTGGCCGGGCATGACCTCGGCGTTGATGCCGGAGATGAGCAGGCCGGCGGCCAGGCAGCGGTCGAGGTGCAGCTCGACGATCTCGCGTCCGAAGATCACGTCAGCGCCGACGCCGCAGTAGTAGGGGCCCTGCGGGGCGGGGAAGCCACCCTCGGGGAAGCCGAGCGGGCGCGAGCCCTTGAAGAAGGTGTACTCCTGCTCGATGCCGAACCACGACTCCTGCTCGGCGAAACGCTCGGCGATCGGGCGGAGTCGCGCACGGGTGTTGCTGACGTGCGATTCGCCGTCGGTCTCCTCGACCTCGCACAGGACCAGGATGTGGTCACCGCCGCGGATCGGGTCGGGGCAGGTGAAGACGGGGCGGAGCACACGGTCGGAGGAGTGGCCCACGGCCTGGTTCGTGCTGGAGCCGTCGAAGCCCCACAGCGGCGGGGTGGCGCCGTCGGCAAGGATCTTCGTCTTCGAGCGGAGCAGAGCCGTGGGCTCGGTGCCGTCGATCCAGATGTACTCAGCCTTGATGCTCACGGCGGTCCTTTCGGGGTGTTTCTCAGCCACGCCGAGATTCGCAGTGCGCCGTTTCGCGGTTTTTGCCCGTATGTGAACGGCATGTTAATCGGGGCGAGTGTGAGCAAGGTCACCCGTGGACGGATCGGTCATCAGCGACGGCGGAATGAGGACGATGGCGGTGGTGCCGCCGTAGGCGGAGCGCTGCAGGGTGACCTTGATGCCATGACGTACGGCCAGCCGTCCGACGACGAACAGCCCGAGCCTGTCGCTGTCGGCCAGGTCGAACTCGGGCGGGTCGGCCAGGCGCCGGTTGAGCTCGTCGCGTTCGGCGTCGGGCATGCCGAGGCCGCGGTCCTCGATCTCGACGGCGAAGCCGCGGGCCACGAGCTCGCCCGTCACGTTGACCTGGGTGTTGGGCGGGGAGAAGACGGTCGCGTTCTCGACCAGCTCGGCCAGCAGGTGGATGACGTCGGCCGCGGCGCTGCCGGTGAGGGTGCCCTCGGAGATGGGATGGATGGTGACGCGCAGGTAGTCCTCGACCTCGGCCACCGCGCCGCGCACGACGTCGAGCATCTGGACGGGGCGGCGCCACTGGCGTCCCGCGGGCGCGCCGGACAGGATCACCAGACCCTCTGCCTGGCGGCGCATGCGGGTGGTGAGGTGGTCGAGCCGGAACAGGTCACTGAGCTGGTCGGGCTCGGCGGTCTTGCGCTGCATGGCGTCGAGCTGGCCGAGCTGGCGGTGGACGAGCGACTGGTTGCGCCTGGCCAGGTTGCGGAAGACGCGGTTGAGGCCCTGGCGCAGCTCGGCCTGCCCGACGGCGGCCCTGACGGCGGTGCGGCGGACGCTTTCGAAGGCGTTGGCCAGGTCGCGCACCTCCTGGGTGGGGGTCGAGACGGAGATGGGCGAGGAGGTGTCGGCCTCGGCGGTCTGCCCGCTGCGCAGCCGCTCGACGAGTTGCGGCAGCCGTACCTCGGCCACGTCGGTGGCGGCGCCGCGCAGGCCGTCGAGCTCCTCGACCAGCCCGCGGCCCAGCCGTACCGACCAGATGACGGCGACCAGGATGGCGGCGATGCCGAGCACGCCGACGATGCCGATCCTGAGGATGATGCCGCCCGCGGCGTCGTCGGACCTGTTGGTGAGCAGCAGGACGCGGGATTCGAGCAGCTGGTCGAGCCACGGGCCGAGGCGGGTGACGGTCTGCTGCCACGCGGTCGTGTCGCGCGGCAGCCTGGCGTCCTCGACGATCTCGTGTTCGAGTACGGCCAGCCGCTTGCTGTCGGCGCCCTCGAGCAGCCGCTCGAAGGGGCCGCGCAGCTCGGTGTCGAGCATGGCCACGCCCTCGTTCATGAGCAGCTGCCGGTTCGGCGCGAAGATCTCCATGGCCTCGTACTCGTCGTGTTCGAGCGTGCCCGACATCACCGCGCCGGAGATCATCGCGTCCTCGCGCGACATCAGGTCGCGGGCGTGGGCGATGCGCTGCAGGCCGATCGCCTGCTGGTAGAGCTGCACCCGGGGCACGGTGATGAGCTGGTCGAAGAGGCGGAAAACGGTGTCGGTGATGGCGCCGTAGGCCTGGACGGTGTCGAGCCGGTCCGACTGCTTGCCGTCGACCTTCTCGCGGAGCCTGGCCAGGCCCTGGGTGCGCTCCACGACGGCGTCGATGGCGGCGCGCACCTCCGGCGTGGTCACGGTCGAGGCGCGCTCGCCGGTGGCCGTCCCCCGGAACTGCTCGACCGCCTGGTCGGTACGGCGCCGCGCGTCGGCGAGCCGGAGCGCGTCCGGCTGTCCCGCGCTCAGGTAGACGGCCGAATCCCTGCGTTCCTGCTGGAGCGAGGTGACGAGCGTGGCGGCGGGGTCGCCGATCTCCTCGAAGACGGCCGTCGCGGCCGACAGCTCGAAGAAGTCGCCGAGCACGTGCCCCGCCACGAAGGTCCACAGGCCGACGAGGGCCACGATCGGCACGCTGAGCAGCGAGTACAGCTTGAAACGCAGACTTTGGGAGGCCATGGGTCAGGTCATTCCGGTCAGGGGCGAGCCGCCTACCACGGTCGCGACGCAGCGGCCCGCGCCGTGCTCGGCGAGGGTCCGGTAGGGGTTCGCGGTCGAAGGGTCGAGGTCGAACACGGCGAAGTCGGCGCGGTGTCCCGGGGTGAGGCTGCCGATATCGTGCTCCAGGCCCATCGCGCGGGCGCCCCCGACGGTGGCCGCCTCGATCAGCCGCTGGTCGAGGTCGCCGTCGCGGTAGCCCTGCCGTACGGCGAGCTCGCGGAGGGCGGCGACGTCGGCGAGCAGGTCGAGCGAGGGCGAGGACGACAACGAGTCGGTGCCGACGGCGATGGGGTTGCCTTCGCGCAGCAGCGCTGCCACATCGGGGCCCGGCAGGCCGAGCACGTGGTTGGAGCGGGGGCAGAGCGCGACGGAGGTCCCGCGTTCGCGCAGCAGCGCGCGGTCCTCGGCGGTGAGGTCCACGCCGTGCGCGATGTGGCAGGTGGGGCCGAGCAGTCCGGTGGAGTCGACGTAGGCGACGGGCGCCAGCCCCGAGCCGCCCTCGCGCAGGAGGGCGAAGTCGAGTCCGAGCTTGGTGATGTACCGCTCGAGCGCGCCCGTGCCGTGGACGGTGAACTCGCGCTCGTGGGCGGACTCGGCCAGGTGGATGTGGATCCGCAGGTCCCGCTGCCGCGCCAGCGCCGCCAGGTCGGCCAGCACGCCGGTGTCGAGGGAGTAGGGGGCGTGCGGCGAGACGGCGTCGGCCTTGGCGAGCAGGTCGAGGTAGCGCTCGCGGCCGCCGTCGCGCCAGGAGGTGTCGTTGTCGCCGAGCGCCTCCAGGTAGCGCAGGCCGCCGAGCGGGGTGTCGACGAGCGCCTCCTGGTCGGTGACGATGTCGGCGACGGCGGTGGTGCCGGTGCGCAGGCACTGCCAGGCCCCGTCGGTCGCCCCGGCCGCCCAGTCCCACACGCCGTGCCGGAGGGCGGGGTTCCAGCTGCCGTCCTCGCCGCCGAAGTAGACCCGGTCGAAGACCTCGGCCCACTCCTCGAAGGAGGCGTAGACGCGGCGGCCGACCTCGGCCATGCAGGTGTACTGCAGGTGAGTGTGCGCGTTGACCAGCCCGGCGACGATGATCCCCGGGTAGTGGACCGCTCCCCTGCCGGTGTCGATCGCCTCGATCCTGCCGTCGCGCACCGCGATCCTGCCGTCGCGCACCGGCGGGCCGTCCATGGGCAGCACGAGCGGGGCGCTGAACGTGGTCACGGCACCCATACGACGTCACTCCCGAAGATCTTGTAGCTGAGCAGCGCGACGGTGAGCGCGGCGAAGAAGGCCAGCACCAGGTAGTCGGTCCTGTCGAAGGCCAGCTCGCGCATCCAGGTGCGGTGCTTGGCGCCGAACCCGCGCAGGTCCATGGCGTTGGAGGTGTCCTCGGCGTCGATGAGCGCGTTGACGGTGAGCGGGATGACGATGGGTTTGAGGGACCTGAGGCGTTTGACGGGGTTGCTGGTGCGCGGATGGTCGTAGCCGCGCACGCGCTGGGCGTCGATGATCTCCTGCATGCCGGCCGCCGTGGACGGCAGGAAACGGAAGGTGAGGTCGACGCCGAAGGCCAGCCGCTGCGACACCTTCAACCTTGCGAAGGTGACCCCGAGATCTCCGGGCGCGACGCAGAAGGCGATGGGAAAGCTCACCATCGCCAGCGCCAGGAATCTGATCAGCAGCGTCGCGGAGTAACTCAGTGTGGCCGCGCTGACCGCGTTGTCTGTCAACGGCATGGTGAACAGCGGTTCGGCCGTCTTGGTCGCCTCGATCTGCATGGCGTCGGTGAAGACGCTGTTGAGCAGCACCGTGATCGTGACGATGGCGAGAATGAAGATCCAGTTGGCCCTGACCTCCCGCCACGGGATGCGTGCCGCGTGGTAGTAGGCCAGGGCCACCAGCGCGCAGGCCAGGATGACCCGCACGTCGTCGATCCGCGCCACGCCCACGAGATAGAACACCGGGACCAGCATGAGCACGCGCGGGTCACGGCGGCCGAGGAAGGAGTCCCCTCCCAGGTAACGTGGCGTGACGTCCATCGGCTACCTGCCGACTCGGGCGGCGATCGGCTCCCAGACGGCGTCCAGAGCGGGCGTCAGGATGAGCGCGACGAGCGTGTTGCTGACCAGCAGGGGCCCGTAGGCGGTGGCCAGCCAGGTCTCGAAGGCGGAGCCCTGAAGCCACATGTCGGTGATGGAGAAGAGGAAGCCGAGTGCGAGCGCCAACTCGGCGATGATCCCGACCACGATCAACCGCCAGGCCTGTCGCTTGATCCGGCTGGCCAGTAGCGCGAACAGGACGGCCGCGAGAAGCCCGGCGAGCGCGTTCGACACGCTCCAGTGCCAGTAGGTGAAGGTGCCGTAGCCCTTGATGGTGTCGATGACGATGTTGCCGACCAGACCGGTGAAGAGGCCGACGATGGGGCCGAAGCGGATCCCGAAGAACATCACCAAGGCGAAGGCGGGACGGACGTCGACCAACTGGGTGCCGGGGATGGTGAAGCTGATGAGGCCGAGCACCGCGTAGAGCGCCGCGCCGACGGCCGCGAACACCACGACCCTGGAGTTGATCTCCCACAGGGGTGGGCGTGGTGATACTGCCTCTGTACTCATGGGGGGTCGAGTCCTTCCTCACTGGGGGGTCAGGCGCGCTAATTGGAAGGGGTGCGGGATGGTTCCCGTTCCGGGGAGGCGGTCGCGGACGGCTCGGACCAGGCTGGTCGCGCGCAGGCCCGATTCGGCCCACAGCTCCTCGCGGTGGGCCAGTTCGGCGGGGGGCGCGTCCGCGACGATCCGCCCCCCGTCGACGATCACGATCCGGTCGGCCGAGGTGAGCGCCAGATCGACGTCGTGGGTGATGAAGTAGACGCTGCGCATGCCGCCGAGCACGCGCTCCATGAACGTCGTGGTGGTGTGCAGGTCCTGCCCGGCGGTCGGCTCGTCGAGGATGAGCGTCTCGGGCCGCATGGCCAGCGCGAGGGCGACGGTGAGGCGGCGCTGCTGGCCGTAGGACAGGGTGTGCGGCGAGCGTCGCATGATGTCGGGCTCGTGGTGCAGCAGCATGGCGGTCAGCGCCGCCTCGGCGGTCTCGGCGATCTGGTCGGCGCTCCACCCCAGGTTGCGGGGCCCGAAGGCGAGCTCCTCGGCGACGGTGGCGGAGAACAGCGCCTGGCTGGGGTTCTGGAAGACGTAGCCGAAGGTGGTGGCCAGGCTCAGCGTCGAGCGCCGGTCGACCGGTTCGCCGTCGACCAGCACCCGGCCCGCGGAGGGCTCGATCAGCCGGACGGCGGCGCGCAGCAGCGTGGACTTGCCCGCGCCGTTGCGGCCCAGCACCGCGATCCGTTCGGCCGCCCCGAGCGCCAGGTCGACCTCGCGCAGGACGGGCCGCGGGCCGTACCCGAGGGTGACCCGCTGGTAGTGCAGCCTGGCCGGGCCGCCGGGGGGCGCGGCGCGTGGCAGGGCGGGCACCTCGGGCAGCTCGTCCGCCCTGGCGACCAGTGCCTCGAAGGGGAGCTTGACGTGCGCGACGGGGGCTTCGCGCAGGAAGCCGGTCACGTCGCCGGTGTAGCGGGGCCGGCCGCCCTCCAGGTAGAGCACCTGGGTGGGGCCGAACTCCAGCAGCTCCTCGACCCGGTGCTCGACCACCACGGCCGCGCCGCCGTCGTCGACGAACCGGCGCAGCTCGGTCAGCAGGTGGCGGCTGGCGGCGGGGTCGAGGTTGGCCAGGGGCTCGTCGACCACGACCACCCGTGGCCGCATGACCAGCACGCCCGCGAAGGCCACCATCTGCAGCTCGCCGCCGCTCAGCTCGTGGGTGGCGCGGCCGAGCAGGTGGGTGATGCCGACCCTGGCGGTGACCTCCTCGATGCGGGCGCGGATCTCGGCTCGGGGCAGCCCGAGGTTCTCGGGGCCGAAGGCGAGCTCGGAGAAGACGGTCGCGCCGACGATCTGCTTGTGGGGGTCCTGCAGGAGCGTGCCCACGACGGTGGACAGCTGCCGGATCGTCTGGTCGGCGACGGGCGCGCCGCCGACGTTGACCTGCCCGGTCACCTCGGCCCGGTAGGAGTGCGGGACCAGGCCGTTGACCATGCGCAGCAGCGTGCTCTTGCCACCTCCCGAGGGGCCGCTAACCAGGGCGAAATCGCCCGCGGCCACCTGGAGCGAGACGTCGCTGAGCACCTGCAGGCCGGTCGCGCGGTAGCGGACGGCGGCGTCGCGGATGTCGATGATCACTGGTCGAGCTCCAGTCCGAGCGCGTCGAGCTTCAGCCTGGCCACCCGCTCGTCGAGCGCGTCGGGCAGCGGGTGCAGTCCGGGTGGCAGGTCGTGGGTGAGCAGGTGGCCGACGGCGAGGGCCTGCAGCGACAGGGACAGGTCCATGATCTCGATCGGGTTGCCCTCGGCGGCCGCGCAGTTGACGCACTCGCCGTCGGCCAGCAGCCGGTAGGGGCCCGCGACGCCGGGCTCGACCTCGTCGCGCACCCCGCCAGCCACCGCCACGACCGCGCCGGCCCTGAGCGCCTCCAGGTGCTGCCGCCTGATCGTGTACGGCTCGCCGGTCGCGGAGAACACCAGGTCGGCCTCGGCGCACGCGGCGAGGAGCCGGCGCACCTCGTAGCCGTCGTGGAAGGCGCGCAGCGCGGCGAGCGCGTCGACCTCGCTCACGATCACCCGGGCGCCGAGCGCGGCCGCGTAGCGGGCGACGCCCTGGCCGACGTGGCCGTAGCCGGCGACGGCGACGGTCGCTCCGTCGAGGTCGAGGCCGGTCAGGTCGAGGGCGGCCATCACGCACGACTGTCCCGTGCCGTGGACGTTGTCGAACAGGTACTTGGAGCGGGCGTCGTTGACGGCGATGACCGGGATGCGCAGGGGGGTGCGCCGCAGGGCGCGCAGCCCGCTGGTGGTCTCCTCGGCCGCGCCCTTCAGCGTGGCGAGCCGGTTCTCGGCGTGGGCCAGCGTGATGACCCGGGCGCCGTCGTCCACCAGCACGTCGAGCCGCTGGCCGAGCATCCTCCTGGCCAGCTCGTCGTCCTCGGCGCGGCCGGCGTCGGAGCGGGCCAGCACGGCGACGCCCTCGTGGACGAGCGCGGCGGCCACGTCGTCCATGGTCTCCCTGCCGGGACAGGTGACGATGACGTCGGCCCCGGCGTCCCTGAGCGTCAGGGCCAGGTTGGCGGTCTTGGGCTCCAGGACCAGGACCAGGCCGATCCGAACGCCGTGGAGGGACAGCCCCGAGCGGAGCGCGGCCATGACCGGCATGAACCGGCGTGCCCACGCGATCTTCTCCAGCCCTTCGGACCACCGCTCGGGGTACCTGATGTCGGTTAACACGTCAGGTCCACCACGAACAGGCGGCCCTGCGCCAGGACCCCGTCACGCATCCGCTCGCCGTCGCCCGGCCGGGTGGTCGCCAGGATCGCGCCGGGCCGCAGCGCGGCCCGGTCGACGTCGTCGCCGATCACGAGGTCGGCCTCGGCGAGCGCGGTGCCGGGGTGGGCGCCCATGGCGCGCAGGCGGGAGGCCAGTCCTGGCACGTCGCCCACGATCGATACGCGCTTGCCCGCCATGAGGAGGTTCGTGCGCCGCAGGATGGTCTGGATGACGACCTGGGCGGCAGGTAGCGGGGTCAATGGTCTCCGTCCGAAATCGCAGGTTCCGATTAAAGGGGAGATCAGGGGCTGACGGCAAGGAAGAGAAAGGCCCCGAAAAGCACCAGGTGGACGGTTCCCTGCATGAGTGTCGCTCTTCCCGGGGCGACGGTCAGAGTTGTTATCACCACCGTCAGTGCCAGCAGCACCATCTGGAGCGGTCCAAGGCCGAGGGCGAGACTGTCGCCGGTCAGCAGCGAGACGACCGCGATCGCCGGAATGGTCAGCCCGATGCTCGCCAGAGCGGAGCCGAGCGCGAGGTTGAAGCTGTTCTGCACCCTGTTGCGGGCCGCGGCGCGCACCGCCGCCACCGTCTCGGGCAGCAGGACCAGCAAGGCGATCGTTACGCCGACCGTGGTGCGCGGCGCGCCGATCGCCGCGATGCTCTCCTCGATGGCCGGAGAGACGGTCTTGGCCAGTCCCACGACGCTGACCAGGCAGATCAGCATCAGGCCGAGGCTGATCAGGGCGGTGCGCCGGGTGGGCGGGTCGGCGTGCTCCTCGGACGGGCGCCCCTCGCCGCCGGCCTGGACCGGCAGGAAGTAGTCGCGGTGGCGGACGGTCTGCATGAAGACGAACACGCCGTAGAGGACCAGCGAGGCGATGCCCGCGAAGGCCAGCTGCGCGGCCGAGTACGTCGGTCCCGGCGTGGCGAGCGTGAAGTTCGGCAGGACCAGCGCGAGCGTGGCCACGGCGCTCAGCGTCGCCAGCGCGGCGGTGACGCCGTCGACCCTGAACTCCAGCACGTGGTGCTTCAGCGCGCCCACCAGCAGACACAGGCCCATCACGCCGTTGCAGACGATCATGAAGGCGGAGAACACGGTGTCGCGCGCCAGGGACTCCGCACCCGCGCCGCCCGCGCTCATCAGGATGACGATGAGCCCCACCTCGATGACGGTGACGGCGATGGCCAGGATCAGCGTGCCGAACGGCTCCCCCACCCGGTGGGCGACGATCTCCGCGTGGTGCACGGCGGCGATCACGGCACCGACCAGGGCCAGCGCGACCAGTGCCATGAGCAGGCCGACGGCCGGGCGGCCCCAGGCGAAGGCGAGAACGAGGAAGGCGGCGACAGGCACGATCACGGTCCAACGCAACATCATGCCGATCACCCTATCGGCTTCCCTTGACGGAGTGAGTGCTCACTCCGTACCGTGGGCGATATGACGACAGACACACCCCGGCGCCGCGCCCCTGGCATGACCCCCGAGCGCCGTCGCGCGATGATCGTCGCCGCCGCGCTCCCCCTCGTCGCCGAGCACGGCACCGCCGTGACGACCAGCCAGGTCGCCCGGGCCGCCGGCATCGGCGAGGCGACGATCTTCCGCGTGTTCGCCGACAAGGAGGAGCTGCTCGACGCCTGCATGGCCGAGGCGCTCCGCCCCGACCACGCCGTCGAGCAGATCGCCTCGATCCCGATGGACCAGCCGCTCGCCGACCGCCTCACCGAGGCCGCCGACGCGCTCGGCGCCCACCTCGCCCGCATCGGCGCCGTCGCCGGGGCGCTGATGTCCTCGGGTCACCGTCGCGGCGACGCGACCGCCGGCCGGCCCGGCGACCGCGAGCGCTCCATGGACCTCGTCAGGGCAGCGATCGCCGAACTGTTCGAGCCGGAGGCGGGCGCCCTGCGGGCGGGCACCGACCAGGTCGCCGCCGTCTTCCTCGGCCTGCTGTTCACCGGGGCGCGGACGGGCGACGGCCCCGCCACCGCCGATCTCGTCCAGATCTTCCTCTACGGCGCGCTGCGGGAGGAGCCCTCCTGACCGTCCCCGCCGCCGGTCAGGAGGCGGCCAGGTGTCCTCGCCGGCATCGTTACCGCTCCTCCGCTCTCCGCCGACACGACCGGTGACCGCACCGAGGTCACGTCCCCTCGCTGGCCGAGCCGGTGCCGGACACGGTGATCACGGCCTGCGGACCCGCCTCGCCGCAGTCAGGGCCGTTGGGGAAGACGGCCTTCGGCGTGACGGTCAGGCGCCGCTCCACGACGGTCGCTCCGGCCCGCCCCTCCAGCCGTAGCACCGCGTCCACCCTCGCCTTCGGCAGCTCCGCCAGGTCGCCGAAACCCTGCTTACCGCCCTTGGGCCCCAGCTCGGCCGTGCAGTCCGTGCCCTCGCAGCTCTGCCGCACGATGCCGCCGGCCGGGTGGAGCTCCACCCTCGTCCGGCGGCAGGAGCCGTCCCAGCATGCCGTCAGCTCGGCCGCCGACACCCGGCCGGCGAGCGGGGCGTCGACGCGTATCGAGATCCCGGCGGGTGCGCCGACCAGCGTGCACGACCGCTCGGCGGCGCAACCCGGCAGCGCCGTCAGGATGCCCACGGCCGCGACAAGTCTCCTCATGCACCCACTCACGTGCGCCGCGGCCGTGTGGTTCACCCCGGCCTCGTGGCCCGAGCGGAACCCGATACGGTTCTGGGTCGTGATGTCAGCGACGATCCTGGCCAACGGGCCGCGGCGGGGGCGATGAGGAGGTCGACCGCGCTCGAACGGTTCCAGCGCCCCACCCAGGTGATCGCCACCGCGTTCGGGCTCGCCGTCCTGGCGGGCACGCTGTTACTCATGCTGCCCGCGGCCACGACCACGGGCGAGCCGGCCGGCTGGGTCATCGCGGTGTTCACCGCCGCCTCGGCGGTGACCGTGACCGGCATGGCGACCGTCGACACCGAGGGGCACTGGTCGGTGTTCGGCGAGGTGGTGATCGCCGGTCTGATCCAGGTCGGCGGCCTGGGCATCATGACGCTCGCCACCATGTTCACCGTCCTGGTCTCGGGACGCCTCGGCCTGCGCGCCCGCATGCTGGCCCAGGCCGAGTCCAAGGCGCTCGGCACCGCCGACATGCGCAGAGTCGCCCGCAAGGTGCTCTTCTTCAGCCTCGGCTGTGAGGCGGTCATCGCCGTCATCCTCACCCTGCGCTTCCTCCTCGGGTACGGCGAGCCGCTGGGCAGGGCCGTCTACCTGGGTGTCTTCCACGCGATCTCCTCCTTCAACGACGCCGGGTTCGCCCTGTGGAGCGACGGCCTGACGCGCTTCGTCGGCGACCCGTGGATCTGCCTGACGATCGCCGCCGCGGTGATCGTCGGCGGGCTCGGCTACCCGGTCGTCTTCGAGCTGTTCCGCGCGTGGCGGCACCCGGGCCGGTGGACCGTGCTCACCAGGATCACCGTCTGGATGACGGTCGTCCTGCTGGCCGCCGGCACGCTGGCCTTCCTGCTGACCGAGTGGACCAACCCGCGCACGCTCGGCCCGCTCGACGAGCCGGGCAAGCTGCTGGCCGCCTTCTTCGCCGGCGTCATGCCGCGCTCGGCGGGGTTCAACACGCTCGACATCTCCCAGATGCACCCGTCGAGCTGGCTGGTGACCGAAGTCCTGATGTTCATCGGCGGCGGCAGCGCGGGCACGGCGGGCGGCATCAAGGTGACCACCTTCGGCCTGCTGGCCTTCGTCATCTGGGCCGAGTTGCGAGGGGAGTCGAGGGTGAACATCGGGCACCGCCGGCTGCCGGAGTCCGCGCAACGGCAGGCCGTGGCGATCAGCCTGATGGCGGTGGCGTTCGTGACCGTCTCCACCTACATCCTGCTGGTGATCACCCCGCACAGCCTGGACAGGGTGCTGTTCGAGGTGATCGCCGCCTTCGGCACGGCGGGCCTGTCCACCGGTATCACCGCCGACCTGCCGCCCGCGGCGCACCTGCTGCTCGTGCTGCTGATGTTCGTGGGCCGGATCGGGCCGCTCACGCTCGGCTCGGCGCTGGCCCTGAAGGAACGCTCGAGCCGGTACGAACTACCTGAGGAACGGGTCATAGTTGGTTGACATGAGAAACGACCCCGTGGTCGTCATCGGTCTCGGCAGGTTCGGGACCGCGCTCGCGCTCGAGCTCACCAGACGAGGCACCGAGGTGCTGGCCATCGACAGCCGCCCCAAGGTGGTGCAGGCACTGGCGGGCCAGATCACCCAGATCGCCGCCGCCGACGCCACCGACCCGGAGGCGCTCACCCAGCTCGGCGTGCCCGACTTCTACCGCGCGGTGGTGGCCATCGGCGGCGATCTGGAGGCCAGCATCCTGACCACCTCGGTGCTGGTCGACATGGAGATCGAGGACATCTGGGCCAAGGCGGTGAGCAGGCAGCACGGCCAGATCCTCAGCCGGATCGGCGCCCACCGCGTGGTGCTGCCCGAACACGACATGGGCGAGCGGGTGGCGCATCTGGTCAGCGGGCGGATGCTCGACTACATGCAGGTGGACGCGGGCTTCGCGCTGGCCAAGACGCGGCCGCCGAAGGAGTACGTCGGGATACGGCTCGGCTCGTCGGGGCTGCGCAAGAAGTTCGGGGTGACCGTGGTGGCGGTCAAGAGCCCCGGCGAGGAGTTCACCTACGCCACGGCGGAGACCGAGCTCGCCTATGGGGACGTCATCCTCGTCTCGGGCAGGACCGAGAACGTGGAGCGCTTCGCCGAACTCCCCTGAAACCGCAGATGTCGGAAATATCATGATCAATTGGATCATGATCTGCTAGCTTGCTCGCATGCGGGGCGGCTTGACACAACGGGGTAAAGCGTGGCGGCTGTTCGCGGCGGGGGCCGTGATCGCCGCGCTGGGATACGGCACGGTGCTGGGGGACGACGACCTGTTCCCCTTCGGGCCCATGGTGCAGTTCGCGTTCAGCATCCCGCCGGACGGCGAGATCAAGTCGCTGCACCTGCAGGCCGAGACCGTCACCGGCGCGCGGGTCGAGATCCCCATCGAGCCCTACTACGTCGGCATCCGCCGGGCCGAGCTCGAAGGCCAGCTCAGCCGCTACCTCGCCCAGCCCTCGCTGTTACAGAGCCTGGCGGACGCTCACGAGCGCATCCGCCCCAACGATCCCCGGCTCACCCGGCTCATCGTGATCACCAGGGTCATCACGCTCGAAGACCGCCGTCCCGCGGGGACCAAGGACGTGGAGAGGGTGTCATGGGTGGTGCGCTAGAGCGGTGGTGGTTCGCTCCCGTCCCGGCACGGCGGGTGCGGATCATGTCGCTGATCGTCTACCTGTTCCTCCCGCTGGACATGATGCTGTTCACCGGCAGCGTCTGGGGCCACGCCGAGAACCCCGCCGGGTACCGGCCCGTGCTGGTGGCCCGCCTGCTGCACCTGCCGGGCGCCTCCCCCGTGCTGGTCTACACGCTGTTCGCCGTCGTGGTGGTGGCGGCGCTGGTGGCGGCGTGGGGAAGGCTGCCGCGCGCGGCCGGATACGTCGTGGCGGCCGGCTACCTGTACTGGGCGCTGCTGGCCATGTCGTACGGCAAGGTCGACCACGACCACCTCGCGCTGGTCGTGGCCCTGTTCGTGCTGCCGACGGCCGCGCGGGCGGGTGAGGAGGCGGCCGGGTGGGCGATGCGCTGCGTCCAGATCGCGGTCGCGGCCACCTACTTCCTGTCCGCCTACGCCAAGATCAGGCACGGCGGCTGGGAGTGGCCGAACGGCGCCACCTTCCAGTGGGCGATCTCCAGGCGCGGCACGTTCTTCGGCGAGTTCGTCGCGGCCCTGCCAGGCGCGCTGCTGATCGGGCAGTGGATCGTGCTGCTGGCCGAGACGGCGTCGCCGGTCATGCTGGCGCTGCGCGGCAGGGCGCTCTACGCGGCTGTCGCCTTCTGGGGGTTGTTCCACCTGCTCACCTGGGCGGCGATCACGATCCACTTCCTGCCGCACGTCATCTGCCTGGCGGCCTTCCTACCGCTGGAGCGGGCGACGATCGGCCGGAAGCGCGCACGCGGGGCTGCCGCCCGGAAGCCGGTGCCGGTTGTTGGCGACGGCACGGTAGAGCCCGTGGGCTAGCCAGCGCACCGGCGGCACCCGCAGCAGCAGGCCGAGCGGGCTCCACGGCAGTCCCGCGTCGATGAGCAGCTTGGCCACGGCCTGGGCGCCGCCGAAGACGGCGCCGCGCTCGTCCACCCACAGCAGCTCGTACTCGGCCCGCGCCTGGCTCACGCCCAGCGCCCGCAGGTCCGCGAACTGCCACGGGATGATCTCCGCCTTCGTCGGCAGCAGCCGTTCGACGAACCTCACGCAGGTGGTGCAGAAGGCGCAGTCGCCGTCGAAGACGAGCAGGGATCTCATGATCCAGACTCTACGCTCCCAGCAGCTTGCGGACCCGGTCGGCCCCCACGGCCAGCAGCAGCGTCGGCAGGCGCGGCCCGGTGTCGCGGCCGACGAGCAGGGTGTAGACCAGGACGAAGAACTCCCGCTGCGCGGCCTTCAGCTCGGGGGTGGCCTTCGCGTCGGCGGGCAGCCCCGCCTGCCGCTTGGGCACGCCGTAGACCAGGTCGGTCAGCCCGTCGAGCGACCAGTGCGCGTCGAGCCCATCGAGCAGCAGCCGCAGCGACTCGCGCTGTTCCGCATCCAGCGAGGACAGCAGCTCCTCGTCGGGCTCCGGCCGGACGGTGGTGCGCTGCTCGGCGGGCACCTGGGTGGTGACCCAGCGCTGGGCCTTGTCCAGGCGCGGCCGCACCTGGGCGAGGTCGGTGATCGGCGCGGCCGGGTCGAGCTCGCGCAGGATGCGCAGCGTCTGCTCCTCGTCGCCGGTGGTCACGTCGACGATGGAGGCCAGCATCCGGTACGGCACGCGCCGCTCGGTGGCCGCCAGCGGCTGCTCGGCCGTCCGCACCGCCCTGGCGTGGGCGAGCTGGTCGGCGGGCAGCGCCTGCCCCTCGCTCACCTTGCGCTCCAGGGCGTCCCACTCGTCGTAGAGGCGCTGGATCTCCTGGTCGAAGGCGACCTTGAAGGACTGGGCGGGCTTGCGGCGGGCGTACATCCAGCGCAGCAGCGGCGCCTCCATGATCTCCAGCGCGTCGGCCGCGGTCGGCACGCCGCCCTTGGAGCTGCTCATCTTCGCCATGCCGCTGATGCCGACGAAGGCGTAGCGCGGGCCGATCGGCTGCACGCCGTCGAAGATCTCGCCGACCAGGTGGCCGCCGACCTCGAAGGACGAGCCGGGCGAGGTGTGGTCGACGCCCGAGGGCTCGAAGACGACGCCCTCGTAGGCCCAGCGCATCGGCCAGTCGACCTTCCACACCAGCTTGCCGCGGTCGTGGGTGGCCAGCCGTACGGTCTCGCCGAAGCCGCACTCGCAGGTGTAGGCCAGCTCGGTCGTCTCGTCGTCGTAGCCGGTGACGGTGGTCAGGTCGCGCCCGCACAGCGTGCAGTAGGGCTTGTACGGGTAGTAGCCCGCCTCCTCCTCGGCCGCGCCGGAGCCTTCGAGCGCGGCGGCCTCGTCGGCGTCCTTGGCCTTCGGCTTGGCCTTGGTGCGGTAGCGGGCCAGGACGGCGTCGATGCGGTCACGCTCGCGCATCGCGTGGAGGATCTGCTCGCGGTAGGCGCCCGAGGTGTACTGCTTGGTCTGGCTGATGCCACGGTAGGTGACGCCCAGCCTGGCCAGCGCGGAGATCATCGGGGTCTTGAAGTGCTCGGCCCAGTTGGGGTAGGCGCTGCCGGGCGGGGCGGGCACCGAGGTGAGCGGCTTGCCGATGTGCTCGGCCCACGACGGGTCGATGCCCGCGGGCACCTTCCTGAAGCGGTCGTAGTCGTCCCAGGACAGCAGGTGGACGCAGTCGAGGCCGCGCCTCCTGATCTCGTCGGCCACCAGGTGCGGGGTCATGACCTCACGCAGGTTGCCCAGGTGGATCGGTCCGGACGGGCTGAGCCCCGAGGCGCAGACGATCGTTTTGCCGGGCGCGCGCCGCTCCGACTCGGCGATGACGTCGTCCGCGAGTTGGGAGACCCAGTCGGTCATGGAACAGCCCTTCCATCGAAGTGTGACGCCCCATTCTGACGGAAGAATCGGCGGGTATGGACGCGACCGCGCCAGGCCGCCGGTTCCCTCCGGCCCGGCCGGCCCGCCGCGGGCCGTTCGGAGGCCGTTCGGAGGCCGTTCGGAGGCCGTTCGGAGGCCGCCGCCCTGCGGTTCGGCGCCGGGCGGCGGAGCGCACCCTCGGCCGCGGCCGCCTCGCCGGGCCCGGGTAGAAAGGTGTCCATGACCCACCTCGCGAGCTGGATGGACGCCTACATCCGGGCCTGGCACACCAACGACCCCGACGACATCGGCGCGCTGTTCGCCGACGACGCCGTCTACTTCACCGAGCCCTACGCCGAGCCGTGGCGCGGCAAGGACGCGATCGTCACGCGATGGCTCGAGCGCAAGGACACCGACGGCCCCGCGGCCTTCGAGTACGAGCCCGTCGCCGTCACCGAGGAGGTGGCCGTGGTCAAAGGCGTCACCACCTATCCCGACACCGCCTTCAGCAACCTGTGGCTGGTCAGGCTGGACGCCGGGGGCCGGTGCACGGAGTTCGTCGAGTACTGGATGGAGCAGCCCGCATGAGCCGGCCTGTCGTCTTCGACCTGGACGGCGTGCTCGTCGACTCCGAGCCGGTGTGGGAGGAGGTCCGCAGGGCCTACGTCGCCGCGCACGGCGGCACGTGGCTGCCCGAGACCCAGTCGAGGCTCATGGGCATGAGCACCAGCGAATGGGCCGCCTACCTGGCCGAGCTCGGCGTGCGGCGGTCGCCGGACGAGATCGCGGCGGGCGTGGTCGGGCTGATGGCCGAGCGGTACCGCCACGGCGTCCCCCTCATGCCCGGCGCGAAGGAGGCGGTCGCCCGCCTGGCCGAGCACCGGCCGCTGGGCCTGGCCAGCTCGTCGCCCCGCGCGCTCATCGACGTCGTCCTGGACGCCACGGGGCTCGGCGCGTTCTTCTCCGCGACCGTCTCCACCGAGGAGGTCGCGTACGGCAAGCCCGCGCCCGACGGCTACCTGGAGGCGGCGCGGCGGCTGGGCGCCGACCCGCGCGGCTGCGTGGCCGTGGAGGACTCCAGCAACGGGCTGCGCTCGGCGGCCGCGGCCGGGATGCGGGTGATCGCCGTCCCCCATCCGAGGTACCCGCCCGCGCCGGACGCCCTCGAACTGGCCGCCGCGGTCGTGCCCGCTCTCGGCGATCTCACCCCCGTCCTGGTCGACCGGCTCGCCTGAGCACCCACCGGCGCGGTGGGTGCTCAGGGGCGTTCGTCGGGCCCGCGGCGGCCGTCGTAGCCGAGCAGGCGCATCGCCGTCTCCGGGTCCATGGCCGCGGCCAGCAGTTGGGCGCGGGCGTTGGCCCTGTCACGTTCCTGCTCGGCCCGCTTCTGTCCCGCGCGCACCGCCTTCAGCGCGATGAGCGCCACCCCGATGCCGACGACCACCGCCACCACGACGACGAACAGCACGAGCAGCAGGCCGGGGGACATCACGCCGACCGCGCTGCCGGTGGCGCCGGTCGCCGCCAGCGCGCCGAACAGCGCGAGGCCGGCGAGCGTGAACAGGCTGCCCACGACCACCCACGCGGTCGCGCCCGAGCGGCGCGCGGGCGGCGGCTCGGCCGTACCGGACGAGCCGGTCAGGAAGGGAGCGGGCATCTGCGGGGCGGTCCCGAACGGCGCCGCCTGGTGACCCGGTGTGGCGGGCGCGCCGGGTTGCGGGGGCTCCCACGGGACGAACTGGGGCCGCCGGTCGTCCGGCACCAGCGCGTTGCCGGTCGAGGGGGTGTCGGCGGCGGCGTCGGCCGGGTCGAGCACCTGCACGTCGTAGGACGGCTCGGCGATCCCGGCCGTGACCTCCACGGCGCCGGGCAGGTTGCGCTCGACGCCGCTGTGCTCGCGGTGCGCCCTGGCCGCGTCGCGGTGGTACTCCTCGATCTCCTCGATGAGCGTCTCCGACCGGTAGACGCCGCCGTCCACCAGCGGGCCCTGCCGCCCTTCGAGCACCGCGACGACGTCCTCGCCGTTGAGCGTCTTGTGCGTCTCCAGCGCGTGGGCCAGGCACAGCACCTCGCGCCGGTGCTCGCACAGCAGTTCCTCGGTCTTCTCCAGCAACCTGACCAGGTTGAACTCGACGCGCTCGCTGAGATGCTCGGGGACGACGCCCTCGCGCGGCGCGGGACTCTGCTCCTGCGCCCCCGGCTGGCCGCGCAGGGCCTTGCCGGCGTGGATGCCGAGCTCCTGCAGCGCGGGCAGGGAGGCGATGCCGGTGCCCATGCCCCAGTGCGACTCCATGAGCCCGACGAGATAGGTCGCCGACATGAGGTCGCCGGAGACGCCGGAGGAGTTGTCGTCGCCGAAGAACATCCGCTCGCCGGCCAGCGAGGCGAGCGAGACCATGATGTCGGCCTCGTGCTCGGACTTCCACCGGGTGAACTGGTCCTCGGGCTTGATCGAGGCGACCATGCCCAGGTAGTCGGCGCCCTTCTCGATGGTGGCGATGTCGATCTCGAGGTGGTAGCGGGTGCGGTAGGCGATCACCGCGTGGCAGGCCTCGTGGACGGCGACCGCGTGCCGTTCCCGCTCGATGTACTCGACGTCCTCGGGCGGGCCGAGCTGCTTGAGCCGTTTGGCGCGCAGCACGTCCGACCAGGTGATGGTCTCGCGGCCGTCGCGGATGGTGGTGATGAGCGCCTCGTTGACCAGGTCCTTGATCGTGGCGCCGGTGGCGTAGGGGGTGATCGTCGCGAGCTTGTCGATCTGCTCGTCGGTCAGCTCGTGCTGGACCTTGGCGAAGTAGCCCTGGTAGGTGCGGACCCTGCCCGCCTTGGACGGGTAGCCGACCTTGTAGATGCGGTCGATACGGCCCGGCCGCAGCAGCGCGTCGTCGAGGGCGTCCGGCATGTTGGTCGCCATCATGACCAGGATGCGGTACTTCGGCGGCGGCTTGGGGCGCATGCCGAGGGCGCGCCGTACGAGCCGGTTGAACAGGCCGCGCGGCTTCTTCAGGCCGGACAGCTCGGTGAGCAGCGCCTGCAGCGTGCCCATGTCGCCGCCGCCGTTCATGCCGCCGCCCATGAAGAACCTGCTGTTCTCGGTGTCCGGCGGCGTGACCCTGGTGGACAGGATGGATCTGGACGGCTCCGACAGGTAGCCGAAGCCATGGCAGCCGTCGGCGCTGAAGCCCTGCCCGGGTGGGGCCTGCCCGGCCAGGCGGCCGCGGCGGCCGAGGGAGTCGGCCTCGTCGAAGAAGACGATGACGCCGCCGTAGCGCAGGGCGAGCTTGCGCAGCTTCCTGAACAGCGACTTGACCTTCAGCACGCCGATGCCCATGAACATGTTGATGAACGCGCCCGGGTCGACGAAGACGTACGGCTTGCCCGTCTCGCCGGCCACGGCCTCGGCCATCAGCGTCTTGCCGGTTCCGGGCGGCCCCCACAGCAGCAGACCGCTGGGCACGTAGCCGCCGCGCGCCTCGATGGCGTCCGGCTGCTCCAGGAAGACGATGTTCTCCTTGACGCGCTCGACCACGTGGTCCTGGCCCCACACGTCCCTGAACCTGGTCTTGATGTCGTCGGGGTAGTAGGTCTCGACGCCGCCGCGCGACAGGAACCAGAACAGTCCGACGAACTGGAAGATGACGAAGAAGAACGCGAAGGCCAGCTGGGCGACGTACGGCAGCGCCTGGAAGGCCAGCGCCGGAGCCTGGAACAGGGCCAGGAAGGGGCTGCGGTCGAGCACCGCGCCCAGGACCAGAGCCAGCACGGTGACCCAGAACAGGATCTTGATGATCCTGGCGAGCCTGAACCTCGTCCAGTCGCTGAACCGGCGGTGCGTCCACCGTTCGAAGCCGCCGAAGACGCCCTTGCTCCAGAAGCGGTGGTAGCCGGGCGAGCGCTCGCTGACGAAGAAGTGCACCTGCCGGACGAGTTCGGCGGCCAGCAGGTAGAAGATCCACGGATGGTTGTCCCCGATACGCTGTAATGCGTCGGTGAAGGGCATGATGCCCTCGTAGTCGGCCATCTCCTTCCAGGCGAGCACGAGGAAGGCCAGGCCCAGGCCGAGCATGAACTTGCTGCGATCCCAGAAGGCCATCCGCTTGCGGGTCACGGAGTCGGGATCGTTGGGGCCGCTGCCGGGAGCGCGCAGTCCCTCAGGGTGGGTCGTGGTCACGGTCGCTCCCTCATCCTGGCATCTTGAGCAGCTTGAAGGACTCGGCGATGTTGTCGAACTCGGCGACCCTCTTGCTGAAGCACGCGGCCGTGCAGCGGATCAGCAGCACCGAGACGGTCCCGCCCGTCCGGTCGAGGTAGGCGGTCTGGTCGAAGGTCTGGACGGTGTCGCCGATCAGGTAGTTGAACCGCACGCGCACGCCTCTCGCGCCGTCGCTGAGCACGATCGGCTGGTCGGTGAGCAGCTCGAACCGCGCGAGGGTGGGCTGCTGGCCCGCCTCCATGAGGCGCTGGGTGTAGGCCTGCCGCATCTCCTCCGTCACGGGCAGGATGAAGTCGCGCATCGTGTTGAGCGAGACCACGTTCCGCTGCGGTTCGGTCAGCCGGTGGACGGTGGAGTAGACGAACGGGTCCTGGGAACCCAGCAGGTGGTCCACGGCCGGTTCGGGGGCCTGGTCGAAGGCGGTCGACCAGACCAGCTGCTTGCGCAGTTTCGCCGTCTCGGACTCGGGATGGTCGCCGCTGAGCAGGAGATCGATCTTCGTGGAGTCGATCTTCGAGAACGAGGACGGCACCTTGAAGTAGGTGGTGCCTTCCCTGTCGCGCACGTAGGTGTACTCCGCCTGACCGCAGGCGGCGACTCCGGCCGTCAGCACGGCCGTGACCGTGGCCGTGCTGACGGCCGCCTTCATCCAAGCCCGTGTCTTTTTCACCAGGGCTTACCTCCGCGTTACCCGCCAACGCCTTGGTTGTGCCCGTTTTTGGCGGCTAATCTCCTCTTCCGGCCCCAGAAGTCTTGACCAAAGCGCAGCCGACTATTGGCTGTGTTTGTTATAGATCGCTGAGACGCGCGGAGAAAGTCCGGATCAAGACCTACTCGCCCATCTCTACCCTGCTGCAACGTTTGCGCAACCAGGGAACGGCCAAGATGTCTTGCCGAAGGGCCTATCTCTTCGCGCCGGACTGGCGAAGGATAAGGAGCTTCGGACCCCCCTCCCGCCTCGCTCGGAGCGCGACATGAACGAACCGATCAACTTCGCCATGACCGTGGAGCACCTGTTCGCCGAGGTGTGGGCGCGCGAGGCGATCAGCGACCGCGACCGCCGGCTGCTGCTCATCGGCCTGCTCGTCGGACAGGGGCTCGATCAGGCGGTCGAGATCCAGCTGGAGACCGCGTTGCGCACCGGCGACCTGAGCGCGGAGGAGCTGCGGGAGACGGTCGTCTTCCTCACCCACTACGCGGGATGGGCGCGCGGGGCGCGGCTCAACGCCCAGGTGGAGGACCTGATCGAGCGCGTGGTCATGGGCTGATCGTCGCCGCGGCCGTCGCGCCCAGCTCCCAGCACGCCTCCAGGTCCGCCTTGGTGACCGCGCCGATCACCACGACGGGCGCCGCGACCGGCTCCCAGCCGAGACCACGCGTGATCGACTCCACGCCGCGCACCGCCCCCGTGGCGTCGTTGTTGCCGTGCACGTACAGCCCGTACGGCAGGCGCCGCGTCTCCTCCAGGCACGGGTAGTAGATCGTGTCGAAGAAGTGCTTGAGCGCCCCGCTCATGTAGCCGATGTTGGCGGGGGTGCCGAGGACGAGCGCGTCGGCGGCGAACACGTCGGCGGCGGTGGCGTTGAGCGCGGCCCTGGTGACCACCTCGACACCCTGGATCTCGTCGGTCGTCGCGCCCTCGCGCACCTTCTCCAGCAGCTCGTGCGTGGCCGGTGAGGCGGTGTGGTGGACGATCAGCAGCCGGCTCACGACGCCGCCCGCACCTGGTAGAGCCCGCCCTGGAGGCTGAGGGCGTAGAGCTCGCCGTCGTGGCCCTGCCCGAACGACGACAGCTGCTCGACCCTGCCCACCTCGATGCCGTGCGCCGGGTCGCTCACGGGCGCGGCCTTGACCCATCCGGCGCAGAAGTCGCCGTAGAGGAAGTGGCCGGCCAGCCCGGGGATCCGGGCACCCCGGTAGACGTGGCCCGCGATGACCGAGCAGGCGCCGTCCTGCCCGAGGGGATAGGTGATGACCGGCTTGACGGCGCCGGCGGCCCGCACGCCGGTGTCGAAGGGATGCCCGCCCTCGAAGGCGTTCCAGCCGTAGTTACGGCCGCCCTTGCCGCTCGGCTCGTGGTCGACCTCCTCCCAGGCGTTCTGGCCGACGTCGCCGATCCACAGGTCGCCGGTCCTGCGGTCGAAGCTGAAGCGCCACGGGTTGCGCAGGCCGTACGCCCAGATCTCCGGCCTGGCCCCGCCGCGGCCGGTGAACGGGTTGTCCGGGGGAACCCGGTAGGGCGTGCCGCGCGGGTCGATGCGCAGGATCTTGCCCAGCCAGGTGCCCAGGTTCTGGCCGTTGCCCTGCGGGTCTCCCCCGCCGCCGCCGTCGCCGAGGCCGATGTAGAGGTAGCCGTCGGGGCCGAAGGCGAGCTGCCCGCCGTTGTGGTTGGCGTACGGCTGGTCCTGGGTGAGCACGTCGCGCCGCCCGCCGGCCCTGCGGCCGTCGAAGGCCCACTCGGTGACGTGGGTACGGCCCGCGGCGTCGGTCCAGTCGAGGTAGAGCCACCTGCCGGTCGGATGGAAGGCCACGCCGAGCAGGCCCTGCTCGTTGCCGTCGCTGACCTCGCCGGACAGGTCGACGATCACCTGCTGCCGGCCGTCGACGAGCGCGCGCAGCCGGCCGCTCTGCTCGGCGACGTAGAGCGCCTCGTCGCCCTCGCGCACGGCGAAGGCCACGGGCTTGTCGAACCGGGCGATCTCGGCGAACTCCAGCCTCGCGGGCACCGGCCGCCCGGACGCCGCCCGGCCGGGCGCCGTGGTCGCCGCCTCGGCCGAGGGCCGGACGGACTGTCCCGCCTCGGGGCGGGCAGGCTCCCGCCCTGCCGGCTGGCTGGCCGAGCAGGCGGTCAGCACCGCGACCAGGGCGATGGCGGCAAGCGCGGGGCGCACGCTGCCGATCCTCTCATGCGATCTCGTCACGGTGCCTGTACGCGCCGGGGCCAGGAAAGGTTCGGCGCAGGCGGCGGCCCTGCCCTGGCGCGTGCCCGGCCGTGCGATCGTGATCGTCGGCGCGCCGCCGGGAGCGGGCGGGGCGGGCGTTACGCTGGCCGTATGCCTACCGCACTGATCACGGGCGCGACCGCCGGCATCGGCGCGGCCTTCGCCCGCCGCCTTGCCGCCGACGGCTTCTCGCTGGTCCTGGTCTCCCGCGACGAGACCCGGCTCGCCGAGGCCGCCGAACGGCTCAAGCAGAAGTACGGCGTCGCCGTCGACGTCCTGCCCGCCGACCTGGCCACCGACGACGGGCTGGAGCGCGTCGAGGCCCGCCTGCGCGAAGGCGTCGACTGCCTGGTCAACAACGCGGGCTTCGGCCACCCCGGCCACTTCCTCGAGGTGCCGCTCGAGGACGAGGTGCGCATGCTGAAGGTGCACTGCGAGGCCGTGCTCAGGTTCACGCTCGCGGCCCTGCCGGGCATGCGGGCGCGCGGCAGGGGCGCCGTGATCAACGTCGCCTCGGTGGCGGCCTTCTTCACCCGGGGCACCTACAGCGCCTCCAAGGCGTGGGTGGTCAACTTCAGCGAGTCGACGGCCGCCGAGGTGGGCGACCCGAAGATCCGGATCATGGCGTTGTGTCCCGGCTTCGTGCGCACCGAGTTCCACCAGCGGGCCTCGATGGACGTCTCCGGCATCCCCGGCTTCCTCTGGCTGCAGGCCGACGCCGTGGTGAACGAGGCGATGCGCGACCTGGCGCTCGGCAGGACGGTCTCCATCCCCGACCCTCGCTACAAGGCGATCGTGGCGGTGGGCAGGCTCATCCCGCGCGGGCTGACCCACCGGATCTCCGCCATGATCGGCCGCAAGTAGCCCGGCGCTCCCCCCGCCTCCGGAACACGGGGAGCGGACCCCGCGAAGACGATCCCCCCGCCGCGGGAGGGGGTCGCGGCGGGGGGATGCTCGGAGCGGGCGTGCTTTAGCGGTTGGCCTCGTGGCCGATCGCCAGGCCGCTCGCGGCGTCGAAGAAGTGCAGGTTGTGGGTGTCGACGACCAGCTCGATCGACTGGCCGGGACGCACGTGGCTGCGGGCGTTGACGCGGGCGGTCCACAGCGACTTGTCGCCGGACAGCGGCAGCGTGGCTTCCTCGTCGTCACCGGTGTCCTGGGCGGCCACGGTGTCCTTGTGCTCGACCGGCGGGGCGTCGATCAGGAACAGGACGTTGATCTCGGAGCCGAGCTCCTCGGTGACCTCCGCCTTGACGGGCAGGGTGGCCCAGCCGTTGGCGTGGCTGCCGGCGGCGCTGGAGTCCTCGAAGTCGGAGGGCCGGATGCCGAGGATGACCTTCTTGCCGATGTACTGGTCCAGGCCCGGCTTGTCGGAGAAGGTCGACTCGGGGATGGCCAGCTTGTAGCCGGCGAAGGCCACCGCGGCGCCGCCGTCGCGGACCAGCTCGGCGGTGACGAAGTTCATCGAGGGCGAGCCCATGAAGCCGGCGACGAACAGGTTGACCGGCTTGTCGAACAGGTTCTGCGGGGTGTCGACCTGCTGGAGCAGGCCGTCGCGCAGGACGCAGACGCGGTCGCCGAGGGTCATGGCCTCGACCTGGTCGTGCGTGACGTAGACGGTGGTGACGCCGAGGCGCTCGTGCATCTGGTTGAGCGAGGCGCGCATGGAGACGCGGAGCTTGGCGTCGAGGTTGGACAGCGGCTCGTCCATGAGGAAGGCCTGCGGCTCGCGGACGATGGCGCGGCCCATCGCGACACGCTGGCGCTGACCACCGGACAGGGCGGCCGGCTTGCGCTTGAGGTAGGTCTCGAGGCCCAGCATCTTGGCGGCCTCGTTGACGCGCTTCTGGATCTCGGGCTTGGGCATCTTGCGGAGCTTCAGACCGAAGGCGAGGTTCTCCTCGACGGTCATGTGGGGGTAGAGCGCGTAGTTCTGGAAGACCATCGCGATGTCGCGGTCCTTCGGCGGCAGGTGGTTGACCACCTTGTCGCCGATGGCGATCTCGCCGCCGCTGATGTCCTCGAGTCCGGCGATCATCCGCAGCGCGGTCGACTTGCCGCAGCCGGAGGGGCCGACCAGAACCATGAACTCCCCATCCTTGATCTCAAGGTTGAGTGCGTTCACGGCCTTCACGCCACCGGCGTAGATCTTGTCGACGTTTGTCAGAACGATGGATGCCATGACAGTCCTTCGCGCAGCGGGCCGGAACCCGGACGTATGTGGGGGACACCACTCACCGTGGATACGTTTTCATGCATCTCACCCGAAAGGGGGAACCCTGTCAAGAGACCAGGCGATGTTACCCATTCGAGCTGGAAACCTTCCGGAATGAGTGGTGGAATCGTTTCCATGAAGCGCACCACCATCAAGGACGTGGCGGAGGCCGCCGGCGTCGGCGTGGCCACGGTCTCCCGGGTGCTGTCCGGTGGATCGGCCAGCCAGGAGACCCGCGAGCGGGTGCTCGCGGTGGCCGCGCATCTCGACTACCGCCCCAGCGCGGTGGGCCGCAATCTGCGCCAGCAGCGCGCCGGCGGCATCGGCCTGCTGGTTCCCGACCTGACCGACACCCTGTACGGCAGGCTCGCCGAGGGCGTGCTCGCCTGCGCCCGCTCGGCGGGCGAGCCCGTCGTGGTCGGCTCGACGGGCGACGACCCCGAGCTGGAGGCCGAGCTCATCGGCATGCTGCTGGAGCAGAGCGTCGACCGGGTGATCGCCGTGCCCTCGGGCGACGCC
This sequence comes from Nonomuraea sp. NPDC003804, assembly GCF_040610675.1. Classification (NCBI taxonomy): domain Bacteria; kingdom Bacillati; phylum Actinomycetota; class Actinomycetes; order Streptosporangiales; family Streptosporangiaceae; genus Nonomuraea; species Nonomuraea sp. NPDC003804. The sequence continues at coordinate 263,864 of NZ_JBEXMT010000006.1, forward strand.
GAGGCGTGGGGCCCGGCGATCAGGGCGGGCATGACGGTGGTGTTCGTCGGCGAGCAGCCCCAGGAGGACGAGCCGTCCGACGAGCCGCTCGACGACCTGCTGATGCTCGACGGCCTGCGGACACCGCCCCGTCCCGACAGCGCCATCCCCGCCGTCCTGGCCGACGACCGCTCCGGTGTCCGTACGGCGGTGCAGTACCTCAAGGGCCTCGGCCATCGCCGCATCGCCTACCTCGGCGGCCCTGGGCGCGCCCGCCGGGTGGCCGCCTTCCGGGAGGCGATGGGCACGCTGGCGGACGAGGAGCTGATCGTCTCCGCCGGCGGCAGCCGCGACTCGGCCTACGCCGCCGCCTCGGGGCTGCTCCAGAGCCGGGGCGACGTCACCGCGCTGGTGGCCGGCGGCAGCGCGCTGGGCGAGGCGGCCGTGCTGACCGCGCGGGAGCTCGGCCTGCGCATCCCGGGCGACCTGTCGCTGGTGATGTACGACGACGTGCCGTGGGCCGAGCTGTGCTCGCCCCCGCTGACGGTGATCGCCCAGCCGGGCCAGGATCTCGGCTACCGGGCGGCCGAGCTGGTGCTCAGGTCGGGCGCCAGGCGCCCGCGCAGCGTGCTGCTGCCCACCGAGCTCATCGTGCGTGGGAGCTGCGGGCCTCGCCGGTGAGGTACACCCAGGCGCCCTCGTGCCGGGTGAACCTGCTGACCTCGCGCATCTCCCCTGCCCTGCCGGCCTGGCTGTAGCGGGCGCGGAACTCGACCGTCCCCTCGGTGTCGCCGGCCCCGCCGCCGCTCGTGCTCACGATCGACAGCCGCTTCCACCGCAGGTACGGCTCGAAGGTGATCTCGGCGGGCCTGGTCGACGGGTGCCAGCTGCTGAGCAGGTAGGCGGCGTCGCCCACCGCGAAGGCGCTGAAACGGGAGCGCATGAGCTGCTCGGCGGTCTCGGCCGCCGCCGCCCCGCGGTGCAGCCGCCCGCAGCAGTCCTCGTAGGCCGCGGGCAGCCCGCACGGGCAGGTTCGCCCACTCACAGGAGCTTCTCGATCGCGGCGGTGACGGCGGGGTCGGACGGCTCGGTGCGCGGCCTGAACCTGGCCACCACCGTCCCCTCGCGGTCGACGAGGAACTTCTCGAAGTTCCACTGGATGTCGCCGGCCTCGCCGTCGGCGTCGGGCGTGGCGGTGAGCGGGCCGTAGAGCGGGTGCCGGTCGGCGCCGTTGACGTCGGCCTTCTCCAGCAGCGGGAAGTCGACGCCGTAGGTGGTGGAGCAGAACTCCTGGATCTCCTCGGCCGTGCCGGGCTCCTGGCCCATGAACTGGTTGCACGGCACGCCGACCACGCTGAAGCCCCGCGGCCCGTACTCCTGCTGGAGCCTCACCAGGCCGGTGTACTGCGGGGTCAGGCCGCACCTGGAGGCCACGTTGACGATGAGCAGGGCCTTGTCGCCGGCCAGCTCGGCGAGCGTGGTCGGGGCGTCCGCGAGGGTGCGGACCGGGATGTCTCGGAGATTCATGATCCGACCCTACCTTCCCAAGAAATGTGACAGAGTCCACTTTTTCTCGCTAAACCCCCTGTACAGCCATAGATCATGTTCTTTACTGACGATCTACCTTTTCATGGTCAATTAGCGACAAATAGCGCGAGTGCGGCAGGGTGACGCAGTCCCCCGACCCCTCCGAAGGGAAGACCGCATGCCTACGCTCCGCCGTACCAGAGCCTTGCTCCTGACCGCCACGGTCGTGGTGTCGGGAGCGGGAACAGCGACGGCGGCGTCCGCGGACGCCGGCGCGACCGGCAGCGCCACCACCGGCGCGAGGAACAAGGCCATCGCCAGGCCCATGGTCGCGGCCAAGGGATGGACCCGAGCCCAGTTCGGCTGCCTGGAGCGGCTGTGGGCCAGGGAGAGCGGATGGAACCACCGGGCCGGCAGCGGCTCGGGCGCCTACGGCATCCCGCAGGCGCTGCCCGGACGGAAGATGGTCAGCGCCGGCCGGGACTGGCGCACCAACCCCAGGACGCAGATCACCTGGGGCCTGTCCTACATCAAGAAGAGGTACGGCTCGCCGTGCGCCGCCTGGTCCCACTTCCAGGGGCGGGGCTGGTACTGATCTCCGCACCCGGTGTTCGAATACGCATGGTCATCGGGCCGCCGGGCCGGTCCAAGGCGAGACCGCTCAGCGGCAAAGTCCTCTTCTTCCGGCGTCTGAGATCACGCACCAGGGGCGACATGGCGTATTAGAAACCGCCTAGAGACATCGTCGCGGTGCCTTCCGGGCCGTCCAGGTCGATCGGACGGGAAAGGACCTCGGAGGCCGCGCGGGCCCATTCTCGCCCGAGCCACGGGCGCGGATCGGCAGGACCCTTGCTTCACGAAGGTCCGCCCGCACGCGACCCGACTGCAAGGATCAAGTTGGACAGCAAACGCGTTCTCGCCATGGTGGTCGCCTCCGCGGCGTTCACCGGCGGGACATCCACGATCGCCCTGGCCGACGCCGAGTCGCCCGGGACGGTCCACCAGCGGACCTGGACGGTCGCGGTCCAGCCCCACGTGATCCATCACGCCACGTGGACGACCAAGGCCGAGCCGAAGGCGCGGCCCGCGCTGCCCGGCAGGAACACCAACAAGCGGATCGCGCTCGACCTCGTGGTACGGAGGTCGTGGTCGCTGCGGGAGTTCCAGTGCCTGGACAGCTTGTGGACCAGGGAGAGCAACTGGAACCACCGGGCGCAGAACCCCAGTTCAGGGGCTTACGGCATTCCGCAGGCACTGCCGGCGGTGAAGATGTCGGGCGCCGGAAGCGACTGGCGGCACAATCCCGCCACCCAGATCCGCTGGGGTCTGCAGTACATCAAGGGCCGTTACGGCAAGCCGTGCGGCGCCTGGGGTCACTTCAGGTCGCACAACTGGTACTAGGCAGCCGCCGAGGGGAAGTGGCGCCTGCCGTGGAAGGGCATCCGGGCTCAGCCCCGGGTGCCCTTCCTTTCCAGGTGGACGGCGATGGCCTGGATGAGCAGGTCGAGACCGAAGTCGAACTCCTCCTCGTGGTCGCACGAGCCCAGCAGCGAGGACAGCTCGCTGACCTGGGGGAACAGCTCGGGGTCCACGTCGCTGACCGGAGGGGCGCCGGGGACGGGCGCGAAGGTCGGCGTGACTCCCACCTCACGCAGCAGCGAGCCGATCACGTAGGCGATGAACAGGCGCAGCATGCGCACCGCGTCGGCGCCGTCGAAACCCGCCTGGCGCAGCGTGGTCAGCGCCCGTTCCACGGGGAACAGCCCGGCGTTGGAGTGGAGCTGCCGGCTGACCACCAGCATGGTGGAGCGCGGGTAGTGGTGGGCGATCTGCCGGAAGGCCCTGGCCTGCATGCGCACCCTGTCGGTCCAGTGGGCGCCGGGGTCGTCGGTGAACTCGATCTGCGACAGCACCGACTCGGCGACGCCGTCGAGCAGCGAGGCCTTGTTCGGCACGTGGTTGTAGAGCGACATGACGCCGACGTTCAGGTCGGCGGCGATCCTGCGCATGGACACCGCGTCCGCGCCCTCACGCTCGATGAGGTCGATCGCGGCCGCGACGATACGCACGCGGGAGAGCGGCTCGGTGGGCATAGCTCATTCTATTGACGCACGTACACCGTACGTGCCACGCTCGAGGTATACGTACGGTGTACGTCCCCCTGGAGGCCGCATGTCGACGCACGATCTCTACACGATCCCCGCAGAGCTCTCCACGTGGAACGTGGACATGGCCGGGTCCAGCCGTTTCACCTGGGAGTACGACGACGGCAGGGACCGCATGCTCGCCCTGTACCAGAAGGGCAAGGACAAGCAGTGGGACTCGGTGAAGAGGATCGACTGGGACCTGGAGGTCGATCCGTACGACGTGCTCGGCATCCCGGACACCACCATCGCCATCCACGGCACGCCGCTGTGGGAGCGGATGGACGACAGGACCCGCGCCGAGGTGCGCAGGCACGGCGCCGCCTGGCAGTTCTCCCAGTTCCTGCACGGCGAGCAGGGCGCGATGATCTGCTCGGCGCGCATCGTGGAGTCGGTGCCCGACCTCGACTCCAAGTTCTACGCCGCCACCCAGACGATGGACGAGGCCAGGCACGCCGAGACCTACGCGCGATTCCTTCAGGAGAAGGTGGGCCTGGCCTACCCGATCAACGAGCACCTCAAGTCGCTGCTGGACTCCACCCTGACGGATTCGCGGTGGGACATGCCGTACCTGGGGATGCAGGTGCTGATCGAGGGGCTGGCGCTGGCCGCGTTCGGCGTCATGCGCGACATCACCACCAAGCCGCTGCCCAAGCAGATCCTCGCCTACGTCATGCAGGACGAGGCCAGGCACGTGGCCTTCGGCCGGATGGCGCTGCGCGACTACTACAAGAACCTGTCGGAGAGCGAGCTGCGCGAGCGCGAGGACTTCGTCATCGAGGGCTGCTACCTCATGCGCGACCGGCTGCGCGGCAGGGAGACGTGGGAGACACTCGGCCTGTCGCAGGCGGAGGTGGCCGAGGCGATGCGGGCCGTCGACGAGTCGGAGTACCTGCGGCTGTTCAGGTCACTGCTGTTCAGCAGGATCGTGCCGTGCGTGAAGGACATCGGCCTGTGGTCGCCGCGCCTGCAGCAGGCCTACGCCGACATGGGCGTGCTGGAGATGGCTGGGCAGTCGCTCGAGGCGCTCATGAAGCAGGACGAGGACATCGCCGACAGGCTCGACGCCGAACGCTTCGCCGCCGAGGAGGCCGAGCGCCACGCCGAGGTCGCCGAGACCGTCGCACTGGGCACGACCTCCTGACGCCTATCCGGCCGGGTGGACGCGGGCGATGACCTCCCTCAGCACCCGCACCAGGCCGTCGATGTCATCCGCCGTCGTGCGCCAGTTCACGATCGCGGGGCGGAGGGCGGTCATCCCCCGGTAGGTCGTCGTGCCCGCGTAGAAGCGGCCGTCGGCGATCAACTCCTCGCCGATGCGGTGGTTGAGGTCGTTCAGCTCGCCCTCGGGCACGCCCGGCGGCGCGTAGCGGAAGCAGACCACGCAGAGCGTCACGGGGGCCAGCAGCTCCAGGTCGGGCGCCTTCTCCACGGCCTCTCCCAGGCGCAGGGCCAGGTCGTGATGGCGCTCGACGAGCTGCCGGTAGCCCTGCCTGCCGTAGGCCCGCAGGGTCGCCCAGATCGGGAAGGCCCGCGCCCTGCGGGAGGACTCCGGGCCGAGGTTGTTGTAGTTGACGTCGGAGGGCAGGTAGTGGGCGCCCCACGCGCCGAACGCCCTGAACATCAGGTCCTGGTCGTGGACGAAGGCGAAGCCGCTCTCGTAGGGGACGTTCAGCCACTTGTGGCCGTCGGCGGCGACGGAGTGGGCGCGTTCGACGCCCGCCACGAGGTGGCGCAGGCGCGGTGAGGCCGCGGCGAACAGCCCGAACGCACCGTCCACGTGCAGCCACGCGCCGTACCGCTCGGCGAGGTCGGCCAGGGCGGCGATGGGGTCGAAGTCGCCGGTGTTGACCTCGCCCGCGTTGCCGACGATCACCGCGGGCCCGTCGAGCGCGGCCAGCTCCCGTTCCATGGCGGCCAGGTCGACACGGCCGGCGTCGTCGCGCGCGCACACCGTCACGCCGTCGCGGCCCACGCCGAGGATCTGCAGCGCCTTGCGGCTGCTGGGATGGATGTAGCCGCCGGCCAGCACCGGCATCCGCGGCAGCCCGGCCAGCCCTTGCGAGACGATGTCGGCGCCGTGCCGTTCGCCCCACCACTGCCGCGCGCAGGCCAGCCCGGTCAGGTTGGCGAACGTCGCGCTCGGCGTCAGCACTCCCCCGTACGGCTCCGGCAGCCCGCACAGATCCTTCAACCACGCCAGCACCACCTTCTCCGCCCGCGCCGCCAGCGGCGAGGTCAGGTGCAGCCCGCCGGCCTGGTCGAGCAGCGAGGTCACCCAGTCGCCCGCCTGCGCCGCGGGGGTGGCGCCGCCGACGACGAAGTGGAAGAAACGCGGGCCCGAGGTCTGTGTCGACGCCCTGGTGCCCACGGCGAGCAGTTCCTCGACGGCCGCCAGCGTCCCCTCGCCCCTGTCGGGGAGGGGACCGTCGAGGAGGTCCATGAGGTGGTCGGCGGCGTGGTCGTGGACCGGGCGGTCGGTCAAGGTGCCGAGGAAGGGGCCGGCGGCGCGGGCGACGAGGTCCAGGGCCGCGGGAGCGGCGTCCCGCTCGAACAGTGGATCATGCATAGCCGGATTCTGCATGACGGATCACCTCAGCGGCAGGCGCAGGACGAGCCGTGCGCCCCCGCGGCCGTTGTCGGCGACCACCAGGCTGCCGCCGTGGGCGACGGCGATGTCGCGGGCGATGGGCAGGCCGAGGCCGGTGCCGCCGATGTCGCGCGAGCGGGCGCTGTCCAGCCTGGTGAAGCGCCGGAAGACGGCCTCGCGCTGGTCGGCGGGGATGCCGGGGCCGTCGTCGCTCACCTCGACGACGGCGTCGCGGCCGTCGCGGGCCACGGTGACGTGGACGGCGCTCTCGCCGTACCTGTCGGCGTTCGACAGCAGGTTGGTCAGCAGCCTGTCCAGCCGCAGCCGGTTGCCGCGCACCATCAGGCCCGGCTCGACAGAGGTGGTGAACGGCAGGCGGGAGGGCCGCCTGCCGACCTCGTCGGTCACCAGCTTGCCCAGGTCGAGCAGCTCGTCGGGCGGGCGCACGCCCGCGTCGAGGCGCGCCAGGAGCAGCAGGTCCTGCACGATGGCCGACAGCCGCCGGGCGTCACCGAGCGCCTCGCCCAGGGTCCTGTCGGCGTCCTCTCCCTCGGGCCTGCCCTCCAGCCGGACCAGCATCGCCGTCAGCGGCGTGCGAAGCTCGTGGGAGGCGTCGGAGACGAAGCGGCGGTGCCGGCCGACCGCGTCCTCCAGCCGCTGCAGCGTGTCGTTGACGGTGATGGCCAGCTCGGCCACCTCGTCGCCGGTCCCGGGCACCGCGATGCGGTCGCTCAGGTCGGTGGCGCTGATCTGCTCCAGACCCGACCTGATGCGCTCGACGGGCGCCAGGACCCTGCCGACGCCGACCCAGGTGGCCCAGGCCATGAGCGCGAGCAGGACGGCGGCGGCAAGAGAGAGGACCCCGGCGATCAGCGGGACGTCCAGGGCGATCGACTCCCTGACCGCCGCGTAGGCGATGACCGGGCCGTAGGGGGTGGACCGGTTGGAGGTGCCGACGACGATGAGGCACCGCTGCTCGCCACCGCACACCCGCGTCTGCACCCGGGAGTCGCCCGCCGCGGGACGCGCGGTGGTCAGCGGCGGCCGTCCCCGCAGCGCTTCGCCGGCCGCCACCACCCTGCCGTCCGCGTCCACGACCTGCAGGAGCGCCACGCCGTGCTGCGGCGGGATCGGGCCGTGGACGGGCTCGTCGTCGACCAGCAGGGTGACCTGCCTGCTGGCCTGGTCGGCGCGGTCGACCAGCTGGGCGCGCACCCGGCCGGGAAGGGCCAGGGCCAGGCAGAGTGCCACGACTCCGGCGAGCAGGACGACGCCGAAGCCGACCACGGTGGCGGCCGTCATGCGGGCCCTGATCGAGCGCGGGCGCAAACTGCCGAGGTGCACACTTCCACGGTCACCGACCGGCCATCAGGTGCGGGTCTCGGTGTGGCATGGAGACCGTCGCGCGCGGGTCAAGGCCGCGAAAGCGCGGATAGCGTGACCTCGTGGTGCATGTTCTCCTCATCGAGGACGACGCGGCGATCAGGACGGCGCTGAGCAGGGCGCTGACCGAGCGCGGCCACGCGGTCTCCTCCAGCCCCACGGCCATGGGCGGGCTGCACCAGGTGATGGGCAGCCGCCCCGACGTCGTGGTCCTCGATCTGGGCCTGCCCGACGTCGACGGCTGCGAACTGCTGCGGATGCTGCGGGCGGTCAGCGCCACCCCGGTCGTGGTGGCCTCGGCCAGGGACGCCGAGTCGGAGATCGTCAAGGCGCTCAACGCGGGCGCCGACGACTACGTGATCAAACCGTTCGGCGCCGAGCAGCTGGAGGCGAGGATCAGGGCGGTGCTGCGCCGAGGGGGCGCGCCCGCCGAGGAGTATCAGGGCATCGAGGTGGGCGGGCTCCGCGTGGACGTGGGGGCGCGCGAGGCGACGCTCGACGGCGTGCCGCTGGAGCTGAGCCCGAGGGAGTTCGACCTGCTGCACTACCTGGCCGCCCGGCGCGCCGCGGGCGTCGCCGCGCCCCGGGTGGCCACCGGGTGATACGGGCGCGCATGCGGGTGAGAGTCTCAGCGATGGAGAGACGGACGGGCGGCCCGCTTGAATACCGGCATGCGAATCGTCCTGGGTCTCTCCGCGCTGGCGACCGGCCTGGTCGCCGGCACGTACTACGGTTTCTCGATCGCGGTCATGCCCGGCCTCGCGGCCGCCGGCGACCGTACCTTCGTCGCCGTCATGAACCACATCAACGCCGCCATCATCAACCCCGCCTTCCTCGCGCCCTTCCTGGCCGGCCTGGTCCTGCCCATCTGGGCACTGATCCGTCACCGCCGCGCCAGACCTGCCGCGCTCTGGATACTGGCGGGGCTGGCCCTCTACCTGGTCGGTTTCGTGACGACCTCGGCCGTCAACGTCCCGCTCAACGACGCCCTCGCCGCGGGAACCCTCACGAGAGCGCAGTTCGAGGGCCCGTGGGTGGCATGGAACCTGGTCAGGGCCGTCCTGTCGACCGCCGCGACGGCCTGCCTCGTGCGCGCGATGCTGGAGCCCCAACTCACGAAAACGGCTTGATCCCGGGGCTTAACCTAGAGGAGATGCCTCCCGATACGAAGATTCCCAGCCGTCCCCTGCTCTCTTCCAACTCGCTGTGGCGCATGCGGTCCTACCTGCGCCCCTTCGTCGGCAAGCTGGTCTTCATCTGGCTCGTCGCCATCCTCGGCATAGCCGCCAGCATCACCTTCCCCCTGGTGGGCAAGGAGGTGATCGACGCCGGGCAGACCGCGGACCTGCTCCCGCTGGGCCTGCTGGCGGTCGGCGTCGGCGTCGCCGAGGCCCTGATGATCTTCCTGCGCCGCTGGACGCAGACCGGTCCCGTGCTCGGCCTCGAGACCAGGATCCGCGACGACCTCTACCAGCATCTGCAGCGCCTGCCGATGGCCTTCCACAACGAGTGGCAGTCGGGCCAGCTGCTCTCGCGCGCCACGACGGACCTGTCGACCATCCGCCGCTTCCTCGGCTTCGGCATGCTCTTCCTGGTCATGAACGTCATCCAGCTCACCACGGTGACGATCGTGCTGCTGAACATGTACTGGCCGCTCGGGCTGCTGGTGGCGGCCTCGGCCGTGCCCATCGTCTGGGTGTCGCTGCGCTTCGAGAAGAAGTACATCACGATCTCCCGCCAGGTCCAGGACGAGCAGGGCGACCTCGCCACGCTCGTCGAGGAGTCGGCGATCGGAATCCGCACGATCAAGGCATTCGGCCGCCGGCACCACGTCTTCGACACCTTCGACGAGTCCGCGCGCAAGGTCCACGCGACCTCGCTCGAGAAGGTCGGCCTGTCGGCGCGCTTCTTCACCTTCCTCGAGGTGATCCCCAACCTCACGCTGGCCCTGGTCCTGTTATTGGGCGCGCTCGCGGTGGGGTCCGGCTCGCTCTCGCCGGGCTCGCTGGTGGCGTTCACCACGCTGGTGCTGCAGCTGGTCTGGCCGATCGCGAGCCTCGGCTACATCCTGGCGATGGCGCAGGAGTCGATGACCTCGGCCGACCGCGTCCTTGAGGTCATGGACACCGTCCCCGCGATCCAGGACGGCACCGAGACGATCGAGCACCCGCGCGGCCACCTGCGGCTGGAGGGCGTCGGCTTCCGCTTCCCCGGCGCCGACCGCCCGGTGCTCCACGACGTCCGGCTCGACGTACGGCCGGGCGAGACGGTGGCCGTCGTGGGCGCCACGGGTTCGGGCAAGACGACGCTCACCGCGCTGGTCCCCCGGCTGATCGACGTCACCTCGGGACGGGTCACCATCGACGGCCACGACGTGCGCGACCTGAAGCTGAGCTCGCTGAGGGAGGTGGTGGCCACCGCGTTCGAGGAGCCCACGCTGTTCTCGATGAGCGTGCGCGAGAACCTCACGCTCGGCAACCGCGACGCCTCCGACGAGGAGGTGCGCGAGGCGCTCGAGGTGGCGCAGGCGACGTTTGTCCACGACCTGCCGTGGGGCCTCGACACCCGTATCGGCGAGCAGGGCATGTCGCTGTCGGGAGGGCAGCGGCAGCGCCTTGCTCTGGCCAGAGCCGTGCTGTCCAAGCCGAAGATCCTCGTCCTCGACGACACGCTGTCGGCGCTCGACGTGGAGACCGAGGCGCTGGTGGAGGAGGCGCTGCGCCACGTGCTGCGCGAGGCGACCGGCATCGTGATCGCGCACCGCGCCTCGACGGTGCTGCTGGCCGACAAGGTGGCGCTGCTGCGTGACGGCACGATCACCCACGTCGGCAGGCACCAGGCCCTGCTGGCCGAGGTGCCCGAGTACCGCTCGCTGCTGGCCCAGGACGCCGACCTGTCCGAGGAAGGAGCCCTGCGTTGACGGCCACCACCGACTGGCGGGGCGTCGCCTCGGAGAACAAGGACGACCTGCCGGAGAAGGTCTCCCTGCTGCTGCGCACCCGCTCGCGCGCCCTGCTGGGCGACCTGCTGAGGCCGCACCGCAGGCCGATCGCGCTGCTGACCGCGATCATCATCTGCTCCAGCGGCGCGGGCCTGGCCATCCCCTACCTGGTGAAGGTCGGCATCGACTCGGGCATCCCGCCGATGCTGCGCGGAGAGGGTTCGGTCACGCTGCTGACGGTGGTCGGGGTCATCCTGGCCGCCGCCGTCACCCAGGCGCTGACCAGGCAGGTCTTCCTCAACCTGTCCGGCCGGATCGGCCAGGACATCCTGCTGGAGCTGCGCCGCAGGGTCTTCGACCACTTCCAGCGGCTGTCGCTCTCCTTCCACGAGAAGTACACCTCCGGCCGGGTCATCTCCCGGCTCACCTCCGACATCGAGGCGATCGCCGAGCTGCTGCAGTCGGGCTTCGACGGCCTGGTCACCGCGGTGCTGACGATGTTCGGCACGGCGGCGCTGCTGCTGATCCTCGACGTGCACCTGGGCCTGGTGGCGCTGGTGCCGCTGCCGCTCCTGCTGCTGTTCACCCGGTGGTTCCGCCGCCAGTCGGCGATCACCTACCGGCGCACCAGGGAGACGGTGGCGCTGGTCATCGTGCACTTCGTGGAGTCGATGACCGGCATCAAGGCCGTCCAGGCCTTCCGCCGCGAGCCGCGCAACCAGGAGATCTTCGGCCGGCTCAACGCCGACTACCGTGACGCCAACGCCCGTGCGATGCAGCTGATCGCGGTGTTCATGCCGGGCATCAAGCTCATCGGCAACCTCACGATCGCCGGTGTGCTGATCTACGGCGGCTGGCTGGCCTTCCACGACGAGGTCACCGTCGGCGTGCTGGCCGCCTTCCTGCTCTACCTGCGCCAGTTCTACGAGCCCATGCAGGAGATCAGCCAGTTCTACAACACCCTGCAGTCGGCGGGCGCGGCGCTGGAGAAGCTGTCGGGCGTGCTGGAGGAGGAACCGTCGGTTCCCGAGCCGCCGAAGGGCGCACCGCTGGCGGCGGCGCGCGGGCAGGTCCGCTTCGAGGCCGCCGCGTTCTCGTACGTGCCGGAGATGCCCGTCATGCCGTCCCTCGATCTGACGGTTCCCGCCGGTCAGACCGTGGCGCTGGTCGGCGCGACGGGCGCGGGCAAGACGACCCTGGCCAAGCTGATCTCCCGCTTCTACGACCCGACGGCGGGGCGGGTGCTGCTGGACGGGGTCGACCTGCGCGAGTTGGACGAGACCACCCTGCGCAAGGCCGTGGTGATGGTGACGCAGGAGAACTTCCTGTTCTCCGGCACGGTCGCGGACAACATCCGGTTCGGCCGGCCCGAGGCCTCCACCAAGGAGGTCGTCGACGCGGCCAAGGCCATCGGCGCGCACGAGTTCGTCTCGGGGCTGCCCGACGGCTACGACACCGAGGTCGGCAAGCGCGGCGGCCGGATGTCGGCGGGCCAGCGCCAGCTGGTGGCCTTCGCCCGTGCCTTCCTCGCCGACCCGGCGGTGCTCATCCTCGACGAGGCCACCTCGTCGCTGGACGTGCCCAGCGAGCGGATGGTGCAGCGGGCCCTGCGCACCATCCTGGCCGACCGGACCGCGCTCATCATCGCGCACCGCCTGTCGACGGTGGAGATCGCCGACAGGGTGCTGGTGATGGAGCGCGGCAGGATCGTCGAGGACGGCCCGCCCGAGGCGCTCATCGCCTCCGCGGGCCGCTTCGCCGGCCTGCACCAGGCCTGGCTCGACAGCCTGGCCTGAGACCTCCCCGGGCGCGGCGCCCGCCGGCGCCGCGCCCGGGGAGCGGGTCCTACATGATCGCCGCGCGCCAGGTGAACTTCAGCGGCGTCTCCACGGCGCCCTCACGCGGGGTGGGCACCGGCGCTTCCGGGTGTCTGGCCAGGTACCCGGCGGGGAAGGTCGTGATCTGCACCGCCCCGCACTTGGGGCAGCTCTTGTCGGAGTTGGCGGGCTGGACGGGCACGCCCGCTCGCAGCCACACCTCGACTTCGTTGCCGTGGTCGTCGGTGACGTGTCTGACGGTGTACTCCTCCTGCCAGACATGCCAGCAGCACTGGCACTCGAACGGCCACGTCTCCCGCGCGTCATAGTCTTCACGCACGCGGATCACCTCCGAGCTGGTCTTCTTCGAGTGTCCGCCTCCTCCTGCCGTCCTCGCAACCCGTTGACGAGGCCGGCAGGGCCCCGCAGGGTTCCGAGGCGAGGAGGACGTCGACGAGCCGGCCGTGCCCGCCTACGCCGCGCTGGGCGATCTAGAGGTGGGCCAGGCCCATGGTGACGACGAAGCACACCGAGCCGGCCACCACGCAGAGGGTGCCGATCCAGGCGACCAGCGCGTCGGCGCGGCCGTCGAGCGGGTCGCCGTTGTGCAGGGCGCGCTGGACCTGGCGGAAGCGGGCGCCGGTGCGCGCCAGCAGGATGCCGCCGCACAGCGCGGCCAGCGCGAAGCCCGCCACGAACAGCGGCCCGAGCCCGACGCGGGCGGCCAGTCCCGCCGCGCCGAGGCCCCCCGTGGACAGGGCGACGGCGGTGCGCACCCAGGCCAGGCGGGTCCGCTCGCTCTGCAGCCCGGGGTCCCAGATCTCGGCCGACATGCTCAGGCCATCAGGATGAGGACGAGCGCGACGACGGCGACCGCGGCCACGCCGTACCCGAAGACGGCGGCCAGGGCGGGCGGCGGCAGCGGCGACTGGTTGCGCAGCGCGCGCTGGATGTTGCGCCAGCGCGGGTAGGCCATGCCGGCGGCCAGCGCCGCCAGCAGGACCAGCAGGACGGACAGCGCGGTACGCGCCCACGGCACGAAGACGTCGTCGGAGACCGCGGCCATCGCCACGCCGCCCGCGCACAGCGCGAGCGACGTGCTCAGCCAGGTCAGGAAGGTCCTCTCGTTGGCGAGGGTGAAGCGGGGGTCGGGCTCGGTGCCGTTCATGGGACCACGCTAAATCGGCCCCATTTCCCCTCGACAAGCCGGGATAGGCGATCCTGTTGTCATGCTCATGGCGGAGATCGCGACCCGGTTCCTCGGCTGCCTCACCACCGAGCAGTGGCAGGCGGCCACCTACGCGTTCGGCGACCCGCTACGCCTGCGCTGGACCTACGTGCCCGCGCCCAGGCCAGGGGTCTCGCTGCTCGGGTTGAACGGCGAGGCGCGCAAGGCGGCGCACCGGCTGCTGGCCACGGCGCTGTCGCGGCACGCCTTCGCGCAGGTTGTGACGATCATGGCGCTGGAGGAGGTGCTCGACCTCGACGAGCAGGGACGGCGGGGCCGCCACAGCGACGACTACCATCTGGCCGTCTTCGGCAGCCCCGGCGCCGACCACTGGGGCTGGCGCTTCGAGGGGCACCACGTGTCGGTCACGGCGACGGTCGCGGGCGGCCGGGTGGAGGTCGCGCCGCTGTTCCTCGGCGCCAACCCCCATGCCGTCCGGTACGGCGACGCGGCCGTGGTCCGGCCGCTGCCGCTGGAGGAGGACCTGGCCAGGGCGTTGGTGACGGCGCTGCCCGCCGCGTTGCGCGAGCAGGCGGTCGTCGCGGAGGTCGCGCCGTCCGACATCCTGACCGGCACGTCGGCGGTCACCTCGACGCTGGAGCCGCTGGGGGTGCCGGGCGGCGCGCTCGCCACCGCCCCCCGCGACCTGCTGGCCCGCCTGCTCGACGTCTACCTGGACCGCCTGGCGCCCTCGCTGCGCGGCACGCACGACCCTGCCGCCTTCTCCTTCGCCTGGGCGGGACCGCTGTCGCCGGGCGCCGGCCACTACTACCGGCTGCAGGGTCCTGGCCTGCTGATCGAGTACGACAACACGCAGAACGCCGCCAACCACGCGCACACCGTCATCCGGCGGCCCGGCGCCGACTTCGGCGCCGAACTGCTGGCCGCCCACCTGGCCGGCGAGCACTAACTGCAGGCTTCCTTCAGCTTGGTGAGGTAGGCCGCGGTGTCGTTGCCGACCTTCTGGACGGCGTCGACCGCCTCGTTGACGTTGTTGACGTCGAGCCGGCGCAGGGAGGCGGCCAGGTCGTCGGTGGCCTGCTTGAGCGTGGTGTTGGCGGCCTTGTCGGCCACGTCGCCGAGCTTCTGCGCGGCGTTGTCGAGCTCCTTCTCCATCGCGGCGGGATCGTCGACCAGGCCGCTGATCTTGGCGACGGTCTCGGAGACGATCTTGGGGGCCTCCAGGCAGGCCTGGGCCTTGTCGACCGTCGCGTTGATCTCGCTGCACCCGCTGGCGAAGACGACCGCGGCGAAAGCGGCAAGGGGCAGGAACCTGCTGGACACGAGTCGCATACCTCGACCCTAGCCAACGGTCGTGCCCCTTGCGGTGATCACGACAGTGTCGAAGCAGGGGCCGTCCGTCACGTGGTCCCGGCAGCGCGTCCCGCATGGCCTGGCGACCGGGGTGTCGACGCCGAACGGCCTGCCCGGCGACGACCGCCACCCGCCGATCAACAGGTGCGGCCGAATTGGCCGCGTGCACTGGTCCTAAGCTTCTTGCCATGGCAATTTGCGACCATCTTCTCAGCGCCGACGACCCGCAGCCGCGCACCCCGGACGGCTGCGAGGAGTGCCTGACCATCGGATCACCGTGGGTGCACCTGCGGCGCTGCCTGGAGTGCGGCCACATCGGCTGCTGTGACTCCTCGCCCAACAAGCACGCCAGCGCCCACTTCCGGCAGTCCGGTCACCCGGTGATGCAGTCCTTCGAGCCGGGCGAGGACTGGCGGTGGTGCTTCCTCGACAACAAGATGGGCTAGCGCTCCAGGATCGCCTCTTCGAAGTCGAGCTCGGCCGTCACGCGCCGGAGCACCTCGTCGTCGAGCCGCCGCTCGTCGCGGAGCCGTACGAACACCTCTCGCTCCGCGGCGAGCATCTCTCTGCGCAGCCGCCGGTAGAGGCGGCTCGGCGTCTCGCTGCCGCCGTAGCCGGTGCCGCCGCCCAGCCGCTCCCACGCGTTGAGCGCCCGGCGCTCGGACTTGGCGCGCAGCATGTCGATGACCTCGGCGTGGATCTCGTTGGTCTCCTCGTCCCTGAGGATCTCCTCCAGCCTGGCCAGGCCCGCCTCGACCGCAGCCTGCTGGGCCGCGGCCTCCGACAGGTTGTCCTCGTACGCCTCGCGCTCGCTGGAGACGCGCAGCTTCTTGATCAGCGCGGGGAAGGTCAGCCCCTGCACGAGCAGGGTGAGGATCACCGTGCTGAAGGTGAGGAACAGCAGCAGGTCGCGCTCGGGGAAGTCGGCGGGGATGGCGAAGGCCGCGGCCAGCGACACCACGCCGCGCATGCCCGCCCAGCCGACCACCGTGAGGTTCTGCCACGGCGGTTTGGGCGTGCTCCTGCTCCGCAGCAACGGCAGATAGGTGGCCGGGAACACCCAGACGAACCTGGCCAGCACGGTCACCGCGAAGACGGCCACGACGTAGCCGGCGACCTCCCAGACGCCGCGTCCGGCCAGGCCGCTCAGCACCGGCACCAACTGCAGGCCGATCAGCGCGAAGACGATCGACTCCAGCATGAAGTCGACGACCTTCCACACCGCGTCGAGCACCAGGCGGGTGCCCGCGCCCGTGCGGTGCATCCGATGGCCGAGGTAGAGGCCGACGATCACCACCGCGATCACGCCCGACGTGTGCACCGACTCCGCGCCCAGGTAGGTGCCGAACGGGATCAGCAGCATCACCGTGTTCTCGACCAGCGGGTCGCGCGCCCGTTCCACGAACCATCCGGACACCACGGCGACGACCAGGCCGATCAGCACGCCGCCGACCGCCGTGTAGAGGAACTCGCCGAAGCCCTCCAGCAGGCTGAGGCCGTGACCCACCGCGGCGCCGATCGCCACCCGGTAAACCGTCAGCGCGGTGGCGTCGTTGAACAGGCTCTCGCCGATGAGGATCGTCAGGGCCCGGCGCGGCAGGCCGAGCCGCCGTCCCACCGCGACCGCGGCGACGGCGTCGGGCGGCGCCACGATCGCCCCCAGCGCGAAGGCGGCGGCCAGCGGCAGGTCGGGCAGCATCAGATGGACGACACCGCCGACGGCCAGCGTGGTGAACAGCACCAGGCCGACCGACAGCAGGCCGATCGCCCGCGTGTTCTCGCGCAGGCTGAGATACGAGCTGTCCAGCGCGGCCGAGTAGAGCAGCGGCGGCAGGAACACGTAGAGGATGAGATCGGCGTCCAGGCCGAAGGAGGGCACCAGCGGGGAGACCGCCAGGCCCACCAGCACCAGCAGCAGCGGCGCCGGCCAGCCGCGCCGCCTGGCCACCCACGCGACCATGATCGAGCCGCTGGCCAACAGCAGCCAGTACAGACCCGTTGACGCGTCCACGAGCCCCCCTGTTGCCGAGAAACGGGCGTATCAGACCGGGTCTGACCCGCCCGCTAGTTTCTCACACGTCCGGAGCCGGGGGACATCGGGAGCCGCCGGTCACCACTCCCTGCGATCGGTCCTGTCGTCGCGGTACTGCTGCTCGGGGCGGAGCCGTTCGCCTGTGACGTACATCGGGTCGTTCACGTACGGGCGGTGGATGGCCGGGTCGGGCTGCTGGTTCTGGTAGGCGTCGGGACCGAGGCCCAGCGGGTCGGCGGGGTCCATCGGGCCCTGCTGGTAGGTCGGCTGGCCGTACTTGTCGGGCTGGCCGTACTGGTCCTGCTGGCCGTACTGCTGCTCGGGCTGCGGGTAGGGCTCGGGGGCGGGGGCGGGGGCGGGCCGGCTGCGGCCCGCGCCGGGGATGCCGTGCATGGGCGTGCCGAGGCCGACCGCGCCCGACGCGCTCTGCGCCGGCCGCGGCGGCGGCGCGAAGGGGTCGGTGTAGGACGGCTGGGCGGGCTGGCGCGCGGCCTGCGCGTAGGGGTCCGGCGCGTAGGGGTCGGACGCGTACGCCTGGCCGCCCTGCGCCGCCGGGACGCCGAACGGGTCCGGCTGCGGCCCCGCTCCCTGCGCACCGTACGGGTCCTGCTGCGGCCCCGCTCCCTGCGCACCGTACGGGTCCGGCTGCGGCGCCGCTGCCTGGGCGCCGTACGGGTCCTGCTGGGTGCTGTGCGCCGCTCCGCGGGCGCCGAAGGGGTCCGGCTGCGTGGTCTGCGCCGCGAACGGCTCGGATTGCGGGGAGTACGGCGAGCCCTGCTGCCTCGGGAAGCCCAGCGGGTCGGTGGAGTGCGGACTCCTGGCGCCTTCGCGCTCGGCGGGCATCTGGTAGTCGGACAGCGGGTAGCCGCCCTGCGCGGCCATCGGTTCGGCGCTCACCGGGGGCTGCTCGGCCAGGCGGGGCCTGCCGTCGGGGGGAAGGGGGGTCTGGGAGGGCTCGCGCTGGTCGGCGTAGGAGGCGACGAGCTTGTCCGGCTGGGCGGGCGCGCCGCGGGCCACGAGGACGTCGTTGGGCGACAGGGTCGCCGTCGGCCGGTCGTCGTGGGGGCGCTGCGGCTCGTGCTCGAACGGCGGCGGGCGGTGGTACTGGCCCGTCCCCGGGTACTCGGCGGGCTCGTCGACGGGCTGGGCGACCGCGGCGGGCTGCTCGCCCGTGGCCTCGGCGTAGCCGTCGTCGAGGGTGTCGAGCAGCCGCCCGACGTCGTCCATCGGCATCCGGAAACTGCCGGTGCACATCTCTCCTCGCCACAGGCTGAGCACCAGGGTGCCCTCGTGCCACGTGACCCGGAGACACCGCTCCTGACCTCGGGCATCGAAGAAGACTTCACCGAATGACGGCAACGGGACAACTTCCGACATGGCAGACATACTGCTTTAACCAGCCTTTATTCGTCCACTCAACCTTGCGAAACCCTAGCGAACCGGGCTTTCCACAGCCCGCCGTGAAGCCCGGGCGCCACAGCGAGAAGATCTTCTTTGACCTGGCGGGTTACGCCCGCAAGTGTGCCACGCCCGAAGGGGACGGGCGTCTGGAACGCCGGGATGTGTTCACCTCCGTACGGAGAGGTGACCATCCTTTTGCCGCGGATCAGGTGGCGCTTGGGCGGATCTTCAGACGATCTCCGGCGGGGCCGTGCGCCTGGCCGTGATCCCCGGAACGGCCCGGCGGCACGGCCTGCCGACGCGGCTGCGAGACGGGACTTCGGACGGCGTGGCGACGGGTCGGGCAACGGCGCGACGGGCGGGCAGTACGGGCGGGCGAGCGGCACCGAGCGGGCCGGCGGGACCGGCTTCGGGCGGCACCGAGCGGGCCGGCGGGACCGGCTTCGGGCGGCGGCGCCCCGGGGCGCGGCTTCGGGGTGGCGCGGCGTGCCCTCGCCGGAAGGCTGCCATTTCTGTCGCCGCGACCAGGTACGGTTTCTGCCGTGCCGGACTCCACACTCCCACCAGTCGAAGAGCTGCTCTCGATCGCCGTAGGCGCCCTGGGAGGGAGCGACAGGCCAGGGCAGATCACCATGGTCAAGGCCGTGCAGCAGGCCGTCGACAACGAGGAGCACCTCGCCGTCCAGGCCGGCACGGGTACCGGCAAGTCCCTGGCCTACCTGGTGCCGTCGATCAGGCACGCCATGGAGTCCGACTCCCCCGTCGTCGTCTCCACCGCCACGATCGCCCTCCAGCGGCAGCTGGTCGACCGCGACCTGCCCCGCCTGGCCGAGACGCTCGGCAAGGAGCTGCCGCACGAGCCGACGTTCGCCATCCTCAAGGGCCGGCGCAACTACCTGTGCCGCTACAAGGCGACGGCCGGCTGGCCGGAGGAGGAACAGGACCAGCTGTTCGACCCGCGCGAGGTGAGCGCGACGGGGCGGATGGTCCAGCGCATCCAGGAGTGGGCCGAGGAGACCACGACCGGCGACCGCGACGAGCTGGTGCCCGGCGTCAACGAGCAGGCGTGGCGGCAGTTCTCGGTCAGCGCCAAGGAGTGCCTGGGCGCGCAGCGCTGCCCGAGCGGCGCCGAGTGCTTCGCCGAGCTGGCCAAGGCGCGCGCCGGCGAGGTCGACGTGGTCGTGACCAACCACGCGCTGCTGGCCATCGACGCGATGGAGAGCATGTCGATCCTGCCCGAGCACGAGGTCGTCGTCGTCGACGAGGCGCACGAGCTGGTCGACAGGGTGACCTCGGTGGTGACCGACGAGCTGTCGGAGGCCTCGGTGTCGCTGGCCGTACGACGGGTGGGGCGGCTCATCGAGCAGCCGATCGCCGACCAGCTGATGGAGGCGGGCGAGGACCTCAAGGCGCTGCTGGAGGCCGCGCCGCCGGGCCGTGTCGACGACCTGCCCGAGGTGCTGGGGCTGACGCTCGCGCTGGTGCGCGACAGCGCGGCCAGGTGCATCACGGCGTTGGGGCCGCGTGGGGCCGACAAGGACGACCCGGACAAGGCGGGCCAGCGCAAGGCCGCCTTCACCGCGCTCGACGAGGTGCACGACACGGCCGTGCGCATGCTGGAGGCCTACGGGCACGCCTCGGAGGTCGACAGGGCCGAGGTGGTATGGCTCGACGGCGCCACCGACCGGCGTCCGGCGACCCTGCGCGTGGCGCCGCTGAGCGTGGGCGGGATGCTGCGCGAGAAACTGTTCGGCGAGCGGACGGTGGTGCTGACCTCGGCCACGCTGGCGCTCGGCGGCACCTTCGACGGGCTGGCCGCGCAGTGGGGGCTCGGCGACAAGGGGTGGACGGGCATCGACGTCGGCTCGCCGTTCGACCATCCGCGTTCCGGCATCCTCTACGTCGCCAAGCATTTGCCCCAGCCGGGGCGTGACGGGCTGCCCCAGGCCTACGTCGACGAGATCGCCGAGCTGATCGAGGCGGCGGGCGGGCGCACGCTCGGGCTGTTCTCCTCGATGCGGGCGGCCAAGGCGGCCACCGAGGCGCTGCGCGACCGGCTCGACGTGCCGCTGCTGTGCCAGGGTGACGACTCGACGATGCTGCTGGTCAAGCAGTTCGCCGAGGACGAGGCGACGTGCCTGTTCGGCACGCTGTCGCTGTGGCAGGGCGTCGACGTGCCCGGCCCCTCGCTGCGGCTGGTGATCATCGACAGGGTGCCGTTCCCCCGGCCCGACGATCCGCTGACGTCGGCGCGGCAGCGGCACGTGATGGCCAAGGGCGGCAACGGGTTCATGGCGGTGGCGGCCACCCACGCGGCGCTGCTGCTGGCGCAGGGGGCGGGGCGGTTGCTGCGGGCGCAGGACGACAAGGGCGTGGTGGCGGTCCTCGACCCGCGGCTGGCGACGGCGCGCTACAGCGGGTTCCTGCTCAACTCGCTGCCGCCGTTCTGGCGGACCAGCGACCCGGCAGTGGTGCGGACCGCCCTCAAGCGGCTGACCGGCTGAGGCCCGCTCCCCGGAGTTCCGGCGCGCGGGGCGCCGATTCGGTCGCTACGTGGCGACGTACGGCCGCGGTCCAGGTATGCCTGGACCGCGGCAGGTCACAGGGATGTCGAGCCCCTGGACGGCACGTGCGCTCCCGGGGCGCGGGCCGCCTTCACTGGGCAGCCGTCACTGGGCCGCCTTCCCCTGGCTCCGGCGCGGGTCGCCGTCACCGGGTCGCCGATGTGGATCTCCCCCCTGGTGCGCGGGACCAGGCGGATGCCGAACCAGGTCTTGCCGTCCCACCGGCGGTGCCTGGCGAGCGTCCGCAGCGGCTCCTTGCCCTTGACCCGGGTGACCGGATCGATGACCGTCACCGCGCACCGGTCGCACAGCTCCGACACCCGGAAGTCGACCGCGCCGATCCGCACCTCGCGCCAGCCGTCCTCCTCGAACGGCTCCCCGCCGTCGATGATCACGCTCGGCCTGAAGCGCAGCGGCGACAGCGGGCCCGGCGGCGGCTCGCCCCGCACGCGCGCGCCGTCCTCGATCCATTCGTCCAGCCTGCGCGCGGAGGCGGCGGACGTGAGCAGGAGCGGCGCGTCCCACGCGAAGCTCACCACCTCGCCGGGCAGCCCGCCGTGGGCGGGGTCGACGGAACGGCGGGCGGGGTCGTCGAGCCACACCAGCCTGGCGGGCACGCCGAGCAGATCGGTGAACCAGGAGTGGGCGGCGTCGGTGGCGAGCACGGCGCTGTCGAGCCCCGAGAAGCCCACGCGGACACTCGGCCCGGACGCGGGCGGTACCGCCAGGTCGGGCATGCCGTCCGCGGACAGCAGCAGGCCGCCGCCGGGTCGCTCCTGCGCGGTGACGGCCAGCATGCGCGGGTACTCGCCGAGCCACAGGTTGTCGCCCTGGTGATCGACCACGGCCCATCGGCGATCGCCGTCCAGTCCCCACGGGTGGACATACGCCGCGTCAACCGCCCGCCCCGTGATGGATTTGATGGGATATACACGGATCTGCGTGATCAGCACCAGCTCACTGTAGCTCGCGAGAGAGCGCTCTCTCGGCTGGCGCTCCGCCGGTCCGCAACGCGGTTTTGTCGGCACCAACCGCTACCGTCTGAACACCATGCGAACGCACGACGCCCAGGCACTCATCGGCAGGGAGCACCCTGCCGCGTTGCTGCGTGCCGAGATCAGCAGGACGACCGCCAGCCACGGCGGGCTCGTGCTGGTGACGGGCGAGGCGGGCATCGGCAAGACCACGCTGGTGACCAGCGCGGCCGAACGCGCCAGGCATGAGGGCGCGCTGGTGCTGAGCGGTTCCTGCTGGGACTCCGAGGCCGCGCCCGGCTACTGGCCGTGGGTGCAGGTCATCCGCGGGCTGCGCCGTACCACGGAATGGCCCGTGGTCGAGGAGGCGGCGGACGGGAGCCTGGCGGCGCTGCTCGGCGACGGCGGCGCGAGCGAGGGCAGCGCGAGCGAGGGCAGCGCGAGCGAGGGCGGCGACGCGTTCCGGGTCTACGACGCGGTGACCACCGCGCTGGTCGCGGTGTCCCAGACGCGTCCCGTGATGGTCGTGCTCGACGATCTCCACTGGGCCGACGGGGCGTCGTTGCGGCTGCTGGAGTTCGCCGCGCAGCACACCTGGTTCGAACGGCTCCTGCTGGTCGGCACCTATCGTGACGTCGAGGTCGAGCAGGGTGAGCACCCACTGCGGCCGCAGCTGAGCTCGCTGTCGTCACGCGCCACGGTGATCACGCTCACCGGCCTCGACCGGGCGCAGGTGGCCGCGCTCATCGCCCGCACGATCGGCGGCGCGCCCGGCGCCGACGTGGTGGAAGAGATCCACCTGCGCACGGGCGGCAATCCGTTCTTCGTCGAGCAGACCGCCCGGCTGTGGCGCACCAACGGCTCGGTGACGGCGATCCCGCCGGGCGTGCGCGACACGCTGTGGCGCCGCCTGTCGTTGCTGCCCGCCACCGTGGTCAGGTTGCTGACCGACGCCGCGGTGCTCGGGCGGGCGTTCCACCGGCGGGTGCTCGCGGCCGTCGCCGCCGAGCCCGTCGCCCACGTCGACCGGCTGCTCACCCAGGCCGCCGCCGCCCGGCTGGTGGTCTCCCAGGGGGGCGGCATGTTCGCTTTCGCCCACGACCTGGTCAGGGAGACGCTCTACGACTCGCTCGACGAGGCGGACCTGCGGGCCAGGCATGCCGCCACCGTCCACGCGCTGCGCGACGCGCACGAGGCACTGCCGGGCGACCTGGCCCGCCACGCCTACCTCGCGGGCGACGCCCTCGACCCGGTGGCGGCGTGCGAGCTGCTGGTGTCCGCGGCCAGGCAGGCGCTGCACCGCCTGGCCAGGGACGAGTCGATGACCCACTGGCGCAGGGCCATGGAGCGGGCCGAGGCGGGGCCGCCCGAGTCGCTGATCAAGACAGGGCTGGAGTACGGCCGCCACCTTCATCACAACGGCGAGCAGGAGGAGGCCGCGAGGGTCTTCGACCGGACGATCACCGCCGCCCGCCGGCTCGACGATCCCGGCCTGCTGGCGCGCACCGCGCTGGCCTACCACGGCACCTGCGGTCCCCAGGACCTCCGCACGAGCATGGAACTGCTGCGCGACGCCCACCGCAAACTCATCCCCGACGCCGCCGCGCCCGCCACCACCGACCCCGCTCCCGCCACCGCCGACCCCGCTTTCGTCGCCGCCGAGGCCGCCGCCGGGCTGTCCTCGGCAGCCGAGCCCTCCTCGGATCGGTTCTCGGCAACCCGACCCTCCGCAGGCAGGCCCGATGCCGGCCGGCCCGTCTCCCGTCCGCCGTCAGCCGATGCGCCGTCCGGTGACCTGTCCGCTGCAGAGCTGCCCTCCCCCCTTCTGCCGTCCGCCGCGCCGTCGAGTGGCGACGCGGCCTCGCCGGATCCGCCCTCGCCGCCATCCGGTGCCGCGCCGTCGGGCGGTCCGCTCCCCGTGGATCCGCGCTCGGCCGATCGGCTCGCGCAGGATCTGGCGGTGCGCATCACCTTCCTGGCGAGAAACAGCGACGACGACGAGGCGCTGACGTTCGGCCTGTGGGCGCTGCACGACACGATCTGGGGCCCTGGCACCGCCGGCCAGCGGGTGGAGCTGACCGCCGAGCTGCGCGAGCTCGCCCGCCGTGGCGGCGACGCCGACATGGAGCACTTCACCTCCTCCCTCCACTGGGTGGCGCTGCTGGAGCTCGGCGATCCCCGCTTCCTCGACGAGTTCGATCGCTACGTCACGATGGGCAGACGTAGTCAGCACGCCCACGTCGACCTGTCCACATCGATCGACATGAGCATCATCAAGCTCCTCTTCGGCGACTTCGCCGAGGCCGAGTCGCTGCTGGAGGAAGTCGTCGCGATAGGCGACGACCACGGTCACACCCACTACGGCTACATGATCGACCACCATCGCTGGGCGTTGCTGCTGGCTCAGGGCCGGTTCGAGGAACTGGCGCCCGTGCTCGAACGGCTGCGCTCCGGCCGCCATCACCACCACGCGGCCATGCTGGAGACGCTCACCGACCTGCGGCGCGGGCGAGCCCATACGCCGTCGCCACGGGTCGGCGACGAACCTGCCGACGGGTTCATCCGCCCGCTGTGGCTGCGCCACCTGGCAGAGGTGGCGGCTGCCTCCCGTGATCCCTACCTGTGCGCCAAGGCCAGGCGACTCCTGCGGCCGCATCTGGGCGAGTGGGCGGTCTCCCTCTACGGCTGGGACGTCAGCGGGCCCATGACCCTGTGGCACGGCCTGGTGGAGGCGGCCGAACAGCGCTGGGACGAGGCGATAGCCGCCTTCACCGCCGCCCGGCGCGCGGCCGAGCTGCTGCGCGCACGCCCCTGGTCGGTGGAGGCCGGCCTGCGGCTCGGCGCCGCACTGCTCGGCCGCGCCGGCCCCGGCGATGCGGAAACCGCCGAGCGGCTGCTCGACGAGGTGACAGCCGAGGCGGCCACGCTGGGCATGCGCCACATCCCGGCCGATGTCGAACGCGTACGGCAGGCGCACAACACGCACGCCCCCGCCCCAGCCGCCCGGGTGGCACAGGTGGCCGAGACGCGGGTGGCTCGGCCAGGCGACCCGCAGGCTTCCCGACCGATCGGGCCGGATGGCGACGAGGCATCCAGGATGCCGTCACGGGCGGCGGCTCCCTCGGCGGACAGGCCAGGGGTGTCCGCGAGGGCGGGTCAGGCCGATTCCCGGTACGAGTTCAGGAGGCAGGGGTCGGTGTGGTCCCTGTCGTTCGGCGGGCGCAGGGTGCACGTTCCTGACGCGAAGGGCCTGCGGGATCTCCACCACCTGCTGAGCCGGCCGGGCACGGACCTGCCCGCCGTACAGCTGCTCGCCCCTGAGGGCGGCGAGGCGGTGGTGGCCGCGCGCCGGATGGGCGGCGACGCGATCCTCGACGAGGAAGCCAAGGCTCGCTACCGACGCCACCTGTCCAGGCTCGACGAGGAGACCGAGCATGCCCTGCGGATGGGCGACGACGCGCGGGCGGCGGACCTCGACAGGGAACGCGAGGCGCTGCTGGCCGAGCTACGGGCCGCGGCGGGGCTCGGCGGGCGTTCGCGCAGGCTCGGGGACGAGGCGGAACGGGCGCGCAAGACCGTCAGCGCCAGGATCCGCGACGTGCTGCGGAAGCTCGACACGCTCCATCCGGAGCTCGCCGCCCACCTGCGCGCCGCCGTCTCCACGGGAACCCTCTGCCGTTACGACCCGGGCGGCGACATCCCCTGGCGGTTGTGAGGTGTCGCGGTCGCGGTTGTGAAGTGTCACGGTCGCCCGACGGTGGTCAGGGGTCGCGGAGAATCCCGGTATGAGGATCAGTATCCATCACGTCCGGCTGGGAGCGGCGGAGTTCCGGATCGTCCGCGCGGCCGATCCGCTCACCCGCGCGCTGCTGGTCGATCAGGACCAATACCTGCAGATGAACATGGACGCGGGCGCCGCCCGGTACGTCGGCATGCTGTGGCTGCTGGCCGCGCGCTCGCGACGTTCGATCGTCTACCTGCCACTCCGCGGCGGCGCGCTTCCTTCGGGCGGGCCGTTGACCGGGGAGGGCCCGCTGGACCTGGTGCTGCTCCACCATTCGCTGCGGTTCAAGCCGCACCTTTGGAAACGGCTGCGCGCACGTCTCGGGCAAGGCGCGGTCGGCAGGGTGGGCATCCTTCCGCCGGACCCGGCGGACGATGATGGGATCGATGCCGCCACCCGGCGTCGCCGGGAGTATCGCGATGTGTTCCACCAGCGTGTGCAGGCCGAAACGCTGTTCATGGTCGGCAGCGCGAAGGCGTTCCGTGGGACCGCGGACCTCTTCTTCGACCTCGTCCGCCACGGCCCGGGACATCGCAGTGCGGCGCCGTGGGACTCGCATTACTGCACCGAACTCACAGGGGACGGCGTGCTGGGCAGAGCGCGTGAGCTCCACGTCGAGTACACCCCACGATGGATCGGGTGACCCGGCACGCGCACGCAGCCGGCCGTGCGCGGCTTCGTCGGGCCGTGCCCCCACGCGGCGGACCGGCGGGGAAGACGGCGGCGAGCTTCATCACGAACGGTGCAGGCAGTTTCGGGCCGGCACGGTGGACCGGGAGGGGAAGGCGGTCGCTGCCTTCGCCCGCCCGGTCCGTGTGCGGGGCAGGGTCGCGCCGTGATGGAAGGTCCGCTACTTGCGGTTGTACAGGCGCATGGTGAGCGTGCCGAACACGGCGACGAGCAGGATGCTCGCCACCAGCACCCAGCCCAGCTCGGAGACGTTCGCCGAGCCGTCCATCAGGGAGCGGACCGCCGCCACCAGGTGGCTGATCGGGTTGATGTGGACGACGAACACCTGCAGCCAGCCCGGCATCGTGGCAGGGTCGACGAAGACGTTGCTGAGGAAGGTGAGCGGGAACAGGACCAGCATGCTCCACCCCATCACCGACTTCTCGCTGCGCAGGAGCAGGCCGAGCATCGTCCACAACCACGAGAACGCGAACGAGAAACCGACCAGCACCGCGATCGCCGCGACGGTGCCGGCCACGCCGCCATCCGGCCGGAAGCCGAGGATCAGGCCGACGACGAGGATGACGGTCGAGGCCAGTACGTAGCGGAGCATGTCGCCCATGAGGTAGCCGACCATGGGGGCGGGCCGCCACATCGGCAGGGTTCTGAAGCGGTCGAAAACGCCTCGCTCGATGTCCTTGTTGACCTCGACGCCGGTGTACATCGTGATCATCACCACGCTCTGCACCATGATGCCGGGCAGCAGGAACTGCAGGTACTCCCCTGGCGAGCCGGCGAGCGCGCCACCGAACAGGAACGTGAACATCAACGTCATCATGATCGGGAACGCGGTGACGTCGAAGAGCTGCTCGGGCACGTGCTTGATCTTCAGCAGCGACCGCCAGCCGAACGTCATCGACGCCGACAGCGCGCTCGGCCGGTCGGGGCGGGCGGCCGGGGCGAGCACGGCCCTGAGCGTCTCGGCCACGGGGACGTAGGTGGTGCTGGTTGAGGTGTCGGTGGTCACGCGGCGATCTCCTTCTCGGTGGCGGGGCGGTCGGTGAGAGCGAGGAAGACCTCGTCCAGACTGGGCTGGCCGAGGGAGAAGTCGTCGACGACGATGCCGGCGCGCGCCAGCTCGCCCAGTGCCAGCGAGGCCTGCTCGGCGGCCGCACGCCCGCCGTCGTCGCCGGCGACCCGCGCGGTCAGCGCCACGGGGTCGGCCTCGCGATAGACGTGCGTGGCGAGCGCCGCCGACAGCAGCCGCTCGGCCTCGGCGCGCTGGGCGGCGTCGCGCAGCCGTACGTGGATCGCGCCCGCGCCGACGGAGGACTTCAGCCGGCCGGGGGTGCCCTCGGCGATGACCTTGCCGTGGTCGATCACCGCGATGCGGCCGGCGAGCCTGTCGGCCTCCTCGAGGTACTGGGTGGTCAGCAGCACCGTGGTGCCGTGGGCGACGACGACGCGGATGATGTCCCAGACCTGGTTGCGGCTGCGCGGGTCGAGCCCGGTCGTGGGCTCGTCGAGGAAGAGCAGGTCGGGAGTGTTGAGGATGCTGGCGGCGATGTCGAGCCTGCGGCGCATGCCGCCCGAGTAGTTCTTGACCAGGCGGTCGGCGGCTTCGGTGAGGCCGAACGCCTCCAGCAGCTCGCGCGCCCGGTCGCCGGCGGCGGGCTTGCGGTGGCCGAGCAGCCGGGCGAGCAGGACGAGGTTCTCCATGCCGGTGAGGTCCTCGTCGACGGAGGCGTACTGGCCGGTCAGGCTCACCCTGGCGCGGACGGCGTCGGCCTCGCGCCTGACGTCGTGGCCGAAGACCCTGGCCTGGCCGCCGTCGGGACGCAGCAGCGTGGCGAGCATGCGAACGGCGGTGGTCTTGCCGGCTCCGTTGGGGCCGAGCACGCCGTACACGATGCCCGCGGGCACGGCCAGGTCGAGACCGTCGACGGCGCGGTTGTCGCCGAAGGTCTTGACCAGACCGGAGGTTTCGATGGCTAGCTCTGTCATGATGTGTCGCTTTCTGTCGGGAGTTCAGGAGGCGAAGGGCCGGATGGCGCGGGCCTCGCGCAACGCGAGCCCCCACCACAGGAGCTGGTCGAGCAAGGTGGCGACGGCCTGCTCGCGTGCGTCGCTGCCGTACGGCCTGCCGCGGTCGTCCACGCCGTCGCCGAGCAGGTCGATCCCCACGCCGTCACGTACGGTGACGGCGTGCAGGCCGATGAAGACGGTCCGGAGCTGCTCCATGGCGTAGAGCCCGCAGGACCCCGAGCCGTAGGAGACGAACCCGACCGGTTTGGCCTGCCACTCGTCGTAGGCGAAGTCGATCGCCTGCTTGAGCGAGGCGGGGAAGCTGCGGTTGTACTCGGGCGTGACCACGGCGAACGCCTCCGCCGCCGCCACCTCGGCCGAGAAGGCCCTCATGGCGGGGGTCGGCACGGCGGGGAAGGCGGAGGGGAAGGCGTAGCCGGCCAGATCGAGGAGCGAGACCTCGAGGTCGTCGCGGAGCGCGGCGCGGGCGGCGAACCAGCGGCCGATGCCGTCACCGACTCTGCCCTCGCGTGTGCTGCCGATGATCACTGCCAGCCGCAGCGGGTCCGTCGCCTTCATCCCGCACCTCCCTTCAGGAAGGAGGCGCTAGATCGTCGCTAGATGGGATCTAGCGGAGCCGCCTGGCCAGGCCGCGGGTCATCCCGCGGAGCAGGGCGGGCCGAGGCGCGGCGACGGCCGATCCGACGGAGCAGGCCGGCCGGGGCGCCAGGTGATCGAGGCGCACGACAGGGCGAGGGAGGCATGGGACGCACGCGAGCGCGCGAGGCCGGCGGGGTATGCGGGGTCTGTCGGATCCGGGTTGCCAGCGGGGCGCGCGGGCGCGGGCGCATCGGGCGGCGGGGCGAGGCGGGTACGAGCACGGCGGTAAGAGGTGCGTTGCCGCCGGTCGCGAGCTAATGCCTATCAGGCAACGATTGCCCGGTAGCTTGCGACGCGCCGGTCGGGATCCGTGCCCGGCTGGCGCGTTCTCCATCCCCTGCGCCTCACACCGCAACGCTCTCCCGCGTAGGTGGAGTGGCACCAGCGACCGCCCACGCCGCCTCGATCATGCGGAAGATCTCGTCCACCGCGGTTTGCGGGTCGTCCGTTTCGCGGGCGACCGAGAAGGCGTCGACCGCGAAGCGTGCGATCGCGCTGCAGGTCGGCGTGGTCTGCGGCAAGTCCAGGTCGGCGGCGATGGCCGTTGCCAGCGACCGGGCGTGGCGCTGTCTCATCGACTCCTCGTACTGCCGCAGCGCCGGTGATTCCTCGATCATGCGCCACAGCGAGGCGGCGCCGTCCGCCGTGCAGTGCTGCACCATGGCGTGGATCTCGCGGCGCAGGGCGGGGATGAGCGCCTCGTGCGGCCGGCGGTCGGTGACCGCCCGCACGAGGCGCTGCTCGAAGTCCTCGTCCTGCTCGAAGACCAGGGCTTCCTTCGAGCTGAAGTGGGAGAAGAGCGTGGTCACGGCCACGTCGGCCGCGGCGGCCACCTCGCGGATGCCCACCGCGTCGTAGCCGCGCTCGGCGAACAGGCGCAGGGCGGTGTCGGCGATCTTCTGGCGGGTTGCGGCCTTCTTGCGCTCGCGGCGTCCGAGCTGCCCGGTCATGCGGTAACACTACCAGATGCGAAAACACAACCGTTTCAAAAGGCTAACCGTTAGTGCTACGGTCTGCGGCATGAAGAAGGTGAACTTCGCCGAATTCGGCGGTCCGGACGTCCTGCACATCATTGAGGCCGAGGAACCCCACGCGGGCCCCGGCCAGGTACGCATAGCGGTCCGGGCAGCAGGCGTGAACCCCGTCGACTGGAGAATCCGTGAAGGCCAGATCCTGAAGGCCCATCCGATCCGGCTGCCCGCCGGCGTCGGGCTGGACGCCTCAGGAGTGGTCGACGAGATCGGGGAGGGCGTCGAAGCGTTCGACCTCGGCGACCGCGTGTTCGGCGAAGGCGCTGACACCTACGCCGAGTTCGCCGTGCTCTCGGCCTGGGCTCGGATGCCCGACGGCCTGTCCTTCGCAGAGGCGGCCGGGTATCCCTCCGTGGTCGAGACCGCGCTGCGCATCATCGGCCAGGTCGGCGTCCAGCCCGGGCAGACGCTCCTTGTCAGTGGCGCCTCCGGCGGAGTCGGGTCCGCGGTGCTCCAGATCGCCCGCGACCGTGGCATCACGGTGATCGGCACGGCCGGGGCGGCGAACCAGGACTATCTGCGCAGCCTCGGTGCCCTCGCCACGACATACGGCCCCGGCTGGGTCGACAGAGTGCGCCGGCTCGGTCCCATCGACGCAGCCCTCGATCTGGCCGGCTCCGGCGTGATTCCCGAACTCGTGGAGCTGACCCGGGACCCGCAGAAGGTCGTCTCCATCGCCGACCTCAGCGCGCCGCAGTTCGGCGTCCGGTTCTCCGGCGAGGCCGGAAGCGTGCCGGAAGCACTCGCCGAGGCCGCCGCGCTCATCGCGCAGGGGAAGCTCCACATTCCGATCGACAAGACCTACACGTTGGCCGAAGCCGCGAAGGCGCACATCGACAGCCGCGCCGGCCACACACGCGGCCGCCGCGTCATCCTCGTCTAGTGCCGCCTTAGGCGACGTTCGCCCTGGTGACGATCTGACGGAGGCGGACGTTGTCTGCATGCCGGTTCCGCCAGGTGATGTGGCGGCGGATCATGCCGCCCTGCTCCTTATGGCTGGCATGGTCGGTCCCGTCCAGCGCGAAGTAGCGCAAGGCGGTGAACCGCGCCTGGATGCGGTTGAGCCACGAGGAGTTGGTCGGGGTGTAGGCGATCTCGACGTTGTCGGCCTCGGCCCAGTCCGCCACCCGGCGGCATCGCTTGATGGTCACATGCGGGGAGCAGTCGTCGCAGACGATCGCGATCCGCACGTAGCGTGGTCACCATCGACCCCGTGCCCGCCGCACCATCCGCAGCAGCCGACGGCCCTCGTCGTCATCGATCTGCCGAACCTGGACCCGTTCCGCCATCGCTCAAGTCTGATACATCCGCCCCGTCGGCGGGACCCACCACACCGACAACGGCACTAGTGGAGCTTCCACCGCTCCAGGGTGGGGCGCTTGGGGTCGAGGCCGTCGCCCGAGGAGGTGCCGCGCAGGCGTCGGCTCATCCACGGCACCAGGAACTCCCGCACCCAGCGGGCGTCCTCCCGCCGCTTGACCCTGGGGTCGACGGTGCGGGCCGGCCACTGCCTGAGCCAGGAGTCGTCGCACGGTACCTCGAGCACGTCGAGCACCCTGGCGGCGACCAGGCGGTGGCCCTCCTCGTTCATGTGGAGCCGGTCGTCGCTCCACGCCCGCCAGTCGCGGATCGACTGCAGGGACCACTGGTCGACGACGCGGCAACCGTACCGGTCGGCGATGGAGCGCACGTGCAGGTAGAAGACGGCGAACTTGCCGCGCATGCGCCGCATGAGCGGCGTGTCGCGCGGGTCGACGCCGGTGAACAGCAGCACCTCGGCGCCCGTCGCGCGCAGCTCGGCGACGGCGCCGGCGAGCTTCTTGGCCATCCTGTCGGGGTCGCTGCCGGGCCGGAGCAGGTCGTTGCCGCCCGCGCAGAAGCTGACCAGGTCGGGCCGCATCGCGACGGCGGCCGGGACCTGCTCGGCGACGACCTGGTCGAGGAGCTTGCCCCGCACGGCGAGGTTCGCGTAGTGGAAGTCGGGCTCGAGTTGGGCCAGCCGTTCGGCGACCCGGTCGGCCCAGCCGCGGAAGCGGCCGTTCGCGCCGGGGTCGTTCAGCCCCTCGGTGAAGCTGTCGCCCAGCGCGACGAAGGAGCGGTAGCGGGTCATCGCACCAGGTCCGCGATGGCCCGCAGGGCCAGCACGTAGGACTGGAGCCCGAAGCCGGCGATGGTGCCGGTGGCGACGGCCGCCACGACCGAGGTGTGGCGGAACTCCTCACGCGCGGCGGGGTTGGAGATGTGCACCTCGATCAGCGGCGCGGTGCGCTGGGCGATGGCGTCGCGCAGGCCATAGGAATAGTGGGTGAAGGCCGCGGGGTTGAGGACGACGGGGATCTTGCCGTCGGCCGCCTCGTGGATCCAGCCGATCAGCTCGGCCTCGTCGTCGGTCTGCCGCACCTCGACGTGGAGGCCGAGCTCGCGTCCGGTCGCGACGCACAGCGCGCGCAGGTCCTCGAAGGTGGCGGCGCCGTAGACGTCGGGCTCGCGGGTGCCGAGGCGCGACAGGTTCGGACCGTTGAGCACGTAGATCATCGAGCCACCTCGCGGTAGGCGGCCTCCAGCAGCTCCTCCGGCGGGTCCTCGAGCCGGCCGGGCCTGGCCAGGCCGTCGAGGACGACGAAGCGCTGCTTGGCGCCGCGGTTCTTCTTGTCGAGCCGCATGTGGTCGCGCAGCTCGGGCCAGGCGTCCTTGCGGTAGGCGGTGGGCAGGCCCACCGAGGTGAGGATGGAGCGGGTGCGCTCCACCAGGTCGGCGCGGCCCGCCAGGCGGGACAGCTCGGCGGCGTAGACCATGCCGATCGCGACGGCCTCGCCGTGGCGGATCTGGTAGTGCTCGGCACGCTCGATGGCGTGGGCGAGGGTGTGGCCGTAGTTGAGGATCTCGCGCAGGCCCGCCTCGCGCAGGTCGGCGCCGACGACGTCGGCCTTGACCTGGATCTTGCGCTCGATGAGCTGGCGGGTGTGCTCGCCCTCCGGCCTGGTGGCCCCTTCGGGGTCGTCCTCGACCAGCATGAGGATCGTCGGGTCGGCGATGAAGCCGCCCTTGATGATCTCGGCGAGGCCGGCGACGTAGTCGGCGCGCGGCATCGAGGGCAGCGTCGCCAGGTCGCACAGCACGCCGGCCGGCGGCAGGAAGGTGCCGACCAGGTTCTTGCCCTCGGGGGTGTCGATGCCGTTCTTGCCGCCGACGGCGGCGTCGACCATGGCCAGGAGCGTGGTGGGGACCATGACGACCTTGACGCCGCGCAGCCAGGTGCCGGCGACGAAGCCCGCCAGGTCGGTGGTGGCGCCGCCGCCCACGCCGACGACGGCGTCGGAGCGGCTGATGCCGTAGCGGCCGAAAGCCGACCACAGCTGGGCGGCGACCTCGACGGTCTTCGCCGACTCGCCGTCGGGGACGGGCAGCGCGACGACGTCGTAGCCGGCCGCCTCCAGGGCCCCGCACACGGGACGGGAGATCTCGGGCAGCGTGGCGGGGTGGACGACGGCGACGGTGCGCACGCCCTCGCCGAGCAGGCCGGGCAGCTCGCCCAGCACGCCGGTGCCGACGACGACGTCGTAGGGGGTGTCGCCGCGCACGGTGATGCGCGTGGCGCTCATGCGGGCAGCCCCTTCACGATCTCCTCGATCAGGTCGCCCGGATCGCGCTTGTCGGTGGCCACGGTGAGCACGGCGAGCCGTTCGTAGACAGGACGGCGCTCGTCCATCAGCTTCTTCAGCTGGCTGCGCGGGTTGAGCACCAGCAGCGGACGGGCCGAGCCGAGGCCGACCCGCTGGACCGCGTCGGCGAGCCCCACCTGGAGGTAGACGACGGTGTGCCCGTCGAGCAACGCCTGGGTGCCTTCGTGCAGGATCGCGCCGCCGCCGAGGGCGAGGACGCCGTCGTGCTCGGCCAGGGCCGTGCGGACGGCCTCGTGCTCGAGCTCGCGGAAGCGCGCCTCGCCGTCCTCGATGAAGATGTCGCTCACGGGCTTGCCCGCGACCGACTCGACGTCGGCGTCGGTGTCACGGAAGGCGACGCCGAGCCGCTCCGCCAGCAGGCGGCCGACCGTCGTCTTGCCCGACCCGGGAGGGCCGATCAGCACGGCCTTGGTCATTTGATCACCATGGATGAGAGGTAGCCGGACAGGTTGCGGGCGACTTCCTCGACGGAGTCGCCGCCGAACTTCTCCAGGGCCGCGTCGGCCAGCACCAGCGCCACCATGGCCTCGGCCACGATGCCGGCGGCGGGCACCGCGCACACGTCGGAGCGTTCGTGGTGGGCCTTGGCCGCCTCGCCGGTCTTGACGTCGATGGTGGCCAGCGCCCTCGGGACGGTGGAGATCGGCTTCATCGCGGCGCTGACCCGCAGCACCTCGCCGTTGGTCATGCCGCCCTCGACGCCGCCGGCCCGGTTGGTGATGCGCCTGACGCCGTCGTCGGTGGTGTACTCGATCTCGTCGTGGGCCTGCGAGCCGGGACGCCTGGCGGTCTCGAAGCCATCGCCGACCGCCACGCCCTTGATGGCCTGGATGCCCATGAGCGCGGCGGCCAGGCGGGAGTCGAGGCGGCGGTCCCAGTGGGTGTAGCTGCCGAGGCCCGGCGGCAGGCCGTAGGCGAGGACCTCGACGACGCCGCCGAGGGTGTCGCCGTCCTTGTGCGCCTTGTCGATCTCGGCGACCATGACGGCGCTGCCCTCGGGGTCGATGCAGCGCACCGGGTCGCCGTCGATGGCCTCGAGGTCGCCGGGGACGGGGAAGACGTTGCCCGGCGACTGGGCGGCGCCGATCGAGACCACGTGGCTGAGGATCTCGACGCCGAGCGCCTGCTTGAGGAAGCGCCTGGCGACCTCGCCGAGCGCCACCCTGGCCGCGGTCTCGCGGGCGCTGGCCCTGTCGAGCACCGGGCGGGCGTCGTCGAAGCCGTACTTCTGCATGCCGGCCAGGTCGGCGTGGCCGGGCCTGGGGCGCGAGCGGGGCGCGTTGCGGGCCAGGCCCTCCAGCTCGGCGGGGTCGACGGGGTCGGCCGCCATGACCTTCTCCCACTTGGGCCACTCGGTGTTGCCGACGCGGATGGCGACGGGGCTGCCGAGCGTGCGGCCGTGGCGCAGGCCGCCGACGATGGAGACCTTGTCCTCCTCGAACTTCATCCGCGCACCGCGGCCGTAGCCGAGGCGGCGCCTGCGCAGCGCCTCGTCGATGGCGGCCGTGGTCACCTCCACGCCCGCGGGCAGGCCTTCGAGGATGGCGACGAGTTCGGGGCCGTGGGACTCTCCGGCGGTCAACCAGCGCAACATGCTGACAAGTCTTCCATGTACGGAGCGGTGGGATCGCCATGGCTCACCAGGCGAGACAGAGCGCCCCGACGATCATGAAGGGCCCGAATGGAAATTCGGTCGACTTATCCGCCTTTTTCGTGACAAGGAGGGTGAGGGCGTAGAGCGCGCCGAGCAACTGGCCCGCGAGCGCCGCGGCGACCCAGGCGTTCCAGCCCACCGCGCCGGCGGCCATGCCGATGAGGCCGGCCAGCTTCACGTCGCCCAGGCCCATGGCGGTGGGCCGGACGAACCACAGCACGCCGTACAGGACCAGCAGGGCGAGGCCGCCGAGCAGCGCCTCGGGGAGCCGCCCGGTGGGCAGCAGGAGGAGGGCGAGGATCGGGTAGGACGGCAGGGTGATCAGGTCGGGCAGCCGCTGGGTGCGCCAGTCGATCGCGGCGAGCAGGACGCCCGCCGCTGCCGCGTAGAGCAGCGCGGGCAGGTACGCCGCCGGCATCCGCCAGGTGAGCAGCGCGAACACCGCCGCCGTGACCAGTTCGACGGTCGGGAACCGCAGGGACGGCCGGCGGCGCAGGCCGCGCAGCACCCGCCGCGCCTCGGCGCGGGTGTCCACGGGGTCGGCCTCGAAGCCCTCGGCCAGCGCGCGCACGACGTACCCCACGACGAAGCCGGCCACCGCCGCCCAGACCACCACCCGCTCATCCTCGCGGGTGCGGCGGCGGCTGTCAGGCCCTTCCGTCACGGCCGTCGCGCGGAACGCCCCCGCTGTCACGATGGCGTTGGACTCGCCCGTCGCGCGGAACGCCTGCCGGCCGCTGTCACCCTGCTGTCCCCGCGCGTCCGGTCAGGACCGGCGCGACCAGGGAAAGCGGCGGCGCCTGGGAGCGGGCGCGGGGGCGAAGCGGGCCACCGTCACCGACGGGCCCACGTCGTCGAGCCTGCCGGACTCGACCGCGGCCATCGCCTCCAGCACGCCGCCCTCGATGACGAACGGCACCGGCCCCGCCACGTCGATCACCACCGCCGCCGCCCCCTCGTGGACGGCCGCCTGGCAGACCTGCGGCGTCGTGGCCTGGATGGGCCGCGCGTCGGGCCGCCACCTGGTGAGCGCCTCGACGCCGGTGAAGGCGAGCACCGCCTCCCTGCCGTCCTTGCCGATCAGCTTGGGGAGCGCCATCTCGCTCTCCTTCTCCTGCTTGAGCCCGTGCTCGCCGACCTCGGACGAGGTCAGCAGCGCCACGACGGGCACCAGCAGCCTGGTGCCGCTGAGGGCCGACAGGACGGCGGTGGCGTCGGCCGTGCCGGAGGAGAAGGCGGTCAGCGCGGCGGCGACGGAGGCGTCGGCGCCGCCGTCGTCGCTGGGCACCAGGGGTTGCGGAATGCTCGGCACAAACGACCAGACTACCGGCGCATCACGTGTGGTCGCGGTGGACGGTCACCCGGCGGCGCCGCGTACAGTGAAGCACATGGGCATGATCGGAACGGTTGGCCTGGTCCTGCACCCCAGGCGTGACTCCGAGACGGCGATCCAGACGATCATCTCGTGGGCGGTCTCCAGGGGCGTCACGGTGCTCGGCCTGCCCGACGAGGTGGACCGCATCCACTGCAGCGCGATCGCGGTCGAACCCGAGGAGCTGTGCAAGCGCGCCGACCTGCTGGTCAGCCTGGGCGGCGACGGCACGATGCTGCGCACGATGCGGCTGATCGCGGGCCTGGAGACGCCCGTCCTCGGGGTGAACCTCGGCAAGCTCGGCTTCCTCGCCGAGATCGACGTCGACGAGCTGCCCGAGGCGCTGTCGGCCATCGACGAGCACCGCTACACGGTGGAGCCGCGCATGGCGGTGCGGACGACGCTGACCGACGGGCACGAGGTCACCGCCTTCAACGACATCGCGCTGGTGCGGGTGCCTGGCGACGGGATCGCCGCGGTCGCCGTCGCCGTGCAGGGGCACCCGTTCGTGCGCTACGCGGCCGACGCGGTCATCCTCGCCACCTCGACCGGCTCGACCGCCTACAGCTTCTCGGCGGGAGGGCCGATCGTCTCGCCGCTGGTCGAAGGGTTCCTCGTGGTGCCCGCCGCGGCGCATTCGACGTTCAACAGGGCGGTGATGCTGTCGGCCAACGAGCGCGTCACCCTGGAGCTGCTGCCCTCCAGCGGCACGCTGGCCGTGGAGGTCGACGGCATGGTGATGGGCCGGCTGTCCCCCGGCGACCGCGTGACCGCGACCGCCGTCTCGGGCGCCGCCCGGGTGGTACGGCTGGGCACGACGACCTTCTACGAGCGCGCCCGCCGTAAGCTCCGGGTCAACGGCAGCGCGGAAGTGGACTGAGCCATGCGGATCGCGGTGGCGGCCGACAGCCTCGACGGAGTGGCCGCGAAGCTGGTGCGGGAGCTGCGCGAGCGGGGCCACGAGGTGATCGCCCACGGGGCGCTCGACCCCGCCGAGCGTGACGGCTGGGCGTGGGCCAGCGAGGCGGCGGCGCGCGACGTGGCAGAGGGACGGGCCGACCAGGCGGTGGTGTGCTGCTGGACGGGCACCGGCGCCTCGATCGCGGCCAACAAGGTGCGCGGGGTGCGGGCGGCGCTGTGCGCCGACGCCTACACCGCCGACGGCGCGCGCAGGTGGAACGACGCCAACGTGCTGGCGCTGAGCCTGCGCGCGGTCTCCGAGCCGCTGCTGGTGGAGATCCTCGACGCGTGGTTCGCGGGCGAGCCCAGCGCCGATCCCGCCGACAGGGCCAACGTCGAGCACCTCGAGGCGCGATAGCGGCGCGGCCACCGCGCCCTGCCGGAGGCGGAGGGCGTCGGCCGCCGCGCCGTACGGGGTCAGGAAAGGTCGGCGATGGCGGCGACCGGGCCGCCGCCCGAGGGGCCCTGGTGGACGGCGGCGACGGAGACGAACACCGCCGGATCGCCGGTGACCGAGGCGGCGACGCCGCCGACCGTGGCCTTGATCTGGCGGTGCCAGTGCACGTCGGAGTCGTCGAGCATGATGTTGCGCCGCCCGCGCACCCGGCCCGACGGGTCGGCCTCGCACTTCATGAACACGTTGACGAGACGGCCGCCCAGGTCGGAGGGGTGCGGCCGCTCGGGCAGCGGGATGCCGGAGTCGCGGATGGCCGCCCAGATGCCGTCGGCGTCGAGCGCGTCCTTCATGACGCTGTGCCCGATGCGGTAGCGGCCGCCGATCCCGCGCACGTTGCCGACGACGACGATCTGCGCCCGGTCCAGCTCGACGCCGCTGGAGCAGGAGGCGACGCTGCTGTAGAGCGACAGGTCGCGGTGGATCTGGTCGGCGCCGGGCATCTCGATCTCGCCGAGCGCGACGGCGATGCCGAGCGCGGTGGTGGAGTTCGACAGGTCCATGGACGGCCCCGTCTCCTCGATGGCGGTGTCCTTGCCGCGGTTCTTGGCGTCGGTGATGGTGGCCAGCGTGAGCAGCGGCGTCTTGGTCTGCACGTAGTGGACGTCGCGCGGGTCGTCGATGCCGGCCACCTTCATGGCCTCGCGCACGCCGGCGGCGACCTTCTCCACCATGGCCGGGCGGCCGATGTCCTCCGGCAGGATGACCTCGCTCATCGCGACGCCGACCGACACCCTGGGCTCGTCGGTGGCGGGCGCGTTCGCGGTGGTGGCGAAGATGGTGGCGTGCGGGCTCAGCACCCCGTCGGTGCCGCCCGACCAGACCAGCGGCACGCTCTCGGGCGCGGGATGCCCCTTCCTGGCCAGCACCTCGCGGAAGGCCGTGTCGGCCAGGATGCGGGTGTAGTCGTTCACGCCGCCGTTGCCCTCGGTCTTGCCGATCACCGCGAGCACCCTGTGCGCCTCGATGACCCCGTCGTCGATGAGCTTCTCCAGCCCTGAGGCGTCGGTCACGCTCTCGATGGCGACCTTGCGCACTTCGATCGGTTCCGGCATCTATCTCTCCACTCTCGTACCGACATCGGCGTTCGCGATGTGCTCCAAGGAGGTGATCACGGCCTGCCTGCCCCCGCCTTCGACGAAACGCAGGGCCGCCTCCACCTTCGGTCCCATGCTCCCTCCGGCGAAGTGCCCGGCGGCGTGCAGGACACGCAGCTCGCCGGCGGAGATCCGGCCGACGGGCCGCGGGTCAGGCCCGCCGTACCCGACGACGGCGTTCGGCACGTCGGTCGCGATGATCAGCACCTCGGCCTGTACGGCACGCGCCAGCAGCGCGGCCGCCAGATCCTTGTCGACGACGGCCTCCACGCCGGTCAGCCGCCCGTCGGCCTGCCGCACGACGGGCACTCCCCCGCCGCCGGCGGCCACGACGGTGAACCCCGCGGCGATCAGCGTGGTCGCGGCGCCCGCGTCGAGGATCTCCAGCGGCTCGGGCGAGGCGACCACGCGCCGCCAGCCGCGCTCGAAGCGCCGCCAGCTCTGGCCGAGCTTCTCGAACCTGCGCGCCTCCGCCTCGCTGAAGTAGCGCCCGATCGGTTTGACCGGCTCGTCGAAGGCGGGGTCGCGCGCGTCGACCAGGGTGCGGGTGACGACGGTGGCGCTGCGGCCGCCGAGCGCGTTCATGATGAGCGTGCCGATGGTGGCCTGGGTCTGGGCGCCGCACCAGTCGAGCGGCACCGGCGGCACGACGGAGGCGGCCAGCTGGTTCTTCAGCAGCAGGTTGCCGACCTGCGGGCCGTTGCCGTGGGTCAGCACCACCTGGTGTCCCGCGTCGATGAGCGCCCTGACCTGGAGCATGGCCGCCTCGACCGCGGCCCGCTGCTCGCCCGGCGCGGCGCTGCCGTCCGGGCCGGTCATGGCGTTGCCGCCGAGCGCGACGAGTACCCGTTCACCCACGGTCGCGACGCTACCCACGCAGGGGAGGGCGTTCATTGGCAACCTTTGCCCATGATGGGGCGGGTGGCATGGCGGACGCGCCTG
Organism: Nonomuraea sp. NPDC003804; assembly: GCF_040610675.1. Lineage (NCBI taxonomy): Bacteria > Bacillati > Actinomycetota > Actinomycetes > Streptosporangiales > Streptosporangiaceae > Nonomuraea > Nonomuraea sp. NPDC003804. Next base: position 304,089 of record NZ_JBEXMT010000006.1, read on the forward strand.
GGAGGAGGACCTGGGGCGCCGCCTCACGGTCGTTTCCCACGAAGGTAGCCTCACGGACGTGATTCGCATCGCACACGTCAACGGCGTCGAGCTCGCCTACCGGGAGGAAGGCGATCCGGCCGCGCCCGCCCTGGTCCTGCTGCACGGCCGTACCGCCGACCACAACCACTGGAACCCGTACACCCGCCGCTTCGCCGAGCGCTTCCACGTGATCGCGCCCGACCTGCGCGGCCACGGCGCCAGCGAGCGGCCGGACGGCTACGCGCTGCCCGAGATGGCCGAGGACGTGGCGGCGCTGCTCAGGATGCTCGGCGTGGAGCGGGCGGCGCTGATCGGGCACTCGCTGGGCGGCGCGGTCGCCTACCACCTGGCCATGAGGTACCCCGACCTGGTCTCGGTCCTGGTGCTGGAGGACCCGCCGGCGCCGCTGCCGCTGGACCGGCCGCCGTTGGAGGACGACTCCCCCATGATGGTCGAGACCGAGCGCCAGTTCGTCTCGCCCGACCCGGCGTGGGCCGAGGGGCTGGCCCGCATCACCGCTCCCACGCTGGTGCTGTCGGGCGGGCCGTCCAGCCATGTCGACGCCACGCCGCTGGCCGGCCTCATCCCTGGCGCCAAGCTCGTCACCATCGACGCGGGGCACCTGATCCACTCGGCGGCGCCCGGGGAGTTCGCGGCGGCCGTGGAGGAGTTCCTGGACAGCTGACCGGCCTCAGGACAGCACGAAGGGCGCCCCCCGACGGGGGACGCCCTTCGCCCTGGCGTATCAGACCGTCACGAGGGCGGCCTCGGCCTCCAGGGTCGCGGCCGTCGCGTTGACGACGGCGGCGATCCGCAGCGCCTCCTGGATCTGCTCGCGCGGCATGCCCGAGCCGCGCAGCACCTGCTCGTGCGACTCCAGGCAGCGCCCGCAGCCGTTGACCGCGGAGACCGCCAGGCACCACAGCTCGAAGTCGACCTTGTCGACGCCGGGGTTGCCGATGACGGTCATGCGCAGCTTGGCCGGCATGGTGCTGTACTGCTCGTCGCCGATCAGATGGGTGGCGCGGTAGTAGACGTTGTTCATCGCCATGATCGAGGCGGCGGCCTTGGCCGCCTTGAACGCCTCGGCCGACAGGATGGCCGACGCCTCCTCGGCGACCTCGGCGATGACCCGCGCGGACCTGGTGGCCAGCGCGCACGCCAGGACCGCGCCCCACAACCGCTGGTCGGTCAGCGACGACGTCGTCGTGACCGAGCCCAGGTTGAGCTTGGTGTCCTTGGCGTAGTCGGGCAGCGCCGACTTCAGGTTGTCGATACTCATGCGCCGAGCAGCGCCTTGGCGTCGAGGCCCTTGTCGCCCTTGTTCCAGTTACAGGGGCACAGCTCGTCGGACTGCAGGGCGTCGAGGACCCGCAGGACCTCCTTGACGTTGCGGCCGACCGAGCCCGCGGTCACCATCGAGAACTGGATCTCGTTGTTGGGGTCGACGATGAAGGTGGCGCGCTGGGCGACGCCGTCCTCGCCGAGGACGCCGAGCGCCGACGACAGCTCGCGCTTGATGTCGCTCAGCATCGGGAAGGGCAGGTCGCGCAGGTCCTCGTGGTCCTTGCGCCAGGCGTGGTGGACGAACTCCGAGTCGACGGAGACGCCGAGCACCTGGGCGTCGCGGTCGGCGAAGTCCTCGTTGAGCCGGCCGAACTCGGCGATCTCGGTGGGGCACACGAAGGTGAAGTCCTTGGGCCAGAAGAACACCACGCGCCACTTGCCCTCGTAGGTCTTGTGGTTGATCTCCGCGAACGCCTTCTCGGGGTCGAGGTCGACGCAGGCGGTGAGCTCGTACTCGGGGAACTTGTCACCAACGGTGAGCACGTCTATGTCTCCTTGCAGGACGTCGTTGTCAGTGCCTCCAGGTTGCCGCATCTAGCATTGATCCGAGAAATCGAGCAGTCGAACCAATCTGAGAGGTGATTCCTATCAGTGAGCCCATGCCCACCCTCGCTCAGCTGCGGGCATTCCTTGCCGTGGCCGACCATCTGCACTTCCGGGAGGCCGCCACCGCGCTCAGGATGAGCCAGCCCGCGCTGTCGGGGTCGGTGTCCGCGCTGGAGGAGATCCTCGACACCCAACTGCTGGAGCGGACCACCCGCAAGGTGCTGCTGACCCCGGCCGGCGAGCGGGTGGCGGTGCACGCGACGCGGGTGCTGGCCGCGGTCGACGACCTGGTCGGGGAGGTGGCCATGAACCGCGAGCCGTTCAGCGGTCCCGCGCACCTGGGCGTGATCCCGACGGTCGCGCCGTACGTGCTGCCCGCCCTGCTGCCGATGTTCGCCAAGCGCTTCCCGCTGCTGAAGCTGACCGTCCACGAGGCCAAGACCGAGACGATCGTCGAGGAGGTCCGGGAGGGCAGGCTCGACCTGGTGCTGCTGGCGCTGCCGACCGAGACGAGCGGGCTGGTGGAGGAGCCGCTCTACGACGAGGACTTCCTGCTGGCCGTACCGGAGGGCCATCCGCTGGCCGCCGAGGAGGGGCCGCTGCGCAGGTCGGCGCTGAAGGGGCTCGACATCGTGCTGCTCAACCAGGGCCACTGCCTGCGCGAGCAGGCGATCGACGTGTGCAGGGAGGTGGGCGCGCGGGCCACCGCGACCACCTACGCCACCAGCCTGCCGACCCTGGTCCAGCTGGTGGCGGGCGGCCTCGGGGTGACCCTGCTGCCGGAGTCGGCGGTGCCGGTGGAGACCGGCAAGCGGGTACGGCTGGCGCTGCGCAGGTTCGCCGCTCCGGCGCCCGGCAGGACGATCGGCATGGCCTACCGGGCGAGCTCGGCCAGGGCCGCGGAGTACGCGCAGCTGGCCAAGGCGGTGCGCGGCGCGGTCAGGCAGCGCAAGCTGCCGGTGAAGGTGATCTCCTGACCGCCCCTACCCGCCGAGCCGCTTGAGCCTGGTCACCGCCTCGTCGATGACCTCGTCCTTCTTGCAGAAGGCGAACCTGACGAAGTGGCGGCCCCGGTCGGGGTGGTCGTAGAAGACCTGGGTGGGGATCGCCACCACCCCCGCCAGCTCGGGCAGCCGCCTGGTCAGCTCCAGGCCGTCGGTGAAGCCGAGCGGCCTGATGTCGGTCTGCACGAAGTAGGTGCCGGCCGGTCTGAGCACCTCGAACCCGGCCGCCGCCAGCCCGCTCAGCAGCCGGTCACGCTTGCCCTCCAGGCCGGCGCGCAGCCCGGCGACCCAGTCGAGCTCCTCGCGCAGGCCGTGGGCCACGGCGAGCTGCCAGGGCCCGTTGGCGGTGAAGGTCAGGAACTGCTTGACGGTCTGGACGGCCCGCACCAGCTCGGGCGGCGCGCACACCCAGCCGGTCTTCCACCCGGTCACCGAGAACGTCTTGCCCGCCGAGGAGATCATCACGGTGCGCTCGCGCATGCCGGGCAGCGTGGCCATGGGCACGTGCTCGACGCCGTCGAAGGTCAGGTGCTCGTACACCTCGTCGGTGATCGCCAGCAGGCCGCGTTCGGCGCACAGCTCGGCGATGACCGCCAGCTCCTCGCGATCGAACACGGTGCCCGTCGGATTGTGCGGTGAGTTGACCAGGATCGCCCTGGTGCGCGGCGTCACGGCGGCGCGCAGCTCGTCGGGGTCGAAGGTGAAGCGCCCCGCCACCGGGCGCAGGGTGACGGCGACCAGCCGGGCCCCGGCCAGCGCGATGGAGGCGGCGTAGGAGTCGTAGTAGGGCTCGAAGGCGATGACCTCGTCGCCCGGCTCGCACAGCGCCAGCACGGCGGCGGCGATCGCCTCGGTGGCGCCCACGGTGACCAGCACCTCGCCGTCGGGATCGTAGGCCAGGCCGTAGTGCCGCCGCCGGTGCTCGGCCACCGCCTGCCGCAGCTCGGGCAGGCCCGGACCCGGCGGGTACTGGTTGGCACCCGACCTGATCGCCTCCACCGCGCGGTCGAGCATCGCGGGCGGGCCGTCGGTGTCGGGGAATCCCTGCCCCAGGTTGATCGCCCCGGTCCGTACGGCCAGCGCGCTCATCTCGGCGAAGATCGTGGTGCCGAACCGTCGCATGCGGGAAACAAGGGGATCGCTCACGAGACCACACTATTGGTCTCGAGGCGTGATCACCCGGGTCGCCCTCGATCGCGCGCGCGTGTCCGCCCCGAGGCTCGTACACTTCCGAACATCCTGCCCCCGTGATCGCGGCCGGTTTCCCCGTATGGTGGTGGTCCTGGTTCCTGTGACGCGCATCAGAGAGCTCGACGCGCTCCGCGGCTTCGCGGTGTGCGGCATCATGCTGGTCAACACCTGGCAGCACGCCCAGGCGCCGGACAGCGAGTGGTGGGTCGAGACGTTCCTCCAGGGCCGCTTCTACCCGATCTTCTCGCTGCTGTTCGGCGTCAGCTTCGCGCTGGTGCTGCGCGGCGCCGGCCGGTGGGTGCTGCTGCGCAGGCTGCTGTGGCTGCTGGCGTTCGGGCTGATCCAGCACACCTGGTACGAGGGTGAGGTGCTGACCGACTACGCGCTGTTCGGCATCGGCGTGCTGCTGCCGGCATCGTTCCTGTCGGGCGGCTGGCCCGTCCTGGTGCTCGGGGTGGCGGCCACCGCGTGGGGCGTGTGGGTGGGCGGCGGCATCCTGATCATCCCCGGGCTGTTCCTGATCGGCATGGCGCTGATGGACCTGCGGCCGGGCCGCGGGTGGCTGCTGCCGGGGTTCGGCGTGTCGGCGGTCGTCTCGGCGGCGCTCGGCTCGCTCTACCTGCGGACCGACGAGTGGTGGGTCTACGTGACGGCGGCGCTCGCGGGCGCCGCCGCCTACTCCACGCTCGTGCTGTTCCTGCGGCCACGCTGGCTGGAGCCGATGGGCAGGATGGCGCTGACCAACTACGTGTCGGGCACCGTGGTCATCGTGCTGACCGCGCCGATGCGCTGGCCGGTGCTCGCCGTGGCGGGCGTGACGGTGCTCGCGCAGCTGCTGTTCAGCTGGTGGTGGCTGTCGGTGTTCAGATACGGTCCGCTCGAATGGGTGTGGCGGATGCTCACCTGGTGGAAACCGGTGCCGAACCGGCTCATACTCCGTTCGTGACGCTGAGCGCCCTCCTTCGCCTGCTGGACGACGAGTTGCCTGACGCGATCCGCCTGCGTCACCGGCTGCATGCCGTACCCGAACCGGGGGGCGCGGAGGTGGAGACCTGCGGCGTCATCGCCGAGCACCTGCCGCTGCCCCACCGGGTCGTGGCGGGCACCGGGATGATCGTCAGGGTGGGGCCGGAGGGCGAGCCCGCGATCGGCGTCCGCGCCGAGCTCGACGGGCTGCCGCTGGCCGAGCTGACCGGCGCGGCCTTCGCCTCGGCCAACGGGCACATGCACGCCTGTGGCCACGACGTGCACCTGGCCGCGCTGGTCGCGCTGGTGCGGGCGGCGCGCAGGACGGAACTGCCCGCGCCGCTGGTGGCCGTCTTCCAGCCGTGCGAGGAGCGGCACCCGTCGGGCGCCGTGGCGCTGCTGCGCGAGGGCGAGCTGGCGGCGGAGGGGGTGGAGTCGGTGGTCGCCGTGCACGTCCACCCCGACCTGCCGTGGGGCACGATCGGCGCCGACCCCGGCACGGTCAACGCGGCGGCCGACGCGATCAGGATCGACGTCGAGGGGCTCGGCGGGCACGCCGCCTACCCGCACCGCACGAGGGACCCGGTGCTGGCGCTCTCGCACCTGGTGGTGGCGCTGCACGGGCTGGTGGGGCGGCGGATCGACCCGGTCCACGGCGCCACGCTCACCGTGGGGGCCGTCCACGCGGGCACCGCGGAGAACGTGATCCCCGGCGCCGGCCACGCGCTGGTCACGCTCCGCGCGCTGGACACCGCCGACCAGCGCGCGCTGCTGTCGGCCGTCAGGGAGTGCGCCGAGCACGTGGCCGCCGCCCACGGGTGCGCCGCGAGGCTGACCGTCACCAAGAGCGAGCCGCCGCTGGTCAACGACCCCGCGCTGGCCGAGGCGGCCAGGCGCGGGGCGGCGACGGCCGGGTTCGCGCCGGCCCCGGCCTGGCACTCGTGCGGCGGCGACGACTTCGCCCACTACGGCACCGCGTGGCCGACGCTGATGGCCTTCGTCGGGCTGGGCGGCGCGCCCGGGTTCGTCCACGCCGGCCTGCACGATCCGCGGTTCCTGCCGCCCGACGAGGCCGTGGGCGCCTGCGCGCGGGCGCAGGCGCTGGCCTACGCCGCGGCGCTCAGCGCGCGGAGCGGAACACCAGCAGGCGGAACATCTGCGTGGAGCCGACCAGCTTCTCCTTGACCAGGCGCAGGCCGTGACGCTCGGCGCCCGCCGCGACGCGGGGCACGGACACGGCGTTGACCATGTCCTGGTTGCCGGCCAGGTAGGCCTCCGCGTAGTCCTCCGAGAGGCCGTTGTCGATCATCCAGGTCCGCCAGGCGGCCACCGCCGACGTGCGCTCGTGGTCGTCGTCGGGGGCGAAGCAGTCGGAGAAGACCAGGCTGCCGCCGGGTTCGAGGCGCCTGGCGCACTCGGCGAAGAAGGAGTCGATCGACTCGTCGGTGGGGTTCTGGCCGAACAGGAAGTGGGTGACGAGCGAGCCGAAGATGACGTTGTAGGTGATGTTGTCCTCGACGTCGTCCCACGCGGTCTTGTTGAGCAGGCGCACCCAGCGGTTCAGGTCGTCGCCGATCTTCTTGTGGGCGAGCTTGCGCATCTGCACCGCGCGGTCCATCGCGCGGTACCGGTCGACCGGGTAGAGCTGGCCGAGCTGCTCGAACGGCTCGCACAGGGTGCGGATCCACGGGACGATCGCGGAGGTGAGGCTGCCGGTGCCGTACCCGATCTCCAGGACCGAGACCGACATGTCGATCTCCTGGAAGATGCGCAGGATCTCGCTGGCGACGGTGGCCGAGCAGTCCTGGATCAGGTCGTCGTACATCGGGATCCAGGTGCGGATGTGCTGGTCGTAGCGGTCGAAGTAGGCCGGGGAGCGGTGCTCGGTGCGCAGCGTCCAGTGCTCGTCCCACCTGCCGATCTCCAGCTTGCGCAGCCACTCGCGCTTGAGGGTGTGGAAGTCGTGGTTGGGGTCGAACCGCACCGCCCGCGCCTTGACCGCGTCGTAGTAGCGGTTGGCCAGGTTGAAGCGGTGGCGGTCGCGCTCGATGTGGAGCATGCGCCGCTCGCCGAAGTCGCTGTCGAGCCTGCTCCGGTAGCCGCCGATGCAGTCGGGGTTGAGCAGCAGCAGGTGGGCGCCGACGGCGGTGTCGCCGAAGGGATGGCGCACGCCGAGCCCCACGTCGTCGACGGCGGCCACGTAGATCTCGTAGCTGCTGTCGGCCAGGCTGCCGATGTGGTCACGCCACATGGACATGTGCCGTGACAGCTCCGCCTCGCCCTGGAAGAACAGCCGCCAGTCGATGAGGAAGATCCGCTCGGTGACCTGGGAGCTCATCAGCTCGGGGTGCTCGAGGTCGGTCTGCCAGAAGGTCTCGGTGTTGTCGGTCAGGTCGGCGATGGCCCTGATCGGGCCGTCGTTCCAGTCGCGCAGCTCGGCGAAGCAGTGGGAGTAGTAGTCGGCGTCGGTGACGAGGTTGGACGGGCCGGAGTTGCGCACCTCGGAGGCGAGCGCCTCCAGCCAGCCGCTGCGCAGGTGCAGCTGCGGGTGGTCGCTGTCGTGGTTGCTGAGCACCGACTGCAGGCCGCCGTGCAGCTGGGTCAGCTTGCGGCGCAGCGCCCGATGGCCGGGGCTGAGCGACTCCAGCTCCAGACGGTCGAGCAACCTGCCGAAATCGGTCTCGAATTTGCTGAACCCGGCGTCGTTGCTGGCACTCGGATAGTTGAGGTATCGCGGCGCGCCGAAGTCTTCGGGCAGCTCGCTGGTGCCCTCCTGCTTGATGACGACGACAGGCAAATCCAACGCTCGCGCAAAACCGACTTCAAATGCCAAATTGGGGCGAACCGTACTTCCTTCCAGGATGAGAATGTCCGACCTGCGGATCTTCTCCTGGATCTCGATGCCGATGTTGCGGCTATGGGGTTGTTCGCTCCAGTCGTAGACGTCGAAATGACGTTCGGCCAGCTGGCTCTTCACCGACTGGACCGCCCTGATGACCGACTCGGAGCCCTCAGCCTCGGTGGACCAGGCGAGAAACGCATTGACGGGGTCCATGCAGACATGAATACACGACGAACAACTGGACTTTCAAAGGCGACACAAAATATCGTGACGTAATGGCTTTGCGGCTGTCATTCGCCGTACTGGTGCTCGCGTCATTCGTTCTCGGCCTGGTGGGATTCGCCGCGTATCTCGAGCCCGGGGCCTCGGCCTTCGATCTGGTCTATTACTCGCTGCAGCTGTTCGTCCTCGATCCGGCTCCGTTCGACGTCGATCACAAGCCGCTGGGATGGGCGCTGGAGGTGGCCCGCTTCACCGCCCCCGCCGCGACGATCTACGCCCTGGTCGCCGGTCTGCTGCTGCTGTTCTCCACCGAGATCCGCCGCCTGCGCGCCCGCGGCTCGCGCGGCCACGCGGTCATCTGCGGCACCGGGCCGCTCGCGGGCGTGCTGACCACGCGCCTGCGCGCGGCCGGCCGCGGCGTGGTGCGGATCTCCCCCACGCCCCACGCCGACCGCGGGGTGCTGCACGTGGAGGGCGACCCGCGCGATCCCGCCGTGCTGCGCGCGGCGGGCATCGAACGCGCCGCCGTCCTGTACGCCTGCGAGGCCGACAGCGCGACCAACACCGCGATCGCGCTGGCCGCGCACGCCCTGCCGCGGCCGAAGGCCCGCCCGCTGGCCGCCTACGGGCTCATCTCCGACCCCGACATGTGCGCCGCGCTGCGTGCCCGGCGGCTCGGACTCACCCGGCCGACGGGACTGCACCTGGACTTCTTCAACCCCGACACGCTCGCGGCCCGCGTGCTGCTGGACAACGACCCGATCACCACACCGGACCCGGTCATGGTCATCGGCCTCGGCACGTTCGGCCGGACGCTGCTGCTGGAGCTGGCCCGGCACTGGCGCCCGCGGGCGCGGGAGGCCGGGCCGCTGCCGGTCACCGTCGTCGACGCGGACGCGACCGGCGCGACGGCGGCCCTGTGCGCCCGGCACGACCTGCTGCTGACCGCCTGCGACCTCGAGGCGATCGACCTGGAGCCGGAGCAGGTGAGCCTGCCCGAGGTGCTGCCGCACGCCTCGCGCCGCGTCTACGTCTGCTACCCCGACCAGGACCTCGCGCTGAAGGTCGCGCTCACGTCGCTGCGGCTGTGGGGCGGCGGCCCCGGCTCGCTGGTCGTCCGCGTCGACCACGCGGCGGCCTTCGACTCCACGCTGCTGGAGGGCCTGGACGGCGCGCTCAGGGTCTTCCCGGTGACCGACGCGGCGGGCGACCCGCGGCTGATCGCCGAGGACCTGGTGGAGACCCTGGCCAAGGCGACGCACAACCACTACCTGGCCGACCAGCGCGGCAGGGGCGGCAGGTTCGCGGTCAACTCCTCGCTGGTGCCGTGGGAGGAGCTCGAGGAGGACAAGCGGGAGTCCAACCGGCTGCTGGCCGAGGACATCGGCAGGAAGCTGAAGGAGGTCGGGTGCGCGCTCGGCCCGCGCGTCGACCCGGACCTCGGCTTCTCCTTCGCCGAGGAGGAGATCGAGCTCCTGGCGGAGATGGAGCACGTGCGCTGGGTACGCATGATGGTGACCCGCGGTTGGTCCCACGGCCCCTTGCGGGATGATGAGAACAAGACACATCCCGATATAGGAGACTGGTCCACTTTGTCAGCATCGGCGAAGGAAAAGGACCGCGACACGATCAGGAACCTGCCGGGCATCCTGGCCCTGGCGGGCTTCCAGGTGGTGAGGACGCGATGACGAGGTTCGCCGTGACGGGACACCGCGAGCTCACGCCGCACACGGTCGAGCTGGTCGGCCAGGCCCTGCGCGACGAGCTGGCGAGCGCGGGTCCCGGCCTGGTCGGCGTGTCGTGCCTGGCGGAAGGGTCCGACCAGATCTTCGCGGCAGAGACCATCGCGGCGGGCGGCGAACTGCACGCCGTCCTGCCCGCCCGCCGCTACCGGGAGAGCCTGCCCGCCGACGCCCGCCACACCTACGACATGCTGCTCGGCAAGGCCACCCACGTACTCGAACTGCCCTTCGAGGAGGCGGGCGTGCCCGCCTACCTGGCCGCGGCGCAGGCCATGCTGTCCGAGGCCGACGAGCTGGTCGCCGTATGGGACGGCACCGCGCCGCGCGGCCCTGGCGGCACCGCCGACGTGGTGGCCATGGCCAGACAGGCCGGGATGCCGGTGCGGGTGATCTGGCCGCCGGGTTCCAGCCGGGCATAATCTCGAGACGTGACCAGAATCGCCCTCTGCCAGCTGCCCGTCGCCCCCGACCCCGCCACCAACCTCAAGCGGGCTACCGAGGCCATCGCCAGGGCCGAGGGCGCCGACCTCGCGATCTTTCCCGAGGCCACCCTGACCAGGTACGGCAGGCGCATCACCGAGCTGGCCGAGCCGCTGGACGGCCCCTTCGTGACCGGCCTGGCCGAGGCGGCCCGCGACCACGGCGTCGCGGTGATCGCCGGCGTCTTCGAGCCGGGCGAGGGCCGCGTCCACAACACCGCGGTCGCGATCGACGCCTCGGGCGCCGTCAGGGCCGCCTACCGGAAGATCCACCTGTTCGACTCCTTCGGCTCGCGCGAGTCGGAGCTGGTGGCCCCCGGCTCCGAGCCCACGGTGGTCGAGCTGGCCGGGCTGCGGATCGGGCTCATCACCTGCTACGACCTGCGCTTCCCCGAGCTGGCCAGGGCGCTGGTCGACAGGGGCGCCGACATGTTCGCCGTCATCGCGGCCTGGAGCTCGGGCCCCCTCAAGGAGGACCACTGGATCACGCTCGTGCGGGCGAGGGCGCTGGAGAACACGATGTGGACCGCCGCCGTCGACCAGGCGCCCAATCCCGCCGAGGCGAGCGACGGGTTCGGCGTCGGGCGCAGCATGCTGGTCGACCCGCTGGGCGTGGTGCGCGCCGATCTGGGTAGCGCACCGGGCGTGCAGGTGGTCGAGCTCGACGCCGAGCTGACCGCCTCCGCCCGCGCCACGCTGCCGTGCCTCGAGCACCGGGTGCTGGGTGTGGGCCGGCTGCCCTGACCAGGGGCCGCCGCGATTGGCGGGGTTCTTGGATCGTGACGGCCAAGAGATCGTAAAGTGGTGTCGTGAACGAGCGTAGGACGCAGATGCAGAAGGTGGTGCCGCCCCGGCTGCTCGTGCCCTACCTCTCGGGCAAGCGCACGGTCATCTCCGGCTACGTCTACCGCGTGCAGGACTGCGTGCGGCTGACCACGCCCCGGGCGTTATTCCTGGGGCTCGACCTGTCCTTCGAGGGATCGGAGCTGAGCGCCCACGTGCCCGAGCTTTACCTGATGCGGTGGTACGCACGCGACGTGGACACCTACGCGGTGCCGTACGGGCCGCACATGGGCGGCGACTGGAGCGACGCGCCGCCGTTCGCGGGCAACGGGTTCACCACCTCGCGCGAGCACGTGGTGCCCCAGTTCCACACCACGCCCATGCCCATCCCGGCGGGAGCGGAGATCGTGCACGTCAGCGGCGCGGGCGAGCGGCCGTTCGCCGCCTACGACGGGCTCACCTGGCGGCCGTCGTCATGAGCGACGAGATCGTGCCCGTGGCGTCGGGTTTCGTCGCCCGCCACCGGGGCCGCACCCACCCGGCGGCGATCGGGCCCGACAGCGACGAGGTCGTGCTGTTCAGCGAGGAGGAGTTGGACGGCTTCGAGGCGGCCTCCGGCTACTGGCGGCGCACCGTGGACCGCTCCGAGCTGGAGTGGCTGGTGCTCGTGCGCACGGTCGGCGCGTTCGGCGGCGAGCCGTGCGTGGTCCTCGACGAGGACGACGACGGCCTCCACATCGCCTACACCGGCCACAGTGGCATGAAAGCGGAGGCGCTCGGCTACTGGATGGTCGACCATGGGGCCTATGAGGTGGTCGTGCCCCGCGAGGAGGTCTTCTCGATCAGGGTGGAACGCCTGCCGGTCGGCTGACCCCGGTCAACCGGCCGCCCGGTCGGGCGTCTCTCCTGGCATGCGATGGTTATGCGCCCTCGTGCCCATCGTCCTGGTGGGGTGCGGCGAGGCTCCGGAGACGTCCGAGATCTACCAGCGGGTCATGCAGGGCAAGGCGCCGGTCGGCCAGGTGCTGACCGTCTCGGACCCGCCGGTGCGGCTGTGGTTCGCCCGCACCACCGACGAGGACGGCGACCTGCGGCTGTGCGGGCCCCGCTCCTGCGGCCACGACGTGTCCGACCGGCCCGAGCCGGCGTGGGCCGAGGACCGCGAGGGCGACCTCTACTACGGCGCCGCCCGGCCCGGCGTGGCCGGCGTGCGCGCGCGCACCGTGGAAGGCGCCACGGTCAGCGGCACCGTCCACCGGCCCGCGGGGGCGCCGCTTTCCATCTGGACGGTGACCGTCCCCGGCGCGCGGGTGCGCGGTTTCGATTTCCTCGACTCCTCCGGTCAACCGGTCGCCACGACGGGTGTCTCTGGTACGTGATGGAAACACCCACCATGGCGCCCGCGGCCCCCACCTTCGCGGAGCTGTTCGCCGCGCAGTACCAGTCCCTGGTACGGCTGGCGGGACTGCTGGGCGCCGACGACCCCGAGGACATCGCCCAGGAGGCGTTCGCCAGGCTGCACGGCCGCCGCCTGCGCGACGACGCGGCGACACTCGGATACCTGCGCGCGACCGTCTGCAACCTGACCCGTAACCGGCTGCGCCACCTGCGCCTCAGCCGGCTGCGCCGTCCAGAACCCCCCGAGCCGGCCCGCAGCAGCGAGCACGCCGTCATCGTGGCCGAGGAGCACCGGGAGCTGCTGGCCGCCCTCGACACGCTGCCGCGCCGCCAGCGGGAGGCGCTGATCCTGCGCTACTGGCTCGACCTGTCCGAGCGAGAGATCGCCGACGCCATGGGCGTGTCGCCCGGTTCAGTCAAGACACACGCCAGCCGGGGGCTGGCGGCACTGAGGGGGAAGCTGTGAACGACCTGGAAGAGCGGCTGCGTGCCGCGCTCGACGCCCGCGCCATGACCTTCGAGGCCGGCCCGACGGCCTGGATCGAGGTGCAGCGGCGGGTCCGGCGGGGCCGGTGGGTCTGGCCGGTCGTGCTGGCCGCCCTGCCGGTCGCGCTGGTGGCCCTGCTCGTGCCTTTCCTGCTCAACGGGGGCCAGGACAGGCAGACGACCATGGGCCCGCCGAAGGACCCGAAGCCGGTGGGCGAGGCGCTCGTCATCGACAACCCGACCGAGGACCGCCCGATGCGCCTGTGGTACGGCAAGAACGACGCGGGCCTGCTCGCGCTCTGCCGGGACGTGCAGTACGCGGGGAGCGCCTCCTCGAGCATGTGCGGCGAGAACGCCGGCGCGAAGGCGATGCGGAACGCCGGCTGGTTCGAGGGGACGACCCAGTCCGTGCCGCTGCGTGAGACCATCCTCGACTACGGTGGCGCGCGCCAGGAGGTGGCGACGGTGACGGCGGTCACCGCGAAGGGGGCCCGTTTCACCGGCACCCTCCACCAGCCCTCGGGGGCCCCGATGAAGATCTGGACGGTCGCCTACCCCAGCACGGATCAGGTCACCTCCTACGAGTTCGCCGACGCCGGCGGCCGCGTCCTCTCCCAGCGGCTGCGGGGCATCACGATGCTCCCCGAGTCCGCGCAGGGCAAGCCCGCGGGCGCCGCCGTGAAGCTCGGCGACCTCAGCGTGCGGCCCTACGACACCCCCGACCGCAATCTCATCTGGACCCTGGAGGGCCGCGAGGTGGGACTCCACCTGGTCAGGGTCGACAACCTGACGCTCGACGACCTGGGCGGCAAGCCCATGGCGGTCCAGTTGCGGGTCAACAGCGGCCACTGGTTCGGCATCGCCCGCCGGGGCACCGCGAAGGTGGAGCTGGTCCGCAAGGACGGCAAGGCGCTGACGGCGGCGGTGAAGCCGGACCCGTGGAAGGTGGGGGTGAGCCTGTTCGCGGGTGAGCGGGCCGTCACCGGCGACCTCTACCTCGAAGGCTTCACCCTGGTGGGCTACGACGAGGCGGGCAGGCAGCTGTGGCGCGACGACCATCCCGCCGACAAGCCCGCCTGGGACCCGCACCCGCCGATCGGCGAGGTGGTCACCATCGGCGAGGCGAAGGTGTGGTTCAGCAAGGTGACGCTCGCCGACGGCAGGACCTGGGACGGCCTGTGCCGCTCCACCCCGGGGACCAAGACCACGTGCGACGCCTTCGAGCCGGTCGGGCCCGGTGACGCCCGCCGCCTGCTCGACCTCGGCAAGAGCGCGATCGGGGTGGCCGGATCCGAGGCCACCCAGGTCGAGGCGGTGAAGTCCGGTGCTCGCGGCACCATGTACGCGCCCGCCGGCGCGCCGCTGAAGATCTGGGCCGTCCCCTACCCCGGCGGCAGCGAGCAGTTCGTGCTGAGCGACGCCAGGGGAGACACGGTGGCCTCGGTCGGCGGCGACGCGCCCGACGCGTGCACGGTCTCCCCGCCCGTCGGCCCGGCCGCCGCCCTGGAGGGCGGAGCGAGCATCACCCACCAGAACGGCTGCATGATCATCTGGGGGGCCGGGGGGCGCTTCGCCGTCGAACCGCACAGGATCGAGGACGCCACCTACAGCCACGGCCAGAACGTCCTCGCCGGATGGACGGTCAAGAAGACGGCCAAGGTCGAGCTCGTCTACCCGGACGGCGCCCGCCTGACCGCGACGCTGCGGTCCGACCCGTGGGGTCTCGGTTTCACCCTGTTCTCCGCCCGCACGACGAAGGACAACCTGGACGTGCACGTGGTCGGCTACGACCAGGCAGGCAAGGAGATCTGGCGGCGCTAGATCCCGAGCGAGCGGTAACGCGCCAGGCGGGCAGGCAACCTGTCCGCCTTCGGCGTCGCCAGCAACCGCGCGATCTCGTACTCCAGCGCCCGCGCCACCCGCTCGCAGAAGGCCTGCGGCTCGTAGGCGGCGTCGGGCCGCTCGGGGATGACGCGGTCCACGATCCCGTCGCGGCGCAGGTCGGTGGCGCGCACGCCCTGCGCCTGGGCGATCTCGGGGGCGAAGTCGACGCTGCGGTAGAGGATGGCCGAGGCGCCCTCGGGCGGCAGCGGCGACAGCCAGGCGTGCTGGGCGGCCAGCACCCTGTCGGCAGGCAGCAGGGCCAGCGCGCCGCCGCCCGCCCCCTCACCGAGCAGCAGGCAGACCGTCGGCGCGTCGAGCATGACCAGGTCGGCCAGCGAGCGGGCGATCTCGGCGGCCAAGCCGCCCTCCTCGGCCGACTTCGACAGGGCGGCGCCCGCGGTGTCGATCACGGTGACCAGGGGCAGGCCGAGCTCGGCGGCCAGGCGCATGCCGCGCCTGGCCACGCGCAGCCCGGCGGGCCCGAACGGTCCCGTCGCCCGCTGCGTGCGCCGGTCCTGGCCGAGCACGACGGCCGGCGCCGTGCCGAACCTGGCCAGGGCCAGCAGCAGCCCCGGATCGGCCTCGCCCTCGCCGGTGCCGTTCAGCGGGGTGACGTCGGTGGCGGCGAGCTTCAGCAGCGTGCGGATGCCCGGCCGGTCGTCGCGGCGCGAGCGGGTGATGGCCTCCCACGCCTCCACCGGACGCAGGTCCTCCTCGGGGGCGGCCCCCGCCTCGAGCCCGCTCCTGCCGGCCGTCAGCACGGTCAGCGCGCTGATGGCCATGGCGCGGGCGTCCTCGGCCGAGACGACCGCGTCCACCAGGCCGTGCGTGAACAGGTTCTCGGCCACCTGGACGCCCTCGGGGAAGGCGTAGCCGTGCAGCGACTCGAACACGCGCGGGCCGAGGAACCCGATGAGCGCCCCCGGCTCGGCCGCCGTCACGTGCCCGAGCGAGCCCCAGCTGGCGAAGACGCCACCGGTGGTCGGATGCCGCAGGTAGACGATGTACGGCAGGCCCGCGTCACGGTGCCGCTGCACCGCCGCCGCGATCTTGATCATCTGGGTGAAGGCGAGCGCGCCCTCCTGCATGCGGGTGCCGCCGGAGGCCGGCGAGGCCAGCAGCGGCAGCCCCTCCCTGGTGGCCCGCTCGACCGCCAGCACCAGCCGCTCGGCCGCCGCCACGCCGATCGAGCCGGCCATGAACGAGAACTCGCAGGCCATGACGGCCACCCGGTGCCCGCCGAGGAACCCCTCACCGGTGATCACCGACTCGTCGTAGCCGCTCTTCGCGCGGGCGGCGGCCAGCTCTTCGGCATAGGAGGAGCCCGGCTGCGAGGGGTCGGCGGGCGGCGTGTCCCATGACTTCCACGATCCCTTGTCCAGGACCGTCTCGATGAGAGTGCGCGCGTCCGGCCGGCTCACCACTGCTCCCCTGCTGTCGTCGAGTGCTGCAGAATTGACGCGCCGGTCACCGTTCCCGTTCCGCCAACCAGGAAAGTACGTCCTCGCCGTCCTGATCGAGCGCCGGCGGCGCGGTGTGCTCGACCGGCTCGGCGCCGTCGAAACGCAGCGGCGGCCCCGGCAGCTCGATGCGGCCCAGCACGGGATGGTCCACCTCGACGACCAGCCCCTGGGAGCGGGTCTGGTCCCACGCGTAGACCTCGTCCAGCGTGCGGATGGCGCCCGCGGGCACGCCGAGCTCGGCGAGCGCGGTCAGCCAGTGCGCCCGGTCGTGACGGGCCAGGGCCTTCTCCATCTCGACGATCAGCTCATCCCTGTGCGCGAACCTCTGCCTGTTCGTCGCATACTTCGCGTCATCGGGGTCGATGTCCAGCAAGGCGGCCACCTTGCGCCACTGCACGTCGTTGGCGACGGCGATCTGCAGCATCCCGTCGGCGCAGTGGAAGGCGCCGTAGGGGGCGATGGAGGCGTGGTGGTTGCCGCCCGCGACGGGCACCTGGCCGCCGACCGTCCAGGCGGTGCCGTGGTAGGCGTGCACGCCGGTCACCGCGGCCAGCAGCGAGGTGCGCACCACCTCGCCCCTGCCGGTGCGCTCGCGCGCGTAGAGGGCGGCGACGACGCCGTAGGCGCCGTGGATGCCCGCCAGCAGGTCGGCGATGGAGGCCCCCACCCGGTACGGCTCGTCCGGCGAGGGCCCGGTCAGCGACATCAGGCCGGCCTCGCCCTGGGCGATCTGGTCGTAGCCTGGCCTGCCGCCTTCGGGGCCGTCGTGGCCGAAGCCGGTGATGGACAGCACCACCAGGCGGGGGTTGAGCTCGTGCAGGCGCTCGACGGGGAAGCCGAGGCGGTCGAGCACTCCGGTGCGGAAGTTCTCGATCAGCACGTCGCTGTGCCGTACCAGGCGCTCGATGAGCCGCCTGCCCTCCTCCGACTTCAGGTCGACCGCGATGGACTGCTTGTTGCGGTTGGCGGACAGGAAGTAGGTGGAGATGTCGTGCTCGGGACCGACGAAGGGCGGCCCCCAGCCGCGTGACTCGTCGCCGCCCCGGGGATGCTCGACTTTGATCACCTTGGCGCCGAGGTCACCGAGCATCTGGGCGGCGTGCGGGCCCGCCAGGGCCCGCGACAGATCGAGGACGACGATGTCGCCGAGGAGTCCGCGCAAGATCAACCTCCAGTGGTGGTCGCCGAGCTTACGGCCTTACCAGCCTCGCAGGCGAGAGGCAGCGCTCGACAGTCAGGTCCCTGTTCCACCATGGCAGGATCGGTCGGATGGATCACCTGGTGAGACGCATCATGGCAAGGCCGCCGTCCTGCGGTCGCACCCGTGTCGTCGCGGTCGACGGACCGGCCGGCTCGGGCAAGACGACGTTCGCCGACCGGCTGGGGCCCGCTCTCGGTGCACAGGTGGTGCACAGCGACGACTTCCCCGTGCCGTGGGAGGAGGGTCCTGGGCCGTGGTTCGCCGCGCTGGAGGAGCGGGTGCTGCGCCCGCTGAGCGAGGGACGGCCGGGCTCCTTCCGCCGCTACGACTGGGTCCGCGGCGTCCACGCCGAGGAGGTGATCGTGCCCGCCGCGCCCGTGCTGGTCATCGAGGGCGTCGGTACGGCCCGCCGCGGCGCTCCGGTGTCCTTCACGGTGTGGGTGGAGGCGCCGCGGGAGGTGCGCATGGCCAGGGTGCTGGAGCGCGACGGTCCCGGCCTCGAACAGCGGTGGGTGGAGTGGTTCGCGGCCGAGGAACGGTGGTTCGCCGAGGACGGCACCAGGCGGCGTGCCGACGCCGTCCTCGACCTCTCCTAGCTCCCGGCTCGACGCCCCCGCGGCCACGGCTCCCCGCGGGGTCGAGCCCGGGCGGGGTGGGCAGCTGGGTGGCCGCCCCGGTGGCGGCGTCGACCTCGAAGACGGCGGCGGGCGACACCAGCCGCGACCTGGTCAGCATCGCCGTCTCCCCCTACAGCCGGCCGTCCTGACCGGCGGGGTCCGTCACCCGCGCGTCCCCTTCAGGTGACGGTGGAGTCAGGTGTGCCGACGGATCGCTCATGGCGTCCGTGTCCGTGTGACCCGGACGTATGGGCTAGATGTAGGGCGGCCTTCGCGAGCGCCTCGCTGTCCAGGACGAGGGTGCCTCCAGGGGTGGCCTGGACCGCCATCACGCGGCGGTCGTTCGACGGGCGTCAGGCGGACGCGGCGAGGACCGCGGGGCGTTCGGTGTCGGGCAGCCCGGGGCCGAACGGGTCGTGGGCGTGGGAGCCGGGGATCAGCCCCTCGTCGGCGGCCAGCCAGAGCATGCGCTGGACGTAGCCCTCCATCGGCGCGGTGAAGGTGGCCGCGGCGAGCCGGTCGAGCCGCGCCGACGCCTTCTCGAAGGCGCGCAGGTCGTCGCCCTGGAAGGCGCGCATCACCTCGGCGGTCTCGGCCACGCGGGCCGCCGCGATGCCGACGAGCGCGGCCTCGGCGCCCCACAGCAGGGAGGGGCCGAACATGCGGTCCTCCCCCGTGATCGCCAGCCTTCCCGCCTCGCGCGTCATGGCGATCGTCTCCTGGCAGCCCATGGCGTCCGACAGCAGCGCCGTCTTCAGGCCCGCGACGCCCGGGTGGCGCAGGATCCGGTCGAGGACGGCGGGCGGGCACGGGGCGGTGTACAGGTCGAAGGCGATCATCGGCAGCCCGGCGGCCTGCCACACGGCCTCGTGCTCGGCCAGCCGGTCGCCCGGTGAGGGGAACACGAGGACGCCGTCCGCGCCGAGTTCGGCGGCCATCCGTGCATCCGCCACGGTCCTCTCGACCGCCCTCTCGCCCTCCACAGGAGATGCCGCGCGATCCGCGCCTTCCCGTGGTCGGCGGCCCGTGTGCATCGCGAGACCTGACTCTTGACCGGCGGCCGAGCGCGGGGCGGGGTCCGGTCCCCCGCCCGTGCCTTCCCTGGGCCCGGGACGCGACTCCGGGGCAGCGCGTGGGTACGGGGGCGTGCCGGAGGGGACGGCCGGGGCCGGGGCGCCGCCGACGCCCACGATCACGGGGACGCCGGCGGTGCGGGCGCGCAGGATCAGCTCCCGCCTGAGCTCGGGCGGCAGGAACGGGCCCCGGCCGGTATGGGCCAGGACGGCGAGGGCGTCGGCACCGGTGGCGACGAGCCGGTGGAAGTAGCGCTCGGCGATGTCGAGGTCCACCTCGCCCGCGCGGGTCATCGGGGTCGCGGCGGCGGCCACCAGCGCGCCGCGCAGGCGGTCGCGCAGCCGGGCGGCCCGCGCGTCGATCGCCGTACTCATGATCGCTTAGCGTCCGGGTGGCGTCGCTCTGCGCGATGACCAGCGGCCACAGGAAGTCGTTCCAGTGCCAGTCGGGTCCGAGCACGACCAGGTCGAAGCCCGTCTTCGAGGCCAGGGCCGTGGTGATCTTCTCCTGCCTGCCGTACCAGGGCTGCTGGTCGATCTTGACGTCGGTTGAGCATGCCCGAACGGATCACCCGTTCGAGGGCCGCCGCCACCTCCTCGTCGCCGAGCGTGCGACCCTCGGGGTCGGCCATGGTTGGAAACTTCGGGTTCACGAGCTAACCTTTCGGTCTTGACCGTAATAGGGCAGAGGGAGGCGTGGGTGGGTATCGTCATCGGGGTCGTCGGCCCACACGATCTGGTCGACGACGTCGCGGCCACGTGCGAGGAGCAGCCGGGCGTGACCGCGCTGCGGCTCGACTACGACCACGAGTCGCAGGCACCCGCGATCGTCGAGGCGCACGCCACCACGGTGGAGGGCTGGTTGTTCACCGGCATCGTGCCGTACATGCTGGCCCGCGACGCCGAGGCGCTCACCCGGCCCGCGGCGTTCGTCGACTACTCCGGGGCGACGCTGCTGACCGCTCTGGTACGGCTGCAGCACGAGGGCCAGGACATCACGCGCCTGTCCATCGACACCCTGTCGGCCGCCGACGTCATCGCCACGTTCGAGGAGGCGGGGCTGCCGACCGAGCAGGTCCGCACGCTCCCCTACCGGCCGGAGATGACCTCCAAGAAGGCCGTGGCCTTCCACCGGCGCGGCGGCGAGCACGCGGTGATCACCTGCCTGAGCTCGGTGCACGAGGCGCTGCGCGACGACATGCACGTGCTGCGCCTGGCGCCGTCGGTCCACTCGGTGCGGGTGGCGCTGCGCCAGCTGCTGCTGACCGCGGAGGGCCAGGCGCAGGAGGACGCGCAGATCGCCCTCGGCCTCATCGAGGTCGAGAGCGAGGAGGGGCTGCTGCGGGAGGCGGCGGCGCTGGGCGGCACGCTGGCCGCCTTCAGTGGCGGCACCCACCTGCTGGTCACCACGCGCGGGCCGCTGGCCGACGCGACCGGCAACTTCACCGGGCTGCCGATGCTGTCGCGCCTGACGACGGCCGGCCAGGTGGTCAGGGTGGGGTTCGGGCTGGGCCGCAGCGCGGCCGAGGCCGAGAGCCTGGCGCGCAGGGCGCTGGCCCGCGCCCGGCGCATCGGCGAGGTGGCCGCCGTGCTGTCGCTGCGCGCCGACACCGACATCGTGCTGGAGTCGGTCAGCGCGACCCCCGCCGCCGAGCAGAACCTCTCGGTGATCGCCCGCCGGGTCGGCCTGTCGGTGCCGACGCTGGAGAAGCTGCTCGAGGCCCGCGCGGCGACCGGCGGGGAACCGCTGACCACCAGGGAGATCGCCGAACGGCTCGCGGTCCAGCAGCGGACGGCCCGCCGCATGCTGCACCGCCTGGAGCTGGCCGGGCTCGCCGAGCGCACCGGGAACCTGACCAGCGGGAGCAGCGGCCGCCCGCTGACCCTGTACCGGCTGACGCTCTAGGCGAGCCACCGGTCCAGGCCCTCGGCCACGAAGTCGTCGTCGCGCAGCCAGGGGTAGGCGGCCCACACGCGGTCGATCTCGGCCAGTTGCCCAGGAGACAGGTCCTCGGCCGGGTCGAGGCACCAGCGGCCCGCCAGCAGGCCCTGGCGGCGCAGGATCTCGTGGATGCCGGGGATGCAGCCGTGGAAGCCGTTGGCCGAGTCGAAGATGGCGGCGTTGGCGTCGGTGAGGTGACCGTCGAGGCCGAGCAGCCTGCGCACGGCGGCGTCGTCGCCCGCGCGGGCCAGCTTCGCCTCGTCGAGCAGCTCGACCGCCTTCTTCACCCACACCGCCCACTGGCCGAGCAGCCCGCCGACGAACTCGACCTCCACCTGCCGGCCGTCGACGACGACGCGGTGGGTGGTGATGAGGTCGGCCAGGATGTGGTCGTCGTTGCCGGTGTAGAGCGCCACCTGCTCGGCCCTGCCCGCCCTGACCACGCCGTGCAGCACGTCCAGCGTGCGGTAGCGGTCGAACGGCGCCACCTTGATGCCGACGACCGACTCGATCGCGGCCAGCCTGGTCCAGAAGTCGCGCGAGAGCGTACGACCGCCGACCGCGGGCTGCAGGTAGAAGCCGATGACCGGCAGTACCTCGCCCACGGCGCGGGCGCGCTCGATCAGGGCGTCCTCGTCCAGTTCCCGGTGGGGGCTGAGCAGCACCATGTGGTAGCCGAGCGACCTGGCCAGCTCCGCCTCCGCCACCGCCTGCGTGGTCGGGCCCGTCGCGCCCGCCACCAGGACGATCTCGCGGCCCTCGCGGGCGGTCTCGCTGGCGGTCTCGGCCGCCAGCTCCAGCACGGGCGGCAGCAGCGCGGTGCCGTGGATGGCGAACTGCGTGGTGTGCACGCCCACCGCGAGACCGCCGGCGCCCGCCGCCACGTAGTAGCGGGTCAGCGCCCGCTGGCGGCGCTCGTCCAGCCTGCGGTCGGCGTCGAGCGCGAGCGGGTGCGCGGGAATGACCAGCCCGCGCCTGAACAGGTCGCGCACGGACGTGTGAGCCTCTGGAGCCGTGCTGAGCACGTCGCTTCCCCCTTGATCGATGAGCATGCTGGTCAGAACCGGCCGTCGCGGCGCTCGAACTTGGTCGGCTTGCCGAGCAGCGCGCCGCCCTCGGCGATCCAGGCAGCCGTGAGCTCGATCAGCTCGGCCGGCGTCAGCTCGGGGTAGCCGAACAGCCGGTGGCACCTGGCCGCGTTGGACAGCAGCGCGGTGGGCGCCTCCTCACCGACGAAGGAGGGCTGCTTGCCGAGCGCCCGGCCGAGGTCGATCGCGGCCTGCCGTACCGAGATCAGCTCGGGTCCGGTCAGGTTGAGGACGAACGGCGGCGCGGACGCGTGCAGCAGCGAGCGGAGCGTGACCTCGTTGGCGTAGCCCTGCCAGACGACGTTGGCCATGCCGGTGGACAGGTCGACGGGCTCACCCGCGTTGACCTTCTGCGCCAGGTCGACGAGCACGCCGTAGCGCAGCTCGACGGCGTAGTTGAGGCGGATGAGGGCCAGGCGGGTGCCGTACTTCGCGCTGAAGTGCGACATGACCCGCTCCCTGCCAAGGCAGCTCATCGCGTACTCGCCCACCGGGTCGGTGGGCGTCTCCTCGGTGGCGCCTGCGCTGGTCACCGGGACCAGCGGGTAGACGTTGCCGGTCGACAGCGCCGCGATCCTGCTGTCCCTGAACCGGTCGGCGACCCGCCCGGGCAGGTAGGAGTTGGTGAACCAGGTGGCGTGCTCGGCGCCCTGCGTGCCGAACTTGGCGCCCACCAGGAACACCACGTTCTCCACGTCGGGCAGGCCGCGCAGCGCCTGCTCGTCGGCCACGTCGGCGCTGACCACCGTGGCACCCTCCGCCGTGAGGGCGTCGGCCAGGCCCGGCTCGGAGAACCTGGACACCGCCACGATCCGCCGGTCGCCCTTGGTGGCGTTGAGCGCCAGCCTGACCAGGCTGGGCCCGAGCTTCCCGCCCGCGCCAAGGATCATGATGTCGCCGTCGAGCCTGGCCATGTCGGCGATCAGCCCCTCGCCGGGCCGCGCGAGCCGCTCCTCGAGCTCCACTACCGTCCGCACCCAGAACTCCTCTCATTTACGGTCCAGACCGTAACTTCGCGAGTCTGGCCCTGTCAATGGGGTGCGGGCAGGTCAGGCCGGTACGGCCTCGCGCGCGCGGACGAGGACGTCGAGGATGGGTGTCCTCCGAGCGCAGGCCCGTGTAGTGCCTGACGGCGCCGGCCGCGCCGGCCAGCCGTACGGCCGGGCCGAGCAGGGCGACGAGCAGCTCGACGCCGTGGATGCCCATCGTGACCATCGTGCCGCCGCCCCCGCCGGGGGTGTCCTGCCACGGGTTGTAGCCGGTCGCCCAGATCCCGACGTCGTGCCGGACGGTGGCGCGCACCGACAGCACGGAGGCGGGGTCCACCGTGGCCGCGGTGAAGGCGTGCGCGAAGCGGAGCACCGACGTGGACAGCACCCTGTCGGTGATCTCCAGCCGTCGAGCGCGTCGAGCTGGGCGCGGGTGGCGGCGGCGGGCTTCCCCCGCGCCCGCGTCAGGGCTGGTCCACCTCCGCCGCGGTCCGGCCGCCCGCCAGCCTCGGGTACCCGGGCCCCCGGTCGAAGAACGTGGCGGGCGTGGCGGCGAGCCCGGCGCGCAGCTCCGCCGTGGCCTTCTCGTCGACCACGCCGTCGGCCAGCACCACGCCGTAGTCCTCCCGCGCCCCCCGCACCGACACCTTCCCGTCGCGCACGTCGTCGGCCACACGCCGCGGGGCGCGCTCGTACGGCGAGCCCCAGCCGCCGCCTCCCGTGGTGCGGATGCGGATGATCTCGCCGGCCGGCACGGGGTGGTCGTCGACCAGCCCCTCCATCTCGCGTCCCGCCACCGAGACGGTGAAGGGCCGCCCCGCCCGCCCGCCGTTGACCCCCCAGCACGACAGGATCGACCGGTCGGCGATCGACATGTAGGAGGCGTCGCGCAGCATCCTGATGTGCTTGTCGTAGCCCAGCCCGCCGCGGAACAGCCCCGGACCGCCGGAGTCGACCGCGAGCCCGAGCCGCTCCACCCGGAACGGCCAGCGCGCCTCGGCGAACTCCACCGGGATGTTGCGCGAGTCGGGCACGACGTGGATGGTGTCCTCCCCGTCGGCGTACCACCGGCCGCCTGAGCCGCCGCCCAGCACCTCCCTCATCAGGTACGGCACGCCGTCGGCGTCCTCGCCGTAGACCCCGGTGTACCTGATCGTCTCCTGGTCGGCGGGCATCCGGCCGCCGGTGGCCTTGGCCAGCACCCCGGCCAGCACGCCCAGCAGCCGCAGGATGACGAAGGTCCTGGCGTTGGTCGGCGCGGGGAAGATCGGCGTCAGCAGCGTCCCCTTCTCGGGGAACCTCATCTCGATGAGCGGGACGACCCCCTCGTTGACGTCGAGCTCCGCCATCCGCGCCGGGGTGTCGGCCAGGTTGCGCAGGATCGGCGCCAGCCACTTCTTCATGAACACCCCGTCGGCGTAGTCGCCCGCGTGGTTGATCGGCCCCTTGGCCTGCGGCGAGGTGCCGGTGAAGTCGATCACCAGGCGGTCCTCCAGCCGGGTGAGCGTGATGCGCTGGGTGTGCAGGCGCGGCTCGTCGACGCCGTCGTGCTCGGCGTAGTCCTCCCAGACGTAGGTGCCGAGCGGGATCTTCGACAGCAGTTCCCTGCGGAAGGTCTCCGTGGTGTTGGCGATGATGGCGTCGAAGCACTCCTCGACGGCCGCCTTGCCGTACCGGTCGAACAGCTCTCCCAGCCTGCGCGCGCCCATCAGGCAGGCCGAGCATTCGGCGTCGAGATCGCCGGCCAGCGAGTCGGGCATCCGGGAGTTGCGGGTCATGATCCGCAGCGCCGCCTCGTTGGGCACCCCGCGGTCCCAGAGCCTGATCGGCGGGACCATCAGCCCCTCCTCGAAGACCGACCGCGCGTGGGAGGGCATGCTGCCCGGTACGGCGCCGCCGATGTCGTCGTGGTGGCCGAAGGCCTGCACGAAGGCCACCACCTCGCCGGCGTGGAAGACCGGGACGGTCACGCAGAGGTCGGGCAGGTGGCCGATGCCACCCTCGGACAGGTAGACGTCGTTGTGGAAGAACACGTCGCCGGGGTTCATGGTCTCGACGGGGAAGTCGCGCACGATCGGCTGGACGAGCGCGGAGTAGGAGCGGCCGGTGAGCTTGCGCAGCCTGACGTCGTGGATACCGGCGCGGAAGTCGTGGGCGTCGCGGATCATCGGGGAGCGGGCGGTGCGCGCGATGGCGGTCTCGACCTCCTTCTCCACGGAGGCGAGGGTGCCCTCGACGATCTCGACGAGGATCGGGTCGGCGGTCACGGGGCGGTCCCTTCCTTGCGGACGATCAGGTTGCCGTGGGCGTCGCACGTGGCGGTGAAGCCGGGGTGCAGCGGCAGCGTCGAGCCGTACTCCTCGATGACGGCGGGGCCGCGGACCACGTCGCCGGCGAACAGCGTGGCGCGTGGGTGCACGGGGCAGGCGGCCCACCCTGCGTCCTCGAAGGAGACGGGGCGGCTGCCCGGCTCGGCGGGCGGCCGGTCGCGTCCGGGCCGCACGGGGATCGTGGGACGGGTGATGGGCCCGATGCCGGACACCCGCAGGTTGACCCACTCGACGGCGTGACGGGGATCGTCGCGGTAGCCGTAGCCGTAGAGCCGCTCGTGCGCCTCGTGGAAGCGGGCGACCACCTCCGCCTGCCAGCGGTCGTCAGGAGGGCCGGGCGGCGCGGACACGCGCACCTCGTAGGCCTGGCCGTAGTAGCGCAGGTCGGCGCCGCGCTGGCAGACGGGCGAGGTGAAGCCCTCCCGCTCGAGCGCCTCGACGGCCTGGCCCTCCAGGTCTGCGAAGACGGCGGCCAGCGCGTCCGCGTCGGGTTCGCGGGTGACGTGGGTGCGGACGTAGTCGTTCTTGACGTCCACGGTGAGCAGCCCGAACGCCGAGACGTTGCCGGGGTCGGGCGGCACGACGACGGCGGGCAGGTTCAGGATGTCGATCAGGCGGCAGGCCAGCAGCGGCCCCGAACCGCCGAACGTCACGAGCGGGAAGTCGCGCACGTCGAGTCCGCGCTTGACGGTGATCTGGCGGATCGCGTTGCACTGGTTGAAGGCGCTGATCTCCAGGATGCCCGTCGCGGTGCGTTCAGGGGTGATGCCCAGCTTGCCCGCCAGCGCCTCCATTCCCTGCCGCGCCGCCTCGCGGTCGAGCGGGATCTCCCCGCCGAGCAGGTGCGGCGGGATCCGGCCGAGGAAGACGTGCGCGTCGGTGACCGTCACGTCGCCGCCGCCCTTGCCGTAGCACAGCGGGCCGGGATCGGCGCCCGCGGACTTGGGCCCGACCTTGAGCGTCCCCTCGGGCGAGATCCACGCGATGGAGCCGCCGCCCGCGCCCACGGTCACGATGTCGATCATGGGGATCTTGCACGGGTAGCGCCCGATCGACCCCTCGGTGGTCAGCGAGGGCTCCCCGTCCACGATCACCGCCACGTCGGTGGAGGTGCCGCCGCCGTCCAGCGTGATCACTGACGGCTGCCCGGCCGTGGAGGCGATCAGCGCGGCGCCCAGCGCGCCGGCCGCCGGGCCCGACAGCACGGTGGTGATCGGCTGGTGCACCACCTCGGCGGCGCTCAGCACGCCGCCGTTGGACTTCATCACCGCGTACGGCATGCCGAGCCGTTCGGACAGGTTGGCGATGTAGCGCCGCATCGCCGGCTTGACGGCCGCGTCGACCAGGGTGGTGACCGACCGCTCGTACTCCCTGTACTCGCGCAGCACATCGCTCGACAGCGACACCACCGCCTCGGGGTGCTCCCGCTCGAGCACCTCCCGCATGCGCAGCTCGTGCGCGGGGTCGGCGTAGGAGTGCAGGAAGCACACGCCGATCGCGGTGATCCCCTGATCCCTGAACCAGCGGGCGACCTCGACGGCCTGATCCTCGTCGAACGGCCTGACCTCCCCGCCGAGGTGATCGAGCCGGCCGCCGACGGTCCTGACCCGGTGCACCGGGACGATCCGCGGCGGCTTGACCCAGAAGTAGGAGTTGCCGTAGCCGTCGGGCACGCTCTGCCTGGCGATCTCCAGGATGAACTCGAACCCCTCGGTGGTCACGAAGCCCAGGTCGGCGATCCTGTCCTCGAGCAGCTGGTTGGTCGCCACGGTGGTGCCGTGGACAAGCCCGGTGACCGGCCCGCCGCCCACCTTCTCGATGCCCGCCATGAAGCCGTCGGCGGGGTTGGCGGGAGTCGAGGGGGTCTTGGTCGTGAAGATCTCACCGGTCCGCTCGTCGACCGCGACGACGTCGGTGAACGTGCCGCCGGTGTCCACTCCGATGCGCATGGGTTCAGTGTCTACCTGGGCCCTGACCCGCGGGGATCAGCGAAACCTGCCGAACAACCGGCGATTCTTCAGCGTCTCCTGTTTCCCAGCACGTCGTCGATCACCCTGGGGGCGTTCTCGGTGCCCACGTAGGCGGCCAGCCGTACGGCGAGCTCGTGGGCGCGGTGCAGTTCCATCTCCACCCTCGCCTTGCCGGACTGGCCGGCCTGGATGCCGAAGTAGGCGCCGATGATGGTGCCGATCACGCCGCAGACCCCGGCGAACATCGTGGCGAACTCCTTGGTGGCGAACACCGCGGCGCCGAACGCGACGAGGATCACGATGATGCCGGTCAGCACCACGAAGAAGCCGTAGCGCCAGCGCGCGGCGTCGGCCTGCGCCGCGGTCAGGTCGTCAGGGGTCATCAGGGCCTCCAGCGCCGCCGGCTTGTCCGTGGCCAAGGTCGCCTCCTGTTACAGATGGGAGCAGTAGTGGTGAGCAGTAAGCTAGTAGTACTTTGTTAGTTCGGGATCTTGTGTGAGATGATCTTTGTGTGACTCCGGATGAGCTGGCTGATGTTCGAGGCCGTCTTGAGGACTTC